>CAZJAD010000104.1:2766-7725 GCA_964543855.1 uncultured Alphaproteobacteria bacterium
GGCTTTCTGGGGACGCTACTTTTTCTCGTGCCACCGTTCCTCCTCTATCGGCGCTCCCGAATTCTGCATCAGAGCGAGCGCGAAGACTACCGCATACTCGCTTCCGCTTTCCAGGGGATGACCTTTCTTTATCTCGCCAATCTGTTTGTGACCCCACTGCTGCAATCGGATCCAATCGGATATTTCTATTGGTTCACAGCCGCCGTTGTCACTCGGCTTTCCTACAAAGTGGAAACTGAGTTGGCCTCCGTACCGTCACTCACCGTTCAGGAGGCTCCGACGCTCCTGCCTCAGGGAGCTCCCGCTTAACGCATGAGTCATATGACGCCGCTTTGCAGACATTATCATCACCAAGAGCCAGGCAAGTTTCTACAGACTCGGCTCAGCACATGCTGTCGCGCCGGATAGCATGTCTCTTCACCCGTAAGTACGATGTAATCGGACACTTTTTCGCGCTCAATGGAAGAATCAATCTCATCAGGGCTGTGAAATGAAAGAAGGGGTAGTGCTACCCAACAAGATTATTCTATCACGCCTGGCATCAGGAGCAGATCATTTTCAGTACCTCGTGCCGCCGGAGGAGATGTGTCTTAATGAACCAGCCTGCAGAACTGTCTGAAGACGCCGCGCTCCAAATACACAGGTTCACGGCCCATGACTTGGACGTAGGAAATCCCGTGTTTTCTATGGTTTCTCGATGCGTTGGTATCGAGAACAAGGGTAAGCTAACAAGGCTGTTGATTGTCATCCTGGTGTCTATCATAGGCCTCGCGTATGTCACACTCCGAGAAGGAAGATTCTTCCTAGGCAGCCTGACTATCACACTCGATGGGTATGGTGATGCACAGGGGATGAGCTTCATGGGTGACACAATGGTGTGGCCATTCATTTTCTTGGTTCCGATTGCATTCATTTTGACGAGAGTCGCCCTCAACCGATCTGCAAGTATGATAAACTACACGAGCCTCTCTGCTGAAGAAGGCTGGTTGACAGATACATCCAAGTATGGTTACCGCAATTCTATCAGAACAGCTCTAGCCATTTTTCAGGGACGCCGTGGCTGGAAATCGGCCGCAATTTCGACAAGTGCGTGGATAGTCGCTGGCGTATTCGTACTGTACAATGCGCTCACTTGTGCATTCTACAACGAACTCGGTGAGACGTACTATCCTTACAAGTCTGCTTTAATCAAAGTATTACCCAGCGGGGCAACAAAACCTACCAAGCTTGGGCCAGATCAGACACTACCGGCGTACATTCAATTGGAGGCCGAAGTACTGCTCCCCAAGTGGGACACCAATCGGCATGATGCTCCTTGGTCCACTTGGATGGCACGTATATGGGTAGTCATCTTCTACGGATTGCCTCCCTTCATTTTAGCCAAATTAGTGACAATAGTCTGGGGGACCTCATCGTTTCTACTTCACAAGACACGCTGGGACGAGACATCGCCCTCTTCGGATTCCACGCATATGCTAACGTTGCCTCCTTCATCTGACGACAAGTACGGTGGACTTGGACACATGGTTTCAGCAGCTATGAGCTACTTGTATTCAGGATCCATTTTCATCTTAATGATAACAATGGTGTTTCTCAAGGAGGGTGTACCCCCTTCGTGGCACAACTATATCTTGCTCGTAGCGTTTACGCCAATATCGGTTTCCGCCTTTTTGATACCCTTGCTCATTACGCGCAGGTCCATTCGAAGCTGCAAGTCTCGGTGCATGTCTACTCTCAACGATGAGATTCGAAAAGTAACGAGATCAATCCTACATGATTCACAAAACGCAGTATTCCAAGGTAATGTTGATCTACGACTCGCTTCCTTTGAGTCAATGCGATCGCGAGTTCTCGCAATACCTGATCTTCCAATCACCTTCTCGACATTAGCACGCATAGGACTTGCTGTTGGCGGACCATTCGCGCTCACCTTATTGGATCATCTAATTAGCGCAGGACTATGATCACATGCTTTGCAGGAAATCGACATGGATTCGAACTTCTCCAAAACCGGTAGATCTTCAAGTCCGCAGACTGAGTATGCTCTAATAATCTCTGGTTGGCTGGCTTCCCGGATCGGTCTATCAACTATTCGAGGTCATGATATCTGCGGTCTGGCCCTCTTGCCAGCAATACCGATTCTGATCTATAATGTATTGCTTCTCATAAGAACTGCATACCGGTGGCAACCAAGAAATCGAACGTTCTGTCTGCTTAGCGGTTTGCTAAGCGACGCAATTCCGTACTGGATTCTACGACACGGTTCTGAATCGAGATACGAGATCATATCACCTTGGGATAGTAGATTATGGGCAGTTTCTCTTGTGTTCCTCGTCGTAGTGTCGGGTCTTTGGTGGATCTTCAGAAACATGCGGATCCCCCGTTTGTTCAGTTCTCTACGTTATGGAATCATTTCAACGATATTGATTTCAGTCCCAATCATCGTCGTAACAATCTTTCGCATCCACTATTCAATAATGCAGCACCTGCCAAATGAAGAGAGATCATTATTCTTAGTCGGATCAGAAATTCACCATGCATACATCGGTGCCCTCTGTATTATCCTATGCAATGCATTGACAAGGAGACTTGACTCTAATCTAATGTATTACTTCTCATTTTTGCTTTCCATTTCCATAGGACTGATCATTGATCAGATAACATACGTTATGATGTTTCATGTGAGCGATGCCGCCTATTCGAGCACTCTGTCTTGGATCGGACCGATAGTTGGTCTATGCCTCATCATTGTGACCATATGTTGGTACCATTCTCATACAACCCGACCATCTCAAGCGCATGACCAGAGTGTGAGGTAAAAAGATCGACGGAGAATCATCTTACATCGAATCTGCAAGAAGCCGATGTGGTTTTGAACGAAGCGTTCGAACCGAGTAGCGATGCGGTGCAACTGCTGCAGCGAAGCCAATGGAGCTTGTGATCTTCCAGCGCCGTCGGTCGCGTCTTGTCCTAACACTTGAAGCCTTTGGGATGCGACTCGCAAGCCGCGGAGACATCGCCGAATGAAAGGCGATCATAGTCGGAAACGCTCATATCAAACGAAGGTACTTGCAGGTTATGCTATATTGTCATTGAGGCCGCAAAATGAAAGAACGTGTGGGGCTGCCCAACAAGATTACGTTATCGCGCTTGGCATTAGGACCACTTTTTCTGATCGTGTATCTGACTGATTGGTCTGGTGCGAAGTTCAGCGCACTTATCATCGTTATTCTTAGCGAAGCGACCGATATTATTGACGGCTGGATTGCGAGAGCGCGTGGAGAAACATCCGAAATCGGCAAATTGATCGACCCAATGGCCGACGCCACCGTGCACCTCTGCTGCTTTGTCAGCTTTATTGCTTACGGTTATGCAGGTGCCTGGATGATCGCGGTGCTGGTTTACCGCGAAATAGTGGTTGCGTATGTGCGAACACTGGCCGCCTTGCAGGGTGTGGTCATCGGTCGGCGCAGCAGCGGAAGAAGGAAGAGCTTCTTACAAGGCACGGTGATCATCACCATTCTACTGCTCGATTTGATTAATTTCTCTTGGCTCCGGCCCCACTTCTCACAGGTCGCGTACTTTCTCGTTCTTGCTGTGACCCTCTACACGGCCTTCACCCTCTTCGACTATATCTGGGGCAATCGCAAGATACTCAAAGAGCTGCGTTGGCACTGAGTCGGGCGTCGCTCGAACGCAAATCTTAGGATGCAACGATTGGGCAGCGCCGTGTCTTTCCTCAGTATTGATTGTCTGCAACTGCCCATAGCACAGTCGGTCATAGCACCTAAGCTCGCAATAATCGAGCAGCCTTAGGCGCTTAACAGCGAGAAAGTCAATGACGAACGCCTATTTCATAGAACGGCCGGCATGCCCGGCATGCCGGTCGGCACGATATCAAACACTGTATTCACGCAGCTTTTTGGAATCTCCTATTAAGGAATATTTGCAAACGTATTACCAAGAAAGCGGCCGACTCGACTTCAAATACCTGGAAGGAGCGCGATACATCTTGGACGAGTGCTTGGATTGTGGGCTGGTCTTTCAGCGTCAGGTCCCGGGTGACTTATTAATGGAGCAACTTTACCGCGAGAGAATCCAACATCTTCCCATGGATGAAATCAGGTTTCAAAATGACATCCAATATTATACGAGATATGCCGAGCAGATGATGACGCTTGTCAATCACTTACGCAAACCGCCGCGTGAGATTAAAGTTTTTGATTTCGGCTTCGGCTGGGCCGCGTGGGCGACCATGGCTGTGGCCTTCGGTTTCAAGGTGTACGGAACCGAGCTTATCGAAGCCAAGAAACAATATGCTCGATCGCATGGCATCCACGTGATTGAATGGGAGGATATACCCAACCATTGCTTTGACTATGTGAACGCCGACTGGGTCTTCGAACATCTGCCCAAACCACTTGAAACATTCGAGCAAATAAGCCGTGGGCTGGATCCGCAAGGCATCATAAGAATCAGCGTTCCCGTTGGCGTAAATGTTAAGCGACGCCTGAAAACTCATGATTGGTCGGCGCCGAAAGGATCGCGCAACTCATTGAATGCCGTCCATCCGTTGGAACATATCAATTGCTTCGAAGGCCGCTCGCTGGATATCATGGCCGGTCTGTGTGGCCTTCGACCCGTCAAAATCCCGATCCGGATGCACTACATGACCTTCCGTTGGACTTCGCCTAAAGAGGCTATCAAGAGCTTAACTCGTCCGTTTTACTACAATTGGTATCCATACTGCGGATACCGGTACTACACTCCCGCGCTAGCGGCAACGGCCTAAGCTACAGTTGGCGGTGTCGTGGGTGCCCAACCGACTCGCCCGAGGAAAAATCTGAAAACACAGGAGGCGAATTCTGTCCTTCCTTGAAACGATCGTGACGACCGGACTGGGAACCGGATTCGCGCCGGTTGCGCCCGCGACATTCGGGAGCGCATTGGCCTGCGTCG
>CAZJAD010000105.1:0-7606 GCA_964543855.1 uncultured Alphaproteobacteria bacterium
ACAACGCAGTCGTCTCAGGACTCGCCCCCGAGACCGAGACGGCAACATGCTTCTTACCGTCGAGAGGCACCTCATCCAGAGCAGCCATAAGTCGTTCGGGCCCATAGCGAAGCAGAAAGTAAGCGGTCGAGAGCCCCTCCTCACTTAAGAGCCCGCGGGGTTTGACCGCAGCGAAGAGTCTTCGCAGGCGCTGAAGTTCGGTGGCATGCTTCTGTTTCAACGCTTTCTCGGCTTTCCTTTCGAGTCCCTGCAAGACGTGGAGCATTTTCTCAAGAGTGTGGCTGGCGACTCCTTGGAGAGTCGCGTCGAGCTTCCCGAGACTTTCCTTCAGTGAATCCATCGCCTCTTCCAGTTTCCCGCGTGCCTCGGGAAAGTCCGGCACGCCGCCATCGGCAAAACTCGCAAGCATCCGGCGCATCAGCGTGTCCACATCGCTCTTCAAGACCTTGCGCAGTTCCAGCCCCAGATTTCGGCTCAGATCCACGGTCTTGTCGTCCACAAGTGTCACGGACAGCCGGGGAAAGAGTGACGGCGTCACGACGGACAGTGTGCTGTAGAAAGGCTGAATCTGCGCGTGATAAGCCATTTCACCCGGACTCGCCACATACGCAACCGTGGGAAGCACGAAATCCTGATAGAGTGGCCGCAATGCAGCCTTCGGCGATAAGGATTCCGGATGAGCCGCCACGCGGCTGCGCAGCTCATCGAGTGTCAGTGACTTCTCGCTGCCATCTGTTCCGCGCACCGTTCCGTCGAAACTGACCGGTTGCCGAACAGGCTCTTCGCCAGTCAAATAGAACAGATAGGCGGACGGCGTTGGCGAAAGTGGCGCCGGGAGACCGGATTTGCTGAGCAGGATGTTGCGCCCGTGAAGGAGTTTGTGAAGCGCAGGGCCTACTTCGAGAATGCGCGCCCAAAGCGGCGCGGCCAGGCTTTTCAGGCTCGCGTCGCTCCCATCGACGACGAGCAGACCGCGCGCACCCAACAGCATCGCAAAGAGGCGCCCCATTCCTTCGGAGAGCGTTCGCTGCGCGTAACACTGCTCGAGCAACGACTGCGCTTCAGGATCAGATTGGGCAGCAATGTCGTCTGCCAGACTTCGAATATGTTCTGTGACGCTCCTTGAGACGACATAACGGCCAACCTCGAAGTTGGCAATCCGTTGCTCCGGCGTGAAGGTGACTCGGTTGACCTCGCCCTTTCCATCAAGATAATAGGCATCTGCGATTTCTGCAAGGTCATGATCCTCCCCCTCCAGCCAGAAAACCGGTACAACCGGCCGTCCTATCTGGCGTTCCAGCCACGGAGCGAGACGCGCACAATGGTACGCCTTGACGAGAGTATAAAGAGGCCCGCCGAGGTAACCTACCTGTTGCGCCGTGACAACAAGAACGGCTTTGCCTTCCGCCACAGCATCAAGTCGGGCGAGTGCAGCGTCGCTCGCGCCAAAGCGTCTGCCCGCTGACTCCAGAAGGTCAGCCAGTGCCCTCCAGTCACGCGGTTGCGCCAGTTGTTCCTCGCACGCAGCCCGAACCGCCTCCAGATCTGCGATGGGCCTCAGAAGGAACTGGCCAGCGAGGCCGTCGCCCTCTGCTGTACGGATCCAGGTCTCATTGAAGCCCGGCAAAGCGGCGAATGGAGCGGTTATTTGCACAGCCAAGACAGGACGCCCAACCTTATCCCACAAAGAACACGATGATTTGCACTTTCGCGACCTCGTGAGGCATGCCGCAAAATATACAAAGCGCTCTCTTCTTTGTCAAATGAGTTCTCGCTGACGCCCATGACAACTCAATTCACGGTTTGTAATTTACGCTAAAGGTGGCTATATTAATTAAATACGCAGCGGCCCTTGCGCGCTGCGGCAGGCACGGTCCTCCCTCTCACCCCACTACACTAAAAAGCGAAGGATGAGTCTTGAGACGCGGTGACTATTCGACGAGCGGTTTCAGTATGATGTGGACGCCAGCCGTTCGATCCCTGATCATTATCAATGCCGCAATCTTCCTGCTCGCGGGACTATTTGCGCTCGAACGATTTCTCGCAGTTTATTTCGGTCTGGTGCCGCGGCTCGTCGTGACGAGGGGCTGGATCTGGCAGCTTGTCACCTACATGTTCCTGCACTATGGCTTCATGCACATTCTCTTCAACATGTTTGCCCTGTGGATGTTCGGCTCCACACTCGAACGAGTCTGGGGCACGAGACGTTTCCTCGGATACTATTTCCTGACCGGCGTTGGCGGCGGACTGTGCTATTTTCTCTTCAACATCAACTCTGCCATACCGACCGTCGGTGCCTCTGGTGCCATCTTCGGACTGCTCGTCGCCTATGCCGTGCTCTTCCCCAACAGTGTCATCTACCTGTGGCTTATCATCCCGATCAAAGCCAAGTGGTTCGCGCTGATCTTCGGGATCATCGAGCTGTTCTTCTCCATCCAATCTCGTGATTCCGTCGCACACTTGGCCCATCTGGGCGGCATGGTCGTGGGATACCTCTACCTGAAGAGGGAACGTGTCTTCGGCCGATTCATCCAGCAGATCCGGGCGCGCAAGCTCGAGTATGAGGCCCGTGTGCGCGAGAAAAGACAGAAGAAAACGGACAATCTTGACAGCATCCGCCGGGAAGTGGACGAGCTCCTCGACAAAATCAACCGCGTCGGCTTGAACGGCCTGACTCGCACGGAACAGCGAAGACTCAAACAGGCCAGCGCCATCCTCCGGCGTAAGAGCCACTGATTGCCCAGCACAGCACCTGTAATCTCACGAGTGCGCGACACCTCACAACAACCTCAAGACAGCAAGTAGAATCTCGTGCGCAGCCCGTCTCACCAACTTGCATATACGTGGGTTCCCGGCCGGGAACCCGCGCTCGTTTTTATCCACGGCCTCGGAGCAGACGGACGTTGCTTTCGTGGCGCGCTGGATGCCCCACGATTGAAAGGCCGAGCCTTATTGATCCCCGATCTGGCCGGCTTCGGCAACAGCCCCTGTCCCGACGATTTCTCGTGCACGATGGAAGCTCAAGCAGACCTCCTGAGCGATCTCTGCCAGTCACTTCAAATCCGTCAAATCGCCATCGTCGCGCACAGCATGGGTGGAGCCGTCGGGATCATTCTGGCCGGGAAATGGCCTGATGCTGTCACACATTTCATCAATGCCGTCGGCAATCTGATCCCGGAAGACTGCTTTTGCAGCCGTCCGATGGCCCAGATGGACTGGAACACCTTTCGATTGGAAGGTTTTGAGAGATTCAAGGCCCAGATTCAGGCGCAGTACCCGCATCCCGGCAGGCCACCCTCTACTTATTCCCAGTCTCTGGAGAGAACGAGCGCGTACGTGATGTATCACAGTTGCCGGGATCTTGTGCGCCTTTTGAACGACGACAATCTGCTCAACCGATTCCTCCAACTGCCCTGCCGAGAACTCTATCTACAGGATGAAGACAGTCGCGTGCCTTCCCGCCTCGAAAGCGCTCTGCGTCAGAGCGGTGTGCCTGTCATTTCCATCCCTCAAAGCGGTCACGGCATGATGGAAGACAATCCGGCCGCCTTCTATGACGCCATCGCTCGTTTCCTTGAAGAGAGGTAAAGTCGGCACTCCCAATCGAGCGGACACAAAGACGCGCGACTTCTTCAAAAGAAGTCGCGCGCCAGAGATTCCACCAGCGTGGATTCACCCCATGGCTTCGCGCGCCAGATCAAGCCCTAATCAAGGCGCAGATTCTCCGGATTCAAGCCGACAAAGGCCTCGTGAATGAATCGCCCGTCTTTGCGGATCAGAACATCATCGAAGTAGATTTCTCCCCCTCCCTTCTCGGGCGTCTGAATCAGGACGAGATCCCAGTGGATTGCGGAGCGATTGCCATTGTCCGCCTCGCCGACATAGGCGTTGCCGGGTGTGAAGTGGAATGAACCGCCGATTTTCTCATCGAAGAGGATATCATCCATCGCGTCTGTGATATAGGGATGGAACCCGAGTGCGAATTCACCGATGTAACGCGCACCCTCGTCCGTATCCAGGATGCTCTTGATGCGGTCGTTATCGTTCGCGGTCGCCTCCACAATCTTCCCCTTCGAAAACTTGAAACGCACATTCTCGAAGGTGAATCCGCGCATCGACGACGGCGTGTTATACTGAATGACTCCCTCGACCGAATCACGCACCGGTGCCGTGTATATCTCCAGGTCCGGGATATTCTTGTGACCGTCGCACTTCTGCACATCAATCCCCTTAATGGAAAAACGCAGATCGGTACCCGGGCTGACCAGCCGCACGCGATCGGTTTTCTTGATGAAGGCTACCGCGGGATCCATCGCCCGCGATGCTTTCGCCCAATCGACCTTCGTGCAGACCCGGTAGTAGAAGTCTTCAAACGCCTCGAGGGACATCTTCGCCATTTGAGCCATCTGCGGCGACGGAAAGCGCAGCACGACCCACTTGGTATGCGGCACACGCTGCTCCAAATGCACTGGTCCGAGCCAGAAGCGCTCGTAGAGAGACATCTTATCGCCGGGAATGTCCGAATATTCCTTCGCATTGAAGATGCCACGCACGGCGATATAAGCGTCCATCTTCTTCATGCGTTCCAGCTCGTTGGCAGCGATGAACTTGATACGCTCCTCGGTCGCGTTCTGAAAGAGTTTGCGCTGCACAGGCTGACTCTTCATCTCCAGAACGGGTAAACCGCCGGCATCACAAATCTCCTGCAAGAGGACAGCCACGAATTCCGCGGGAACATCATTCGTTTCCACGAGTACTTTCTCGCCGGGTTTCAGCTCGATCGAATAGCGCACGAGGACGCGCGCAAGGTCAAGGTAGCGGGGATCTGACATGAGAGTTTCCTTCCAAATTGCTCGAAAGATTCCTGCGCGATTCCTGATGTCACGCAATTTGTAATCCTCTTAAATATACGGCGAATTTTGCTAAATCGCAAATTGTAACGGCAAATCAGCAGGCGTCCACCACTGAACCTTCGTCCACTTTTCTCTTGATTTTTCAGCCAAAACAACTTATTATAGATGGGGAGTATATGACTCCTCTTGCCGGTATAGGGCAGATCTCCGACACTATTCGGGAGGTGAGGGATGAGACTAAGGGGCCAGGGTTGCGTCTGCCTTGCTCTGTTTTTTCTGCTTCCTCTCGCTGGAGACAAATCCGCGATAGGCAGCACAAGAGACAATCCAGATACACTCAGAATCAACGCCGTTTTCGAGGCCATTCGCCATCGGAGAACGGTCCGCGAATTCCAATCAACACCGGTGCCGCCAGCAGACATCATGCAGATCCTGGATGCCGCACGATTCGCCCCTTCAGCGGGCAATGTCCAGCCATGGAAGTTTGTGGTGGTTCAGCAGAGAACACGTCTGGATTCCCTCGCCCAAGTGCTGAAATCATCTTGGAACGAGAGAGTCAGTGCTAGGGCCGATCTGGACGAGGGGTTGCGAGAGTCCTATGTCAAGAATGGACAAGAAACCATCGACAGAATCATGATGGCACCGGTATACGTGCTGACCTTTGTCGACACCTCAGCCTATCCCAAGTACGCGCTCTTCGACGGATGTCTTGCGATTGAGAATCTGATGTTGGCCGCACGAGCCATGGGATACGGAACAGGCTTTTTCACGACCTACTTCCCGGAGAGTGTCGTGAAGTCATTTGTCCATGCCCCTGACAGTCTCCAGTTCATTTGTGCCACCCCGATCGGCATCCCGAAAGAGTGGCCAGAAACACCGCCCAAGAAGAATCTGGATGACTTCATCATTTATGAAAGCTTCGAAACCCGATAGGAGTCCTCCATCTATCTGGAGCCATGTTTTCTGGAAAACGGCTCAAAGAGTAGAATCACCTGCCGCAAGATCCAAGAACAATCGCGATTTGATTCATAAAGCAGAGAAGGCTCGATGACATTGACAAGCACATCACCAGCCCGACCGATCAGGCGAAAGCACCCTCCCGGTCTTCCGGTTCTCTTCTTTACCGAAATGTGGGAGAGATTCAGTTTCTATTGCATGCTTTCCATCCTGACGCTCTACATGAATGAAAGCCTGAAATTCGACACGAACCTTGTCGGTCAGATCTATGGCGGTTATATCGGCCTCGTCTATTTCACGCCGCTTCTGGGGGGACTCTTGGCCGATCGCGTGCTGGGATTTCGCAAGGCCATTGTGCTCGGCGGCATCTCCATGGGCATCGGCCACGCCCTCCTGGCTTTCCCGCCGCTTCCAACCTTCTTCGCCGGTCTGAGCTGCCTCATCATCGGCAATGGCCTCTTCAAACCGAACATTTCAACCATCCTCGGCAATCTCTACCGCGATCTCCCCGAGAAGCGAGACAACGCCTACAACATCTTCTACATGGGTATCAACATCGGCGCGTTCATGTCGCCGCTGGTTGCCGCATACTTGAGAAACAACTATGGGTGGCACTATGCTTTCGGTGCCGCAGGGATCGGAATGATCTTCGCCCTCACCATCTTTACCGTCTTCCGAAAACATGTCGCCGCCGGCGAAGTGGACACAATGCACAGGAGCGATTCAGAGACAAAGGAGATCGAACTTACCCACCATCAGGAGCGCGAACGGGTCTTTGCGCTGCTAATGGTTTTTGCCGTCGTTATCGTCTTCTGGATGGCCTTCAAACAACAGGGATTCACACTCACCTTCTGGGCGAGAGATTGTACGCGAACAAGTCTTTCCCCTGAGCTTTTCCAAACGGTCAACCCGGCGTTCATTCTCATCTTCACTCCACTTCTCGTGACTTTCTGGAACACACTCCGTGGCATCGGTCGCGAGCCATCGACCGCATCAAAAATCGCCATCGGCATGCTGCTGACCGGTGCAGCCTACACCGTTATTGCCCTCGCCGGACGACTCGGCGGCGACTTCGGGCGTGTGAATGCGAGCTGGCTTATCGGGACTTATGCCGTGATCACCCTGGCCGAACTCTGTCTTTCTCCGATGGGCCTTTCGCTCGTCTCCAAACTTGCCCCTCCTCGGATGCGAGGCATGCTGATGGGTGGCTGGTTCTGCGCCACAGCGGTCGGCGCGTACCTCGCAGGGTTCCTCGGGACAATGTGGGACGACATGCGGCACAGCAGTTTCTTTGCCATCCTCGTCGCCGCCTCCCTGGCGGCTTTCCTGCTATTACTGTTCGTCATCAAACGCCTCCACGGCACGATCGTCGAGGCCGAAGAGATGGCGCGACAGGCCGCCGCCAGCCGGGCAGAGACCGAATAGCCTCCCTTTCACACCTGTCAGAATCCCCTCCAAATAGGCGCCTCACGAGGTCCTGAGACTCCTCTAAAATCCTACTGACTGGAGCATGCCGCCTTTGACCGCTCATGATGCTCATAGGTGTGTATCACCTTGAATTCCATGGCCTTACTGAGAAAATCTCGCCCTAACATACGTTTTTCTTGACATTTGGCGCAGGTTGGTCTATATTTGGACTATTAGGTCGACTGGGCTTCAGCAAGGCTGCCGGACAACGCAAACGACCTACCTCGCCTGCGGGTATTCGGGGGGCAAGCAGATAACACCAACCACCATAACAAGGGGAGATGAATGATGCCAAGAAAGAGAATGTACCTCACTCTGGTCCTGGGATT
>CAZJAD010000106.1:0-4443 GCA_964543855.1 uncultured Alphaproteobacteria bacterium
GCTACTCTCTTCTCCGCCGATTACTCTTTCTGAAAGACCCGGAACAAGCCCACGATCGCGCTTTGCGATGGCTCGAGTGGGAGCAGCGACATGCCTTCGCTCGGCGGATTCTCCAGCGCCTCTGCAAAGCTCGCGATGGCAGGCACGAGCGACGGTTGGGCAACCTGCGTTTTCCCAATTCCGTCGGTCTGGCAGCCGGATTCGACAAGAACGGACGCATCGTGCCCGCCGCCGAGGACCTCGGGTTCGGCTTCGTCGAAATCGGTACCGTCACGCCCCAGCCGCAGCCGGGCAATCCGAAACCCCGGATGTGGCGCTTCCCGCGAGAGAAAGCGCTGGTCAACGCCCTTGGCTTTCCGTGCGAAGGTGCCGCTGCCGTCGCTCGCCACCTCGAACATGGGCGCGTGAATGCCTCCATTCCAATAGGCATTAACCTCGGAAAGAATCGAGACACTCCACTCGAACGCACACACGAAGACCTGCTCGCTGCTTTGGAAATCCTCCATCCCCTTGGAGACTTCTTCGTCGTCAATGTCTCCTCGCCGAATACGCCGGGCTTGCGCGACCTGCAGGCAAGCGATGCTCTGGCTCGAACCGTTGAACCCCTCCAGGACAGGCTCGCAGGTCTCGGCCCAAAGCCGCTGCTGGTGAAAATCGCCCCTGACATCACGACCCAGGAATTGGAAGCCATCGCTCGTACAGCGATTGCCAACAAGCTGGCGGGCTTGGTCGTGGCGAACACGACCACGAACCGTATCTTGGTTCCGGCCGCAGCATTTCTCGACCGCGGAGGACTTTCCGGCAAACCTCTGCTTCCGCGAACGCTCGAGCTTATCCAAAACGCGCGCATTCACTTGGGAACGGACGCGATCCTCATCGCTTCTGGAGGAGTCTTCACCGGCGCGGATGCGGCGGAGCTCATCGGAGCGGGCGCTGACCTCATCGAGATCTACACCGCCCTCGTCTATCGCGGCCCGAGGTGCGCCGCGCTTATCTGCCGCGAGTTGCACGCGCACCAATCAAAGCACAATCCTCAGAATTGAGGCGTCCCTGAACAATCCATTTGAGGCTTTTGCCCTCTTGCCAAGGCCCCGGTCACATCAAAAGCGACCGGGGCTTTGTCGTTTTTGAATTCACCCGCCACTCTGGAAATCGTATCCAGCGGTGCGCATGTCATTTTCGTCCACCCCCCATCTTTCTACTAAATCGGCAAACCCTACTAATTCGCGCATTCCCAACGCCGATTACGGGCAACGAAACGGTCCCAAAACAAGAAAACTGTTGACCGTGTCGCGTGGATCGTATAGATTTATATGATTGTATTTAGACATCGCTATGGACTCTCGATTCCGCGGAGTGCTCTGCGGCAAGCCGCCCGTATGGGGTTTCGTGTCTTTCTGTGCGAGTAACTGAAATGCCCCGCGAAAGATGCTCGACCGCCATGTAGCCTGAGGAGGGAGTTTGATGCCGTCAAGTTTGCGGTGGATCTGTACAGTTGTCCTGATAACTGTTGTCATTTCGAATGCTTGTGCCGATATCGGCGCGACAACCGCCTTGACCAAATCCGGACAGGGCCAACCCGCACTGCCCACACTTGGCAATCTCGACTGCACGAACGCCATCCCCGTTCCCTGCCCCGGCGTCGTCAGCGGACAGAGTATCGAGCAGCCCAACAATGTCACCCGCTGGACATGTGGCTTCATCGACCCGGGAGGTGAGCTGGTCTATTCGCTCTGGCTCGGAGCCGAGCTGGATGTGACCGTCACCATTCTCGACCACGATGCCGGCTGTATTGATGTTTATTTCGTGGAAACGTGCAATGAACAACCGTGCGTGTGGATCGGATACATGACCGGAGACTCTCGCACGATCCACGGCGTTGGACCGGGAATGGTCTATGTCGTGGTGGATCGCTGGGTAGGTTGTTCTGCAGGTCCGTACGGATTTGAGCTCGAGTTTGAGTGCAGCACGCCGCCGCCCACCTGCGACTACGCGTACCAATGCACCGAAGACCTGGGCCGTCTGGATTGGTACGCCGATGGAGAATGGAGTTCGCGTGACGGGCTGATCTATCAGGTTTATCGAGGCGGTTTTGTGCCGGCAGTGCCGGACATCGTGGTCTACGATCCAGAAACCTGCGACATCATCCGCACTTACGAACTCAGTTTCACCCCAACCTCACAGCGCGGCATTGCGGTGGACACACGCAACGGATACATCTGGGTCGCCGGCTGGTGGGACAGAGTCATCTACTACATTGATGATGACGGCAATTGGGTTCACACCTTCGGCGGAGATTATTCTTACGCCGGTCTGGCCTACGACGCGGACAATGAGCGACTCTGGGCCGTGACGAACAGCGCGCCCGACAAGTATCTCGTCTTCGATGTGCAGAATCCTCTGGCACCAACACTCCTCTGGGGTCCGAGAGCGGTTCCGTGGCAGTGTGGCGGTACATTCGCAGGAACGAACTTCAACGGCGCAGGCCTCGAATACAGCCCGCTTACCGACAACCTCATCTTCATCAATCAGGATGCTGCCGCGCAGGAATGTTTCCACGACAACAATGATGGCATGCTCATCCCATTAGGTTGCTGTCCACTTGCCCCTCTCACCTGGCCCTGGGGTTGTGCTCTGGTTGACGGCGAATTCGGCCAGGAGGGTGGACTTCATGTTACCAGCCTCGATGAATGGCCCTGCGGGCCGTGGGCTGTGGAGGTGTTCCAGACTGTCTGCGACGCCCCCGTGCCTGTGGAGCTCGTCTCTTTTCAGGCAACCGGCCGAGACGGGTACATCACCCTGTGCTGGACAACCGCCAGCGAGGTGGACAACGACCTCTTCGTTCTCTACAAGCGCAAGGTCGGGGAGGCGGATTTTCAGGTCCTGGCGCGCATCCCCGGTCACGGCACGACCTCCGAGTCTCACAATTACTCATTTGTCGATCGCTGGGTGCGAACCGGCGTCGCTTATCAATACCGAATCTCCGATGTGGATCTCTCGGGCCAGGAGACTTTCTGCGACAAGACAGTCCACGCCACCACTGAAGATGATGTCGTTCCAACGGAGTTCGCCCTGTACCAGAACCACCCCAATCCCTTCAATCTGGTCACCGAAATCGCGTACGATGTGAAGGAGGAAGGGCGCGTAATCTTGAAAATCTATAACCTCCTAGGCCAAGAAGTCCGGACTCTGGTCGATGCAGTTCAAGCGCCCCAGCGCTACCATATTCGCCTGGACGGCTCGGGCCTCGCCTCCGGCATCTATCTCTACACCCTCCGTGTCAATGACTTCTATGCCAGCCGCAAGATGATCCTCCTCCGATAGACTCCTGTTCACTCCTCCGATTGACTTGCAGGCCTCATCCCACTCGGGATGGGGCTTTTTTCTCGCGTTTACCGACCATGCTTGATAAACTCGTATCCTCGCCGTATACTCTTACAGGAAGACCGTTGTTTGGAGATCGTACGGTAGACGAGCGAAGATGAGTTTTGGCGTCTACATTCACATGCCGTTTTGTCGGCGTCGCTGCCCCTATTGCGACTTCTACAAGAAAGTGCCGCGCGCCGGAGAAATGGAAATCTTTCCGAGCCTGCTCGAGAAAGAACTCGAAGCGCGCGCGGCCACCGGGCCTTTCTCTGACCTCGAAATGACTTCCATCTACTTCGGCGGTGGAACTCCTTCTCTCCACCCTCCGGAACACATCCGCCAAATCCTCAAAGCAATTCATCGCCATTGGCCTGTGAAAGCTGAGGCTGAAATCACCCTCGAAGCCAACCCGGCGACAGCAAATCCGCATGAGCTGGGAGAGTTACTTCGGTGCGGTGTGAACCGCCTGTCTCTCGGCCTGCAGTCGTTCTCACAGCGCAAGCTGCAAGTGCTCTTCCGGGACCATGATGCTTCAGACAGCCGCGAGTGTTTCCATCAGGCGAGGCAGGCGGGCTTCTCAAATGTCTCGGTCGACCTCATCTTCGGACTGCCCGATGAGACTCTGAATGAATGGCTTGCCGATCTCGAGCAGGTCCTCAGCCTTGGCCCCGATCATATTTCGCTCTACAATCTTGAGTACCACGAAGGGACACCTTTCTACCGCTGGCGCGAGAATGGCAGACTCGTGCCGCTGTCCGACGAGACGGAACTGGAGATGTACCTCGCCGCGCACGAGAAACTTGCCGCTTCCGGATTCGAGCACTACGAGATATCCAATTTTGCCCGTCCGGGTTTCCGCGCGAAGCACAACTTGCTCTATTGGACCGGCAGCCCCTACTTTGGCGTCGGCCCGTCGGCACACTCCTATGATGGCGAACGCACACGCTGGGAGAACACGCGCGATTTCTCTTCATGGCGCACGGCTCTGACCTCCCAATCTGCTCCTGCTACCTCGTATGAACAGATGACAGACGCGCAGCAAAAGTTGGAATGGCTCTCCATGCGACTACGTTTGGC
>CAZJAD010000106.1:4543-5966 GCA_964543855.1 uncultured Alphaproteobacteria bacterium
GCCAAAACAGGACTCGAGCATCAGGCGGAAGATCTCACCCGACTCGCCGTTCAACTTGCTCGAGAGGCAGCCGCGAAGGCGCCTTTTGGCCAATCCGTCAGGATTGCCGGTTCCCTCGCCCCTCTGGAAGACTGTTATAGACCGGACCTCACGCCGACGGACGACATCCTCCGTCGAGAACATCGAGCACAGGCAGCTCTCTTAGTGGCCGCCGGTGTGGATATCATTCTCGTTGAAACCCAGAACACGATTCGAGAGGCGTGCATTGCAGCCGAACTGGCCCTTTTGCAGGATGCACCTGTATGGGTTTCGCTTATTCCGAAGGATGGCCAGACCCTGCTTTCCGGCGAACCCCTTGAAGACGCCGTGCGGGCTATCGCGGCACTTCAGCCTGATGCCATTCTGGTCAATTGCTGCCCGCCTCAAGTGGCCGAGGAAGCAGTTCAAGTCATTCAAGAACATTGGGATGGGCTGAGCGGGGTCTACCCGAACTTCGGCAAGCCGAAGGATGAAACCGACACAGCATTCAGCCACTCTATGACACCGGATGCCTTCGCCGAATGGGGAGCCAAAGTCCTGGCAGGGGGCGCTCAGATAATCGGAGGGTGTTGCGGAACTCAGCCGGTGCATGTCGCCGCGCTGTCACAGGTTTTGCGCCAAACCCCGCTAAGTATATGAGTGCACTCGACCTCTTTCTGAAGGTTTTTCATATTTGCTCTATTCTCGCTTGACTTTTCGCAATTTGTTGGCGAAATTTCATTGACATCGCGTACGAGGAAAGCGATTTCCCGGAAGACCTGCCTTTTCTGAGGAAATCTTCATTCGATATCAGAAGAGCTGTGGACGCAATTCGGCATGTCGGCGTCCTCGCCGAACCGTCCGGATGACTATGGGGGGCAAGGAGATGGAATGCAGAAGAAACCAATCCAGGTGGAGATTCTCGGGCCTGGCAACGCGGTCTCCCGCATGACCGCTCAGGTTTTGGACGCCGCCATGCGGGAGCTGGGTATGGTACCCGATCGGGACATTCATTTGGATTTCGTCCGAGATGCCGCCAAGATCGCCGAAACCGGAGTCTACTGGACACCCGCCGTCCGCGTGGACGGGTCGCTGAAATGCAGCGGCCGCGTTCCGTCCCTGAAGGAAGCTCGAGGTTGGCTCCAGCGCTCCAGCGAGAGGGACTCGCCTTCATCCCCGCAGCCCCCCGACTAAGCCACGCCGAAAAGATGACGGCGTGCTCCGGGCGGATATCCCCCGATACAGCGCGTTGACCAATCGGCCAAATAGCCAGAAACTCTTGTTTTTTAACAGAAAAAGGATTGCCCTGATGAGGCTCTTTCCGCGTGAGCGGCACCTCTCTACCGTGTGCCGCTTTTTCTGCTTGTGCAGCCTGTCGCTGCTCCTGCTCTCGTGCAGTCGAATC
>CAZJAD010000106.1:6066-7598 GCA_964543855.1 uncultured Alphaproteobacteria bacterium
GGCCAATCATGCGACGGCCCTCTTCCTTCGACCCAGCGCATCAACCGCATGTCGTATCCGGTCACTGAGGAGGGTTTTGGCTTTGGCCGAACCTGCCGCGTAGCTCTCGTAGCCTCGCCGGGCGGCGAATACAACCTGGTGAACATCGGTTTGCCGGGAGTGCAGGTGGAGCGCGGCGATGTGCTGCTGAAACTGCGGAATATCCAGAGTCTGTGGCTGTCGAGAGACAACACGATCGCGCTTGCTTTGTCAGGCAGTTCGCTCACGCCCTACGATGTGCTGACCGGTGGGACCATGGGAGAATCCTGCCGCATCGTGGGAAGTTTCGTGGGAGCGACGCTCACAGATGGGACGCAGCTTTCGGCGACTGCGGACCATCCGTGCGAATGGACGATTCGCTAAGATCTGTATCCTTGCGATTTGCATGGCCTTCGCACTTGAGCGAGGGCCATTTTTCTTTCTTGACAAAGACAGAAAATATCCGTATTCTACTTTGCGCTGATCGATCACAAACCGGGTTTTCCCACGGAGGGACCTTATGAGAGCTTTTCTTGCTATCTGCCTCTCGATCTTGTTCGTCGCGTTGGCCTCGCCTCTGCATGCAAAGTCCTACCCCTTGGGTGTGGAGGCTTTCCTCGGCTACGACATGCCCCTGGTTCAGGATGATGTTGGCAGTGGCATAATGTACGGCCTGTCCGTGCGCGGCCACCTGTTCGCCTTCCTGCACGGTCAGCTGGTCTTCCGCGGATCGACGCAGGCCGACGAAGACAAGAGTGTCACTCCAATCGGCCAAACTTCGATTACCGAGACTCTTGAAGGAGGATCATTGACCGGTTTCGGGGCAAACCTGCTCTTTGCCGGCAGGAACCCCGCTCGCGTCTGGCCCTATGCCTTCATCGGGATTTCCACGAACAACTTCGCTCCCGGCAAGCGCGACAGCGAGACCCTCTTCGGGAGTTCCTGGGGCGGAGGGCTGGCCATCAGCCTGTACCGCGATCTCGTCTACGCGGACATCAGCACAAGCCTTCTCGTGATGCCCATCGAAGACAACGAGGCCTCACGCAAGAATTGGCAGACGACCGTCGGCATCATGTACCTGTTTCAGATTCCCATGAAGTAGGAGGCTTCAATCATGATAAGATATATCAAATTCATCTTTCCAATCGTCGGTCTCGCTTTCTTGATGTGGGGCTGCGGCCTGGTTTCGGGCATTTTCACCGTCGATTACGAGTTCGAGGACGACATTCACAGCTCCAGCTCACAGATCCTCGACGAAGTCTTCGAGAGCGTCCATGTTAACCTGAACGACAACGACACCTACCACGACCACAAAGATAACCTGAAGGGCATCGAAAGCATTTGCCTGGTCATGGATGTCGAGAATCACCTGGAGCAGAATGTCTCCGGTGAAGTCTGGATTGCCTACGAGGAATTCGACAGCAAGCAAGAGGTGATAGACGGTGGTGGCATCCGCATCTTTTCCGGGATCGCGCTGGGGCCCTTGCAAACGCGTCACTTTGGCTGTGGAGATG
>CAZJAD010000107.1:0-3513 GCA_964543855.1 uncultured Alphaproteobacteria bacterium
GAATCTTTGGGGAGGCAGGAGATGAAAGCGCTTCGTTTTGTTCTTGCTTCGTGGGCGGTGAGTCTGGTTGCCACAGTTGCTGCATTTGGCCAGCCGCCGGACAGCCTCTGGAGTCGGACTTGTGGCGGAAATGGCGATGATGTATGCAGTTCTGTTCAACAGACTTCAGATGGCGGCTACATACTCGCGGGAACCGATGTCATAAGGACGGACTCTGATGGAGAGATCCTCTGGACGGGTCTTTCTGAGCAACATCCTTTCGTTGGGCGATACGAGTCTGTTCAGCAAACTTCCGATAACGGTTATATTCTGGTCGGATGGTCCGAGTGGGTGTGGCACGCTATGTACTATGCGGGCGAAATAGCAAAAAGTGATTCCAATGGTGACGTCGAGTGGTGGCACAGCTGTCAAGAGGGGATACTTTTTGATAGTCGGGCTTTCTTCTATTGCGTGCAGCAAGACTCCGACGGGAGCTTCATCTCGGGTGGAACCGCGTATCCTGTGAATTGGCCCTACTCGAATGACTTCTGGCTCATGAAAACGAACGCGGTTGGCGATTGTGTCTGGACTCGAACTTATGGCGGAAGCGCTTACGACGAATGTCGCGCTGTGCAAAAGGCATCCGACGGCGGCTATATTCTGGCAGGTTGGACAGAGTCGTTTGGCGCTGGAGAGGCCGATTTCTGGCTACTGAAGACGAATGAGAACGGTGACAGTCTCTGGAGTCGAACCTATGGGGGAAGCTCTGACGATTACTGTTATTCCGTCGCGCAGACGAATGACGGCGGTCACATCTTGGCAGGATGCACTCGGTCCTTTGGCGCAGGGGGGAGAGATTTCTGGCTTGTGAAAACGGATGCGAATGGGGATAGTCTCTGGAGTCGAACGTTCGGGGGCGTCGGTGACGACAAATGCTATTGCGCTCAGCAGACCTCGGATGAGGGATTCATCTTAGCGGGAGGCACAGATTCCCTCGGCGCTGGGAATTATGATTTCTGGCTGGTGAAAGTGAATACCAACGGCGACAGTCTCTGGAGCTGCACCTTTGGCGGTGGCGCTGACGACGAATGCTACTCGGCACAGCAGACATCTGACGGCGGCTATGTTCTGGCGGGATACACGAAATCCTTCAGCGGAGGATGGTGGTCGGACATGTGGCTGGTGAAGACGGGGCCAGAGGTGCCAGTTGAACCCGCTCACAATCGTGTGCCTGTTGAATATGCACTCTTTCAGAATTATCCGAATCCTTTCAATCCGTCCACGCAGATTGTCTACGAGCTCACGAAAGCAGGGCATGTCTCGCTGGTTGTATATGACTTGCTTGGGCGGGAAGTTGGAACACTGGTGGATGAAGTGCAGTCCGTCGGAAGTCACTACTCGACTTTCGATGGTTCAGATTTGGCGTCGGGGGTCTATCTCTGTCGTCTTCAGGCTGGGGATTTTGTGGCGACGAAGAAGATGGTACTGTTGAAGTAGAATTCTGGCAGGATCGGGGACCCTGCTCGGCGAGAGAAGAGTGAGCGTGCAGGAGTATTAGCGCAGGAATCTTTGGGGAGGCAGGAAATGAAAGCGCTTCGTTTTGTTCTTGCTTCGTGGGGGATAGGGTTGCTTGTCGTGGTCTCGGCGAGTGAGGCGCAGCCTTGGGAATGGCAGCTCTATGAGGGGGATTACTACAACCCCACGGGGTTTCCGCAGCCATTGCAGTTTTCAGAGTATCCGACGGAAACTATAGGTGATTTCAATGGTGACGGGAGGGATGAGTTTTTCAATCTGTTGGAGCCTGGTTTTGTTATTGCCGAGCGTGACAGCGCGGACTTTCGCTGGGCGGTCACGCAAGGCCAGCAAGATTTGTCCGTCGAATGGGCGACGGGCACATGGGCGATGAATTTGGATACAGCCCTTGGGGAGGAATTGATCGTTTATGGTACTTCGGTACATGCTTGGAAAGCTGTGTCGTCTGATCCATGGATTTGGGAACAACAGGATGATCTGTTAACTGATTTGTATTTCCCTTCTAACACACTAAAGGCAGTTTTCGGAGATTATGACAGCGATGGGCTGTTGAATGGGGTGTGCTGGCTGGCTGGGATCTGGGGTGGCGAGGTGCACCTTTACGAGCGCAGTCCGGATAGCGCGTGGAGTCTCGACTCTGCTCTTGTGACAAATGGGGGTGTTATCGCCGGATTGTATGATGGCGATTTTGACCATGATGGGGATACGGACTTCGCTGTCGCACCCTACCTTACTGATGTGCCGGCTTATGGCACCTTTGGGGAGAACACACCACAAGGATTAGTGATTCGCCCAGCTTATTGGGCATATTACGATTTCCCAGGTCCCACAGGCGGCGATCTTGATGGTGATGGTGAATGGGAAGGATTGTATCGGTATGAGGGGTATTCCGGCTATCATTTGGTCGAGGTCGAGGATCAGCCGGGTAACTTCATTCGTGTAGTCAGCAAGCAATATATTGGCCGAATTCCTGGACCGCTTATCGGCAATTTTCGCACATGCTTGGGTACGATGGTAGGGGCAACTCGAAGCTGGGCATACGGACCGCCGTTCTATGTAATGGACGCATTTGCGTTGATGATTCACTCCGAGAGTGGCTGGAACGATTTGGATAATGGATTCTATGACGATATGGGCTATCGGTGCACCTGTGGAAACATGGCGGATCTGGATGGAGACAATCTGGAGGACATCTTCACAATCCTTGTAAACTACGATTGGGGGAGTGAATGGTGGGCGTGGGCGCTCTGGAAGAACATAGGATCCGATTCGGCAGACCATTATGATCACTGGAGCGCAAGGTTCTTCCTCCCAAACCTCGCTGGACCAGATACAGTTTTCTATTCGCCCCAGATTGGTGACATTAGCGGCGATCGCCGAGCCGAGCTGGCTGTTGTCGCTGAACCGACCGCTGGCGAGAGGCAGGTTCTGTTCTATGAAATGATCGGCGAGATTGCCGACACCACATTCGAGCTGCGAAGCGAGTGGAGTTGCGGTTTACCCACGGGATTTGAGAAGATTCGTCTGGCGGACATTGATAATAATGGTCTGTCCGAAGTCATCGGTCTGGACAGCGGTGTGTGGTACGCTTACTTCTATCGCCATGGTCGGTGGGAGCTTTACGAAAATATTCTGCCGATTTTTTCTGCCAATGATATCTCCTTTGCCGATATGGACAATGACGGCGATCTCGATCTATTCACACCAACCGAAGTGTGGATCAGCCTCAGCCCGTCTGCGGCGGACGAGCCGTTCATTGCCCATCCCGCATCCTTCAGCCTTTTGGCCTTCCCGAATCCGTTCAATCCGTCCACGCAGATTGCCTACGAACTGACGAAGGCGGGGCATGTCTCGCTGGTCGTTTATGATGTGCTTGGGCGGGAGGTGGCAACGCTGGTGGATGAAGTGCAACTTATTGGACGCCACTCCATTACTTTTGATGGCTCAGATTTGGCGTCGGGGGTTTATCTGTATCGACTTCAGGCGGGGGATTTTGTGGCG
>CAZJAD010000107.1:3613-7332 GCA_964543855.1 uncultured Alphaproteobacteria bacterium
TTTATCGTGGCTTTTCTGGTGATTGCCGGAGTTTTTCTGCTTTGGCTCATCAGCCTGACGCCGCGCGGAGGATTCGTCTGGGACAGCATCAAGCTGCGATTCCCGGTCTTTGGCAATCTTGTGCTGAACAGCCTCATGGACAAATTCGCGCGAACCTTTGGGATTCTCATTGGGTCGGGGGTCCCGGTTTTGGAATCGCTGGGTCACGCGGTGCGCGTTGTGGAAAACCGCGTGCTTGGGCGAGGATTGCGGCAGGCCCGCGGGCTTATCAAGGACGGCTATGCCATCTCAGTCTCGCTGAAGAAATCCGGCGTTTTCCCGCCGATTCTTGTGCAGCTCATCGCGACAGGCGAAGAGACCGGCGAGATGGACAAGCTCCTCGACAAGGCGGCGCAGTTCTACGAAAAGCAGGTGGACGCGACGATCAGCCGCCTGACATCCCTGATTGAACCGCTTCTTATTATCATGATAGGTATTGTTATCGCGCTGATTCTGATTTCGGTCTATTTGCCGGTATTTATGCTTGGCCGAGCCGTTCAAATGGGGGCGTGAGAGCAGCCGATGACAGGCAGCCACAACCATGGGGGATGGAATGGTTGAATCGCCTTGGGGTTTGCTCTCGGCGATTTGGCTCTATGTTCCGGCGGCGATCGTTGGCGCGTGCCTCGGGAGCTTCGGCAATGTGCTCGTTTGGCGGTTGCCACGAGGCGAATCCATCGCAAAGCCGCCCTCCCATTGCCCGGAGTGTGGGCAGCGCATCCGGTTCTATGACAATATCCCCGTCTTGAGCTACATTTGGCTTCGAGGACGGTGCCGGGATTGTGGCCAGCCGATTTCGATCCGCTATCCGCTCCTTGAGCTGGCGTGCGCGGTGCTGTTCGTTGGGTCAGCACTGGCGTTCGGGTGGTCGCTGGAAACGCTCTTCTACGGACTGTTTCTAATCGCGTTGCTCGTCCTGGCGATCATCGACATCGAGCACTGGCTGTTGCCTTTTGCGATCACGGTTCCGATGACGGCCTTGGGACTGGTGGCCGCAGCCATCGGTGCAACGCTGCCCTTGGTGTGGGCGCTTGCGGGCGCAGCCCTTGGCCTGCTCTTCTTCCTCGCTGTTACTTATGTCGGGCGCTCCGTGCTCAAGCGTGAGGCGATGGGAGGAGGAGATGTTGTGTTTGGGTTGATGGCGGGGATGTATCTGGGCGTGGAGAAGATCATCGTCATGATTTTCTTGGCCTCTCTACTGGGGACCCTTGTGAGTGCTCCCTTGCTGATCGCGCGGCGTAAGCGAGGCTCTGACCCGATCCCGTTCGGCCCCTTTCTTTCCGTGGCGGCTGCCGTCGCGGTCTTCTTTGGTGACGGATTGGTGGCATGGTACATGGGATTATTCTGGTAAAAGGAAGCCGCCAAGTGCGCTTGACTTTTCGCTATAAAGAGTTAAATTATTAGGTTACATTGGGCTTTGGCAAGTCTTTCATTTCATTGTCACATAATCGGATAGGTCCCCCGGGACCAAACAGTGTATCTCCAAGGAGGAAACATGCTGAGGAAAGTATTCGTTCTACTACTCGTGGGCGCAGTAGGAGTCAGCTTGCTTTGGGCAGCGCCGGAGAGAGCGCTTGACAAGCAGAGGCTGGCCTATAATGTCTCGACGAGGGGTGGCTCTGGCGACCTGCAAATCAACGCTCGCACTGCGCCGTGGCGACCCGTTCGCCGGTCCTTAGATGACCCTATCGGAACTCTCTACATGGCGGGATCGACTTGGTATGACTACCAGCACAATGGGACCGCCGGCAAGATGATCAGTGCGGATGCTTCCGGCAAGGTTTCCATCGTGTGGATGAATGCCTTGGACGAAGCCCTCGCCAATCGTTATGTCTATTACAATGTCTGGGACCTCGATCTCTGGGCCTTCATGTATGACACCATTGGCATACGTGTTGATGCGTCACAGCGCGGGGGTTATGTGAGCCAGACAACGATGGATGACGGATTCTGTTTTCCGGGATTCCACCAGGTTCTCAGTGACCTTGGCCACTGTGCTTCATCGATCGACTATATCGCTTACATAGACGCCTTCACGACGGTCGAGCCCGAGTATTGCTATGAGGGGGGAAGCGATATGGAGATCATTTGGCCGAAGATTGACATGGACATCAACGGCGTTTTGCACATGATGGCGTCCGAGAATCCTCGCAACGGTGAGGCGGGTTGGCCGCAGCGGAACTACTACTCCCGAGGCGTGCCGGAATTCGACCTTCAGGGATTCGGGATCGATATTCACTGGGACCCGATGGACTGCGGAGGATTGCAGATATGGGATACGGTCATGACGATTGCACCCGATGTCGCCTGCTCGCGGCACTCCGACCGCGTCGCGGTTGCGTGGTGCCAGCCCATGTTCGAGATAACCGAGATGCAGACGACCTACACGCAGTGGGATAACGCGATTTATCTGCGCATCTCGGAGGATGGAGGGCTCAACTGGGGTGAGCGTATCGATGTCACGCAGTGGACGGAGCCGGATCTGGACTGCCTGGAATCCGGAGGAGACACGCTGATGTGTGACCGTGATACCATGCGGGCGTATACCGATTGCTCGATCTTGATGGATGAGAACGACTATATCCATATTGCATTTACGACTCCTGCCTACTGGTACTGGTTTCCGGGCGAGGATACGAGCGGCCATTACATCACCCCGAACCTTTCGAGGATGTGGCACTGGGGCGAGGATGCCGGTGTCTATAGCCAGGTGGCTGACGGCTGGTACTCAGTCTATGTTGATTGCGGCGCGTGGCAGCACAATGTGCAGCGTCCCAACCTGGCGATTGATCCGGTGACGGGGTATCTCTACTGTTCTTACATGCGGTATGACACGGCTTATTCGGCAGGTGGTTTTCCGTTGTCGGACGCGTATGTGACGGTTTCGACGGATAACGGAGTCAACTGGGCCGTCGGGACGAATGTGACGAACACGATGCCCGATGTGATTCCAACGCCGGCAGGAGACTGTCTCAATGAGCGCGACATCACGGTGGCGCGGCTCGTAACAGATGGGATTCTGCACATGTCGTACGTGATCGACAGAGATGCGGGTGGCCTGCCTCAGGAAGAGGGGATCGCGACATTGAATCCGGTCTATTATCACCGGATTCCGGTGGACGAGATTCCGACCACGCCGCTGATGGAGAACTATCCGATGCACTACGATTCGAGTGGATGGGTGGACGCACCGGTTCATACTCGGGCGTTGCCGTCTCGGTTTGTCCTGTACCAGAATTATCCGAATCCTTTCAATCCGACGACGACGCTGCAGTTTGATCTGGCCAGCCGGGCCGTGGTGACGCTGAAGGTCTACAATGTATTGGGCCAGGAGGTGTCGACGCTATTGGACGATGTGCCATTCTCGGCTGGGGTTCATAAGGTCGAGTTTGACGGATCCGGTTTGGCCTCAGGGGTATACATTTACCGTCTGCTGTCGGATGGTTATGTTGCCTCCAAGAAGATGGTGCTGATGAAATAGAGCCAACTGTGGTATCTGGGTTCCCAGGGCCAGGTGTGCTTTAGTCCGGCACCTGGCCCCCTTTATATGTGGGTGATTCCGCCGCGGAGGGGTAATTCCGATTCCAGAGAGTATTCGCTGTGAATTTCGTGGATCGCGCGGTGATTTCGGTCAAGGCGGGGGATGGTGGAAAGGGGTGCGTTTCTTTCCGACGGGAGGC
>CAZJAD010000108.1:0-7298 GCA_964543855.1 uncultured Alphaproteobacteria bacterium
GGCAGGGTGAAGTTGATGGTTGTCGTCGGGTTGAAAGGATTCGGGAAGTTCTGGTCAAGCGCATATTCCGTCGGCACGGGTGCTTCCGGTGTCGCCTCGACAGTCCGGTCATACTCATGAACCGTTCCGTCGATATCACGCGACACGAGGCTGTAGGTATAGGTCACACCGTTGACGACCGCACGGTCGACATACTCGTAATGGGTGGCTGTCTGGCTGTTGCCCGCGCCGTCAACACGGGCGATTTCCGTACCGTCGCGCACAACGCCGAAAAAGGCGTTATCCGTCTCGCTGGCGGTCGTCCACTTCAAGGTCACTTCGCGATCACCGGCTCGCGCCTCAAAGGAACTCAACTCGACCGGCAAGCGATAATCCGGCTCGCCACAATCCTTGCGGAAGGCAAAGATGAGGGACTCATTCTCTTCGACACACGCACAGACTTCAACATAGCAGCATCCACGATCATCATAGAGGAGCGGTAGATTCTCCTGATGACCGCAGCTATCAACAAAACCGCCGTCATAAATGCTGTAGTAGGGATCTTCCCAGCAGCAAGGGAGATGGGCGCGGTAAACGCCAACTGCTACCGTCGGTTCTTCCAGCCCGCAATCCAGGCAGACGCACTCAGCCTCATTGAAATACACGCGGAAACCCAAGCAGCAGTAATAGGTTCCCCAAACCTGAACGATGCGGGTGGGATACCAGCAGGGATCGTTGGGGTCGTAGATGGCTGGCTGCTGACGGCAGGCATCCCAGCCCTGCCAGCAGCTTCCAAAGTCCCAATGCGGCCCCGGATCGAAGGGCCCCTGGTTTCCGACAAATACACCCGTAGCACATCCGACCGGATCATCCCACAGCAGTTCAATGCCTCCCTGAGTCCACGCCGTATATTCCTCTTGGATATCGCATCCCGGACATTCGCATGGCACACAATGGACCGCCAGAATATACGGGCCAACTGAGCTTGACCAGCCCCTGACATGGACATAGTAAGTGCCCGGCTCCAAACACTCCGTCTCAAGATGGCTGTCGTGGCCAATCCCGCCGTCGTCGTCAAAGTAGAGCTCCACGCAGTTCTCGTCAAACACCTGCACCTGGGGATCCAATCCCAGACCATAGGGCCAGTAGTCCGGTGTGTCGTCACCGAACACATCGATCACGAGCTCGTAGCAGATGCCTTCCGGAATGACAAGTTCATAGTAGTCCTCGTCATATTCGGGATCAACATCACCGCAGAGTGTGTCGCCGCAAGCGACAGAGCACTGCGGATCCGTGGGTGGACACACATCGTTGGCATTCTCATAATCTCGGTACGGGTATGGGCATGGCGGAGGCGGCAGGCAGCAGAAGATATCAAGCTGGTATTCATCCCCGACCACAGACGAGCTGGACTCCTCCACATCCAAATACACGGTCTGTCCCGCCGTCAATTCAACGCACCAGATCTGGGAAAGCCCCGGCGGATAACCACACCCGTCATCGTCGTATGCCAGCAGATTCCCGCCGCAGCATTCATCCTCGAGAAACAGCTTGGTATCGAATCCGGGCTCCGAGCCGCAAAGCATGATGATGTACCGGACACCGTCGATGACCTCGATCTCATAAATGTGATCCTCGCCCGAACTGTTGTCGCAGTCATCACCCGCACCTTCGAGGCTGGGCGCGTTGATGAGCACACCGGCGCAGTCCAGTGTGATGTGGAAGTCCGGTATACACGCTGGTGGGGTCGCACAATACGAAACACTGATGTCGTATGCCCCGGAACTGCTGCCATAACCGTCGACGACGATGTAGTAATCATGACCACCTGTCAGAATGAGGTCGGTGATCACAGACTGCAGGCCGGGGTCGCACCCGTCATCATCGCAGGCAATGACATTTGACTCCGCGCATGTGTCCTCGTATACCCACAGCTTGGTGTCGTAGGCCGAACCGCACAGGCTGATGTCCACACACAGACTCACCTCGGGCGAATAGACATAGACGACATCAGGAGCCGCATTGCTGCCGTACGGACATCCCGGAAGCCAGACACCGAGCATATAGTTGTCGATGTTGTCACTTGTGTTCCCGCTGTCGTTGTACGGCAGACTTGGAATCACGGTGGCATCCGCACAGGTTTCACCGCCTTCATCCAAGCGACCGCTTGCGCGCCTCTCTCCGACTGTGAGCCTGCAGTACTCGTCCCACAGTGCGGCATCGTACGCACCGCGATCCTTCAGTGCCTGAATTTGCTGGTAAAGCTCCTCGATCTGCTGCTTTTCTGTAACCTGAACGGATACAGTCTCTTCACCGGCGGGAGCCTTTCCCGCCAGTGCATATCCGCAGATCAGAAGCATCGACATAAGCAAGCCACACAACACTAATCTGCTTTTCATAATCTAATCTCCTCACAGACTTGAATACTCAATCGGTACATTCTCTCTGTCTGTAGTAGTCTGCCGCAAGCTCCACACATTTGTGTCCCGACCCGCCGATCCACAGCGTGAAGTCCTCGAATTCTCACAAAGTCTCACCTATCCAGCTAAATATACTAACTACTCCTCCGGCTGTCAAGGCATTCCACAAGAAAGATGAAAAACCTCGCAGTGCCTATGCTATCTATTATCAATATATTACACTTGAGAGAGGCCGAACATACACGTCCAAGGAGGCTGCGTTCGATGGGTTAGAAATGCACAGAATCTCACAAGACGAGAGTGTTTTCACGCCCGAGATCCAGTCAAAGCACAAACAGGCAAGAAAACCCCCGTTCTCTCACGATTGCTATCACATTGGGGAGAAACGGGGCGCACTCTTCTCGAGAGAAAAAAGGGGTCGACCCTTGAGCCGACCCCTCTGCCACAACCATCTCGAAGTGTTGCTTACTTCAACAGAACCATCTTCCTGATCGCGGTGTAGTCGTTGACCTCCAGACTGCAAATGTACACACCCGAAGGCAGGTCCTTTCCCGAAAAGACAACTGAATGATGACCCGCGGCCTTCTGGGCGCTGACCAAAGTCGCGACCTCGCGGCCGAGCAAGTCGTAGATCTTCAGACTGACGAACCCGGCGTCCATCAGATCGTAAGAAATCGTCGTCTCCGGATTGAACGGGTTGGGATGGTTCTGATGCAGCGCATAGTCCATCACCACGCCATAATTGGTCGAAGGTGCCCCTGCCCAGACTGTCTGGCCGGCGTAGGATAGCTGCTTGCGCGAGCCAAGTTCGACGGCCCAGATACTGTATTCGTAACGACAGCCGTTCACGAGGTTCCGATCCACGAAGGTGTACGAACCATCCGCAACCTCAAGCTCCGCCACCTTTGCACCATCTCGCAGAATCTCATACTGAGTCACATCCTGCTCATCGGCCACATGAAATCTCAGCGTCATCTGGCGGTCACCGGGAGTCAGCGATGGCTCGGCCGTGAGCTCAACGGGAAGCTGGTATTCAAAGGATACACAGACACAACCGACACCATCGGCGAAAAATGTCGTGGTCCAATAGCCGCCAAGTGCTCCGCAGACCGTGTCATTCGGCACGAACACCGCGGTGGTCCAGAAAAGCGGTCCGGTGTAAGCCACGCAGGTGGTGTCATCGCAGGAAGTGTTTGATGGATCACATCCCGGAACATGAGTGAAGACAGGCGGTCCCTCTTCCGGGCAACACCAGCAGACATCAATCTCGTCGCCGGCTTCTTCGAAGTGCAGACAGAAATTGTCACCGATCTCAACCATCACACACCCCTGCTCCGGCTGCTGTTCACACGGATTCGGGTCGCAGGGAACACCCTCACCCATGAAAGTGCCTCCCACAGCCGCGCACTGGCTTGGGGTCATCCACGCGCACTCACCGTCCTCCAAACAGCATGCACCATGACACCGGATCGCCGACTTGGGCTGGTAAGTGTCTGCGGTGATAACGACGGGCTCTGTGGCCGCAGCCACCAGAACCCAACAGAACAGCAGCATCGTGGCGACAAACAAGCCACCCAAAAACATACTCCTCTTCATGGTCCACATCCCTCCTTATGACGGATCAATTCTCTTCACATCTCGTTCGACACAATCTCCCGCCCGAGACTTGTCGATATGTCAAATCCATGATGACCCACAGCGATCACAACTACCGTGATACGGGGTCACCCCACTCGACATCCTAAATATAGCAATTCTACCTCGTAATTCCAATAAAAATCGTAACTTAAAGGGATTTTGATGTGGACTTAGCAGGTGTTGTGCGTTCTTCTCAGTGTTCCACATAGGCAAGTCGGCTTGCCGTCACATGTTACGGAGCGTGTGTCACCGAGAGTCTCGGGCAAATGGGGGAAAACAGCGGGAAGGAAATGAGGGTCAGGGGAACTCATCCGGCGCAGAAGATGAGAGGAGTGCCTCTCCAAGCACGAGAATGAGTTGTTCAGCTCGTTATGTGGTCGGTCAAGAGGGTGTGGTGTATCCGATTCTGCAAGTTTCGGGGAGGGTACACGAAGATGAAAGCTGGTGCACTGAAGAAAAGGGAGCAAGCCGGAAGGCTGCTCCCTCTCTCTTCATTGCCAACGAAATCAATCCTCCGACATGCCGCTCGTTGTTCAGGGTGCATTCTGAGATGGGTGAGTAAGTCCCATCCAGAGTCGGATGTCCATGACCTCGCTTTGCTCATCCTCTTTTTCTAATGGAGTACTTTCCTGCCGAGGCTCATCTTCCTGGAAGGCACGCAGGAACCATTCAACCCACCGGTACACATTGTTGCGCTTAACCTCGGCTCGCAGAGCGCGCATCCGGCGCTGGCGTTCCTCCAAATCCATGTTGTAGGCACCATAAATGGCATCGGCCATACCTTCCAGGTCATAAGGATTGACGATGATGGCACCCCGCGCGAATTGGTCGGCGGCCCCTGCGAACTCACTGAGGATGAGCACGCCATTGTTGTCAATCGTACTGGCGCAATACTCCTTGGCAATCAGATTCATGCCGTCGCGAAGTGGCGTGATAAAGGCGATTTCGCATGCCTTGTAATGCGCGAGAAGTTGTATGCGATCGAGACTCGTGTACATGTAATGAATCGGCACCCATCCATGCTTCGAGAAGCGACCGTTCACACGGCCTGCCAGGCGGTCGATTAGTTCCTTCAAATTCTGGTAGTCCGGTACGTGAGTGCGGCTGGGGATGATGACCTGTATCAGCGAGATATTCCCACGAAGATCAGGATACTTCTCCAAAGCGCGTTCGAACGCACGAAATCGCTCTGGAATGCCCTTTGTGTAGTCCAACCGGTCGATTCCCAGAACCAACTGTCTCGAAGAGAGATTCTCGTGAAGGTACCAGGCGGCATCTGCAACTTCCGGCATCCTGGCCCCCGTGCTGAACTCGTTGAAGTCAATACTAATCGGAAAGTGCCCGACTTTGACCGTGCGCTCGCCATATTGCAGCAGCGAATGGCGCCTCTTGATCGTCACCCAAACATCGGGAATAAGCGCCTTGACACACTGAATGAAATTACGCCGATCCCGCAGTGTCTGGAAGCCGAGGAGATCATACTCCATGAGTGCATGAATGATCTCCTGCTTCCACGGCAAGCGGCGAAAGAGGTCCAGTGTGGGAAACGGGATATGGAGGAAGTAAGCCAGCGGCTGATGGATGTTCAATTCCCGCAGGTGGCTGGCGACCAGCATGAGCTGATAGTCATGAATCCAGAGGAAGTCCTTCGGACGGATCTGTTCCGCAACCACTTCCGCAAAGCGGCGATTAACGTCGACATAAGTCTTCCAATTCTCCGCATCAAACTTGCAGTAACCCAACAGGTCGTGAAAAAGCGGCCAGATGGTTTCATTGGCGAATCCGCGATAGTATCTTTCGACTTCGTCGGTCGTGAGATAGACGGGTGTCACATTGAAAGGCTGCTTCTGGTTGAAATCCTCCAGCAGGCCTGCCGCCGCGGATTCCTCAATCGGTCCGGGCCATCCAACCCACAAACCACGCGTCTTCTTCATGACCGGCGTCAGGGCGGTCACCAAACCTCCCGACCCGGGTCGAATCCGCCATTCCTGCCCGTCCCACTCACCAACAATCGGGAGGCGGTTGGATATGACAAAAAGTCGTTCCCATTGCGCCTTCATAGCGTTCTCCCCTCGGTAACCCTCTCAGGCATCTTGAGCATTCCCTTCAGCGTCATTGGCATGTCCACTCAGTCCGCATCCCCCACTTCTCTTCGGACATACAGAGTCTGTGTCGGGTAAGCGAACTCTATGTTCTCCTTCTCGAACTGTCGGCAAATAGCCAGATTGATCTTCTGTTGAATGTCCATATACAGGTTGTAATCACGGTCCTCAACGTAGTAGACAACCTCGAAGTCAAGCGCCGAATCGCCGTATTTCTGAAAATGGGCTCGATCAAAACGCGTCTGGTCGATCGACTCGATGATGTCCCGCACCATTTGAGGGATTGCCTGCAGCTTGTCAGCGGGCGTCTGGTAAACGACACCGAAGGAGAACACCACGCGCCGCTGATTCATGCGTTTGTAGTTCCGCACGCGGCTGCCAATCAAGTCTGAATTGGCGAATATGATCTGTTCTCCTGAGAGACTCCGGATGCGAGTCGTCTTGATGCCGATACGCTCGACGGTCCCGAGACAATCGCCCACAACGATGAAATCCCCCACCTCGAAAGGTTTGTCCAGAACAATCGACACCGAATCGAATACATCCCTGAGTATATTTTGCACGGCCAGCGCAATGGCAATCCCACCAACGCCAAGTCCCGCGATCAAAGGCGTGATTTCGACACCCAAATTGTCCAAAGCCAGCAGGACGATAATGATCCACAGAACCAACTTGGCAAAGAATGTCAACACGCCAAAAGCCGAAGCACTCGCAGGATTCTCTGCCTTCTTCCTCTGCGCTTCCCGAGATATCCAGAACGATATGAATGCACTGCCCCAAAGACCACCTTGAAGGAAAAGTGCAATGAAAACCACGGCTCGAACAAGACGAAAGGCCTCATCGGGCAATGCCACTGCCTGCAAACCAACATAGAGTGACAGTATCAATAGGACCAAGAATTTCGTCCGACGCAAGAGCGCCAAGGTAGCATCGCCTACATCGGTCCTTGTCCGCTCAGCAAGAGCAGCAAGGTGGCGCGCAATAAACCCTTGAATGACTCGAAGAATGATCGGCAAGACTACGGTGATGGCCGCGGCAAGCAACCATGCCCATACCGGATTGTGGTAGAATGTTGAATACAAGAAGCTCATCGGCCACTCCTACATGCATCTGTCCAACTCGTTAGGAACTCGATGAGTTCCTCCGGCGGCTGAAGCCA
>CAZJAD010000109.1:0-3662 GCA_964543855.1 uncultured Alphaproteobacteria bacterium
GCAAGTGAGTACGACTTCTCTTTACCGGCATCTCGCTCTTCCTCTTGTTGACTTGGCGCGCCAAACGGATAGCCTCAAGGCCTTCCGTCTGTTGAGGGAGAGTCAATGGAAACCGCGCGAGGAGTTGGATGAGCTTCAATTCCTGAGACTTCGCCGCCTTCTCATTCATGCCGCAAAGCATGTGCCTTACTATCGAGATTTGTTTGCACAGGGCGGGTTCAATGCGGAGGCCGTGCAGTCCCTCGCCGATTTGGCACCGCTCCCCTACCTGACGAAAGAAATTATTCGTCGGGAGAAGACGAGGCTCATCGCCGACAATGCAGCGAAGTTCCAGCCGCGCCCACATCGTACCGCGGGAACCACCGGTGAGCCGATCGTGATACAAATGGACCGCGCGCGACATTCTATCGCCTGGGCCGACATGTATCGATGGTGGGAAGCGGCTGGCTGGCGGCCGGGAGAGAAGCAATTCGTTCTCGCCGGAGCAGCCCTGAGACCTCGGCGGCTTTCCGGGTTTTCGGCATGGCTCTATGGCAAGTTGAACCGTTTCGAGGAGTATTCCGCTTTCGATCTGACACCCGAGGTGCTCGAGCGCTTACTTGCGCGTCTGGAAAGCCATTCAGGTCCCGTGTTCTTGCGAGGCTACGCGTCCTCGATCCACGCCCTCGCAAGGCATGCGGCGACCAAGCAGTGGGCCGGCAAAGTGCATGCGGTTTTCACAACCGCTGAAACCCTGTTTCAGGAGCAGAGACGCCAGATAGAAGACGGACTCCATGCGCCGGTTTTTGACCAATGGGGTTGCCGCGACGGCGGCATCAGCGCTTTCGAATGCGACCGGCATGAAGGTTGGCATCTGGCTATCGAGAATGTGGTCGTCGAAATCTGCCAAGGAGACAAGCCCGTGCCTCCAGGAGAGGCGGGCGATGTCATCGCAACGGATCTCTTCAACTATGCCATGCCTTTGATCCGCTATCGAGTCGGCGATGTGGCGGCCTACGTGACGAAAACCTGTTCGTGCGGCCGCGGATTGCCCCTTATGGCGTCGATTCAGGGCCGTATCTCCGGCTTTCTCATTGGTTCAGGTGGCCGCCGCATCCATGGCGAGTTCTTTTCGCATATTTTCTGGGAAACGCCTTGGGTCAAGCAGTTCCAGGTCGTGCAGGATGCGCCAAACGAAATCATCGTGAAGATCGTCGCGGACGGCGAGCCTCCACCGTCTCACCTTGCCAATATCCGAAGCCTCATGGAAAAGCAGGCTGGGTCCGAGTGCCGCATTCGCTTCGAGTTCGTCGACGAAATCCCCCCGGGTCCTATGGGGAAGCGACAATTCATCATCTGCAATGTCACGAACCCATGAACGAATCGTCTCCTGACAACACCTCGCGAGTCGCGCTCTTCTACGAGTCCGGCCTCGTGCACTACCCGAAGATTCCTCCGTTCGATCCGTCGAAACGATTCCCCGAGAATCCGTCAGACAGTCACTTCCAGGCGCAGCCCAATCCGGTTTATGACGCCGTTCGCCGCGTGCTCGATGAGCTCGGGTTGGACGCCGCGCACCGGGGCACGGAGTCTTGGAACCCTCTGGGAGATCTGGTTTCTCCGACTGGCACCGTCATCCTGAAGCCAAATCTTGTGGATGTCAAGCAGGGATGGATTGCCTTGGGCGGCGAGCGGATTCTGGACATGGTCACGCATGGATCCGTCCTACGACCACTGGTGGATTACGCCTATCGAGCGGTCGGATCCGAGGGACGAGTCGTGATTTGCGATGCTCCACTCGTTCACGCGGATTTCGAAGCCGTCGTGGAGCGTGCTGGCATCAGAAGGATGGTTGACCTGCTCGCTGCTCGGAACATACCTGTCACTCTGCTTGACCTTCGAGAGGAGTTCTACGCACGGTGGACGGCCAAACATGAGGTATTGCCCGGGGATCCGCTGGGCAACAGCGTGTTCAATCTTGGGTCTTTGAGTGCTCTTGACCCACTGGATGAGTCTCCCCAGAAGTACTTCACCTTGGCGGATCAAACGGAAGAGCGCCGTGAACCGCAGCATCATCATTTCAAAGATCGTCACGAATATTGCATCCCGAACACAATATTAGGTTCGGATCTCTTCATCAATGTCCCGAAACTGAAGACACATGTCAAAGCAGGCGTGACCCTCTCGCTCAAGAACCTGATGGGGATCACGCATTACCGCCGCTGGATGCCTCACCATCGCAGCGGCACTCCACCAGAAGGAGACGAGTTCCCGGTCGATCCTGGAACTATCTTGCGGCATCGTCATCGCTGGGTTCAACGGATAGCGCGATTCCCCGGTGGCACGGCCATCGTTCGGATAGGTGCCTACTCCCGCCACCTGGCCGCACGTGCCGTGGGTCATCGAGATCGGACGATCATCGATGGCGGATGGTATGGCAACGATACGCTTTGGCGGACCCTGGTGGACCTGAACCGTGTCTTGTTTTATGGCCGTCCGGGAGGGAGATTTGTTCCCGAACGCCGCGCGTACCTATCTGTCGTTGACGGGATTGTGGCCGGCGAGGGCAATGGGCCGGTCAAACCGACAACTCGGCCTACTGGGCTCCTTGCGGCAAGTGATGATGCCGTGGCGTTAGACACCGTTTTGGCCTGGGTCATGGGATACGATCCGACGCGTATCCGCACAATTCAGGGGGCAGCTGCCTCGTGCGAACCCTTCTGGCTCGGCTTGACCGATTTGCAAAAGATCGAAGTCATATCAAATCTCGCCGACTGGCGAGCACTGAACCTCAATTTCCAGGAACCTCTTGGCTGGGAGGGCTATCTGAAGCGGGAGAACACGCTGTCCAGGGAAATGGAGGAGCGCCTTGAGCAGATGGGACCCGTTGACTGAGGTAACGCGCGTCGTTCGATGCGTTTTTTGCAGAATAGACCTGGCCGGGAGTTCTTCAGTGGCTTCTCAAATAGAGGATTCTCGATTATGAACATCAGCGTATTCGGCCTGGGATATGTCGGGTGCGTGTCGGCCGCTTGTTTCTGCGATTTGGGACACGAGGTGTGGGGCGTTGACATTGACCCGGTGAAGGTGGACTTCATCAAGAAGGGAGAAAGCCCCATCATCGAAAAGGACATGCCTGACTTGATCGCAAAGTATGTCAAAGCCGGACGACTGCACGCAACTCCGTCCGCGGACGAGGCCGTCGACCGTACTGAGTTATCCCTCATCTGTGTCGGAACGCCGTCGCTCGAGTCCGGGGCTCTGGACACGCGATTCGTCGACCGTGTGGCCTCACAAATCGGCCGGGCGCTGCGAAAAAAATCCCAGTCTCACTCGGTTGTGGTCCGCAGTACACTGCTTCCCGGCACGACATGCACGCAACTTCTTCCGATTCTCGAGGCGGACAGCGGCAAGAAAGAAGGTGCGGGATTCTCGCTGGCCTACAACCCGGAGTTCCTGCGCGAAGGCTCCGCCGTCCGCGATTTCTATGAGCCGCCTAAAACCGTTGTGGGTGCGCTCAGGGAGGATGTGGCTCGCAGCGTTGCCGGTCTCTACGAGCGTATTTCCGCCCCCGTCTTCTTGACGACCATCGAAGAAGCGGAAATGGTCAAGTATGCGGACAATGCCTTCCATGCTGCCAAGATTGTTTTCGCGAATGAAATCGGAGCCATCGCAAAGAAGCT
>CAZJAD010000109.1:3762-7276 GCA_964543855.1 uncultured Alphaproteobacteria bacterium
AGAAAGTGCGAGACAATCAGATGATTTTCGATTTGGTTCGGATCGCTCCCGATTTGCCGGTCAAAAAGGAGAATTATTATGGCTTCTGCTGGTAAGGTTCTCATGCTGGTTGAGAACCTTTCCGTCCCGTTTGATCGGCGGGTTTGGCAGGAAGCTCTCACATTGAAATCCGGCGGGTTCGAGGTCAGCGTCGTTTGCCCACGCATGGTGGACCGAAAGCCTTTCGAGATTCTGGAAGGCGTCGCGATCTATCGCTATCCGATGCCCTACACGGCCAATCGAGCTGTTGGGTATCTCCTGGAATACTCGTGGATGCTCTTTTTCAGTTTCATTTATGCACTCTGGGTCTACTTCCAGCGCGGATTCCATGTCATTCATGCCTGTAATCCACCCGACCTCCTGTTTCTTGTCGCTCTGCCTTTTCGTCCTTTGGGAGTGAAATTCGTCTTCGACCAGCATGACCTTGGCCCGGAGACCTTCGAATCGAAGTTCGGTCGCAGGGACGGCATCCTCCTGCGCACTCTGTTTCTGCTCGAGAAGTGGACTTACTCTCTCGCGCACGCGGTGATCAGCACCAATGGATCTTATCGTCAGGTTGCCTTGGAGCGAGGCCGTGTGCCGCCGGAGCGCGTTTGGATCGTGCGCAGCGCTCCTGACCTGAAGCGTTTCGCGCCGGTCGAGCCCGCTCCCGAGCTGAAGAGAGGCAAGCGCTTCCTCGTCTGTTACCTGGGCACGATGGGACAGCAGGATGGGGTGGACTACCTGCTCCGTTCAGTGAAAACCATCTACCACGATTGGCAGCGGCGCGATATTCAGTTCGCGCTGATGGGCGGGGGAGAGAATCTGCCCGTTCTGCAGGCCATGGCTCAGGAATTCCGGCTCGAAGAGACTTGCCATTTCACGGGCCGAATTCCCGATGACCTGCTCCGCCAGTATCTTTCGACCGCCGATCTCGCCGTCGCGCCGGATCCCGTAAATCCACTGAACAATGTCTCCACGATGAACAAAATCCTCGAATACATGGCAATGTCGCTGCCGATTGTGTCGTACCGACTGGTCGAGTCCGAGCGGTCAGCCGGTGAAGCCGCGCTCTATGCGCGCGACAACGACGAAGAAGACTTCGCGCACAAGATTATTTCTCTCCTGGACGACCCCGATCGGCGGCAGCACATGGGCGCTTACGGTCGAAAGCGCTTCGAAGAAGAACTCACCTGGGATCGCAGTGCCGAGCAGCTTTTCGCGGCCTACCGCTCCTTGAAGCTGACGGCATAGCCTTCGGTACATCCTCCGAAATCCGAATCATCATACAAAATCATGGGAGCATCATGAACTACGAGAATCTCCTTTGGGAAGTGAAAGACCGAATTGCGTTGGTCACAATTAACCGGCCCAAAGTGTTGAACGCACTCAACCCCGCGGTTGTGAGCGAACTGACGGACATGTGCGCGCGTGTCGAATCGGACGATAGCGTCAGCGCGCTGATTCTGACCGGTGCCGGTGACAAAGCATTCGTCGCAGGCGCCGACATCAATGTGCTGGCCAAACTCGACCCGGTCGGCGGACGAAATTTCTGTCGTCACGGTCAGAAGATGTGCGATTGTCTTGCGGGGATGTCGAAACCTGTCATTGCCGCCGTGAACGGTTTCGCTTTGGGTGGCGGCTGCGAACTTGCCATGGCCTGCCACATGCGCATCGCTTCCGAAAACGCGAAATTCGGTCAGCCCGAAGTCAAGCTCGGCGTCATTGCCGGCTACGCGGGCACTCAGCGTTTGTCGCGGCTCGTCGGGCTCGGGCGAGCGCTCGAATGGCTGCTCACCGGCGCCATCATGGATGCGGCGGAAGCCTATCGTATCGGGCTCGTCAACCGCGTCACGGCGCCGGAAGAACTGATTCCCGCCGCGCGCAAATTGGCCGGTGACATCCTCAGAGTAAGTCCCATGGCGGCTCGCTACACGCTCGAAGCGGCGTGCAAGGGCATCGAGATGCCGCTAACCGATGCGCAGAACCTCGAAGCCACTCTTTTCGGTTTGGCGATTTCCACAGCCGACGCCAAAGAGGGACTGGCCGCTTTCCTCGAGAAGCGTCCCGCGAACTTCCCCGGGAAATAGTTCCGCCTCCATCATTCGACACTTGGACAGACAACTGTGAGCAAAAGAACCCTGCATCTTGCCTGTCTCGTTGGTCTCCTGACTTCATGCGTTCTGGCAGTGCATGCCCAGACGCCAGATCATGCTTCATGGGATGAGTCCGACCATCGCGCATCGATGATCGGTCCTGTCGGCGGCGTCAACTTCGCCTACATCTCGGTCGATCCGGATCAGGGTTTGGACCTGCGATCCTATGTCCGGCCTGTCGCGGGTGTGGCCACGCTTCTGCCAATTGGTGGACAGAAAAATCAGGTACAGGTCGAACTGGCCTACATCGGCAAAGGAGTGAAGAACATGGATGGGCCGGTCGTTGAAACGGTCTCGCTGGATTACCTCTGTCTTTCGCCGATGCTTCACCTGAATGTCGGGCGGCAGCCGGGCTTTTTCCTGCGCATCGGACCGGAGGTGGCATGGCTTCTGAAAAGCAAGTTCAGTTGCGAAGTCATGGGCGTCCGAAAGTGGGTTGACGCAAAAGTGGCCTATTCCGACTTTGATCTCAGTCTGAAGGGCGGTGCCGGTGTCAATCTGCAGGCTACTCGCCGCCTCATGATCCAGGTGAATCTCACTTACACGCTGGGCCTTATCGATATTCTGACCGGGCCGGGCACTGGTGATGACATCTATGTCACGCGCGGCCTCCAAATCCAAGCCGGTCTGCTGGTGCCATTGCGAACGCGCTAACTCGCCGAGCTAATGTGCCGCCGAGCCGGGTTTGTAACCCGGCCGGAATGAAAGGAGAGGTGGCGGTGTCGGCTGCTTGCAGCCGACCCATTTCACAAGACTTGGCGCGGCGAATCTCCCGATTCGCCCGGAACAGAAGAACATTCCTCACCCTTACTACCCGCGACCTCCGGTCGCGGGTGAATACACAAATGCCATCGGGTTCCATCCTATGCGCAGAGTGGATGCGATGAAGACGCTCTTCTCGATTTCCGCGTAGAGATTGCCCCGTAGCACCAGCCGTTTCAAGCGGTGATCATTTGCTTTTTGTTCATGTGGATTGTATATTATTGCAGCCGAAATTGAACTTATCAGCGACCGGATTGGCTAAGAAATTGGAGGACCAATTCGATACCAGAGGGAGGATTGACGCATGGCTCAAGGTAAAGGTAGTGGCGGTTCCGGGGACGGCTCCGGAAGAGGAGGAGCGGGAGTGGAACAGGGTAGAGGCCGTCAGGGCTCAGGTGGTCCGGGGCGAGGTTCCATCGGCAAGTGCTTCTGTCCGGATTGCGACATCACGGTGCCCAAGGAACCCGGTGTTCCCTGCAAGACGGTGAAATGTCCGTCGTGTGGCAAGCCAATGGTACGGGATTAGCGGCGTGTTGAGCCACATTGCACCGCGACTCGAAGATGCTGCCCTGCACGCT
>CAZJAD010000110.1:0-6904 GCA_964543855.1 uncultured Alphaproteobacteria bacterium
GCTACATTGGCCAGATTCGTACCGATGAGGGTCGTCCCCAGGAAACGCTCAGGATGGTCGGAGAAGAACTTCACGAGCTTGGCGGTCCGTCGCTTGCTCCGCATCCAGACTTCCAGCAGGATGTGGTCGAATGCCGTATAAGCTGTTTCAACACCCGAGTAGAATGCCGACAGCATCAGGAGACATACGATCAGGACGATGTCCAAATCCCTTCCTCCACAACGCTTGCCCGACCCGCTGTCGCATCCAGAACCGACTCACGCACTCCTTCTCTCTCGGAAAGGGGTACGCGCACCTCGAAACACCCTCCTCGCGCCGAATCCTCAGGTACAATCTCCCAGCCACTCCGATGAGCCAGGCTATAGAGTCTGCCGATTTCATCGAAAGGCACTTCAACTCGAAATCTCCATCCATGCCGAACCGCTCTCTTGGGCGCGGCGCGCAAGGCTTCCTCGGCGCAGTCCCGGTAAGCCCTCGCCAAATTTCCCTTGCCCAACTTCGTCCCGCCGAAATAGCGCGTGACGATGACGAGCGAATCGGTCAATCGAGCTGCCTGGATTGCCCGCAGAATCGGGGTGCCGGCCGTTCCTCGCGGTTCTCCGGCGTCGCTGCTCGCCTCGCTCCTGTCTGCGCTGAGAACGGCGGCATAGCAGTGATGCGTCGCATCATGGTACTCGCGGGTCCGCTGAGCAAGTTGCTCGGCAATCTCTTGCTCGCCGGATACTGGCAGAGCCAATCCCAGAAAGCGAGAGCCCGACACGCGCACTTCCGCGGTGCCGGGCCCGGCAAGGGTCAGGGATGTGTCGCTTCCGTCGGATGCCGGAGCATTGTCCATCTATCCCGCCTCTGAAGCCACCGGTGCCAGTAGGATCCTGCAAGCAGGTTCCGAGTGAATGGAGTGCCGCTGCAGTCTGATGTCTATAATTTGACCTCGGACCGCGGAGCGATACGCACGTTCATATCGATCCGCTCCAGAGGATTGTCGCGTGGATCCCGTGGTTGACCCACGATCGTATCCGCTACATCCATCCCCTTGATAACCCGGCCAAAGACCGTGTACTGGTTGTCGAGGTGCTGCCTGGGAACGACGCAAATGAAGAACTGCGAACCCGCCGAGTTCGGATCTTGTGACCTCGCCATGGACAGCGTTCCCCGAACATGTGACTTCGGGTTGAATTCAGCATTCACACGCCAATGAGGACCGCCCATGCCGTCGTTGGCGCGAATCGTATCTTTCGAATTGGGATCGCCGCCCTGAATCATGAAATTCGGGATGACGCGATGGAATGTGCAGCCATCGTAAAAACCCTTGTTCGCCAGGTACTTGAAATTGCGCACATGATTCGGCGCGACATCAGGGAAGAACTCAAGCACTATGTCGCCGAACTTGGTGCTGATGATGGCGACACTGTCCCCCCCGACGGGATAGTCCGCCGGCCACTTGGGGAGCTCTTGGGCGCGCTCGACTGGCTTTTCGACGGCCGGTGCCTGAGCAGGCTCGGTCGTCTCCGCCGGCTGACTCTTGGGCCCGGACTTGCACGAGGTTACCATCAAGATGGCACTGACTGCAAAAATAATAAATGTTCGCATGAAAATCTCCTCACTTTCACACTGGGATGATATTCAACGAGTTTCACTTGAGAATTTCTCTTTCAGAGACCGGACTTGGAACAGGACTCCATTCGCCCACCGCCTCCACATGGACTTTCACAGGGCCTTCCGAAGTCCATTTCTCGTTTGCGTTGTAGTTCCAGCCAAGGTATTCCGACGCTCCCCCGCCCTCGGTTGTGATCAGGTACCTGCTTCGGACATGCCCAAAGTACTCCGCGACATCCGCTGGGCTTTCCCGGTCACCGCCGGACGGATCGACCGGCACCCAACCGTACCCCGGCAGGTAGCATTCGCACCAACGGTGAAAGACATCATCGGTCGAAGCGTCATCGCCTCGAATCGCCACCGACCCCACATATCTGGTTGGCAATCCCGCTGCACGGCACATTGCAATGAAAACAAAGCTGTATTCACTGCACGAGCCATTGCCTCGTTCGAGGATGGCCGGGGCTACATTCCAACCGCCGACCATCTCGTAGTACAGATGGTCACGCACGTACTTGTAAATCTTGCGCATGATCCAATAGGGATTCTTTTCGTCGCCCACCGCCTGTTCTACCGCTCGCGTGATGATCGGATCATCGATGCAATATTTGTCCTCATTAACCAGATAGTCTTGCCGGATATCTTTGGGAATATCCTCCATCGCTCCAACCTTGTCCGGGAAAACAAACCAGCGCGCGTCAGAGAGTTCAACAACAGCCACCATCGTTTCGCGCTGCCGCTTCACAAGCGGCACGTTCTCGAGGTGAAAGTGAGCCACCTTTTGCCCCCAGCGGTCTTGAAGAATGTCTGTCGGCTTGGGATCCAGCAAGATCTCCCCAAGAATCTTCTGACCCGGACGATCTTTCGGGAGCGCAAAGTAAACATCGAGCGTCTTCACCGCGCCGGGCCCGTAATTGCGAAATTCATGGGTAAGCAGCAGCTCCTCGGTCCGTGTGTCACTGACCTTGACCAGTTCACCGTCATCCACCACCAGATTATAGAGTCGATCATCCTGATAGTCCGCATTCCACAGGGTTCCGTCTCGCCAAGCCAGTCCTCGCGCATACTTGCCGGGAGCACCGATGCTCAGCAGGACCTCGCCACCGGTCGTCTCTACCATGTAAATCCGGTCTTGAATGCGATCAGCACACCAGAGATATTTGCCGTCCCACGCCAATCCTTGTGGCGAGCCGGACGGTGAAGGAAATGAAACAATCGTCGTGCCGTCATCAGTCGAGATCTTTGCGACAATATCCTCGCTGTCATCCGACAACCACAACGATTCGCCGTCCCAAGCAAGTCCCTGCGCTCGAGGAGTCGGGGACTCGAAGCTCTTCAAAGTAACTCCCGACGCAACATCGATCCGGTAGATGCGGTTCTCTTCTCCGTCAATGCACCACAGGCATTGCCCATCCCAAGTCAGTCCCAAAGGAATGAATCCCGGCGCGGCAATAGCCTTCCTCACCTCGCCGGATACCGGATCAATTGCATACAGGGAATCGCTGAGCCGGTCCGCTAACCACAGGTATTGATTGTCGTAGGCCAATCCAGTGGGGCACTGACCAGGAGTCGGAAAACTGCGAAGAGTGTCTCCTGGTGTCGCCCACAACAGGACACAGGAAGCTATCGTAAGGACCAGAATGGCAATGAAACTGCGAATCGTCTCCATGTTCACCTCCTGATTCCAACAAGCACCGCTGTCACTAAAAATTCAGCCAGCGGCAAATGCGCAGCTACCGAATCTCCAAAAACGGCCCAACCTCATACTGGCTGGTCAGATGAATAGAGGGGCAACCGTTATCGGAGAACGCGGCGGCCACCGTTTCGCGAGCCAGAACCGGGTCATTGTTCTCGCGGGAGAGATGTGCCAACACGACATGTTGCAGATCTCTGTGCGAGGCGGCCTTCAGCGCTTCAGCAGCCTGGCGGTTCGACAGGTGTCCAATCGGCGAGCGAATGCGAGCCTTAAGGAACTCCGGATAGCGCCCCGTAGCCAGCATGACTTCGTCATGGTTACTTTCCAGAATAATGGCATGGCAGTCAGCCACGGCCTCTTCGACTTCCGGAGTCAGACTTCCCAAGTCGGTCGCCATGGCGATACGAAGCCCGCGATAATCGAATGTAAAACCTATGGGGTCCGTGGCATCGTGTGGTACAGGAAAATACCGCACGCGGAGATCGCCGAAAAGTGTGCCGTCAGACGCCAGAGGACGAACAGCCGTGCCCGATGGTAGCATATACGCCAACGGGGCCGCTGTCCCTCGATTCGTGTAGATTGGCAGATCATATTTTCGCACGAGAAGCGCCGCTCCGCGCAAATGATCGGTGTGTTCGTGCGTTATCAGAATCCCATCGATCTCGTCAACGGACACATCCAAGGTCGCCAAGCCACGCGCGATAACCTGAGCCGGGAGACCCGCGTCAACGAGAAGCCGCGTGCTCCCAGCACGAAGATACATTGAATTGCCGGAACTGCCGGAACCGAGAAAGCAGAGTTGCATCACTTTGAAGTGGGGATTTGATTCTGCCGACTGCCACGCTTTTCAATGGGAGTTCCACGCGCGCAAAGCGGGCAACGGTCTGCGGGATAGGTTTCCAGAGTCAATTTAATAACAGCGAAGAGTGGAATATCCAGGTCGGGCTCGCCCCGCTGAACAAGGCACGCAGCTCCCACGACATCGCCCTTGTTCTCGCGGAGCAGACTGATGACCTCTTTGATGGATGTGCCTGTGGTCAGAACATCTTCGACGACCAAAACCTGTGCACCGGGACGGATGCGAAACCCGCGGCGCAATTCCATGTGGCCGGAGATGCGCTCCGGAAACACGAAGCGACATCCGAGGGCTCGAGCAACTTCGTGTGCAACCAAAACGCCGCCTGTAAGAGCGCCGGCGACGAGATCCACTTTCTTGTCACGGAACTTCGAGGCAATCTCCACGGCCAGTCGTTCCGTGAGGCGGGGATTCTCCAGAATCCGGAATTTTTCGACATAAGCATTGCTGTGGAGACCGCTCGAGAGAAGAAAATGGCCTTCGAGCAGAGCCCCGGAATCCCGCAAGAGCGCGTGGCCTTCGTCGTCATTCATGTGAGTTCATCCCGACACCGCTCCGCGGCCTTTCGCGCGGCGGCGGCGAAATCTCTACCCGAGGAAGCGTACAGAATCGTGCGTGCCCAGACGAACAGGCCGCGACCCTGCGGATTCCTTGCCAGAAGCTTCGCCGCTGCTTTGGCTGAACCTCCTTGCGCCCCCGATCCCGGAAGAAGCAGGGGAAGTTCCGGCACAAGCTCCTGAAGCCGTTCGAGAGCCTCCGGGCGAGTCGTGCCAACAACAAGACCGACATTCCCATGTTGGTTCCACGCCCGTGCACGCAGCGCGACTTGTTCGAAAAGCGGTCGGTTCTCTATGGGCAACTCTTGGAATTCCTCCGAACCCGCGCTCGAAGTCGCGCAAAGGACAAAGGCTCCCCTTGCTGGATCGCGCAAGAATGGGGCGAGTGACTGGCCGCCAAGATACGGGTTCACCGTCACGGCGTGAGCGTGAAGTCGGCCGAAGACTGCTTCGGCATATTGCTCGTTCGTGCTGGGAATATCACCCAGTTTTCCGTCGGCGATAAGAAGAGCATGAGGTGGGAGGAGCTGATGCAGGCCTTCGAGCATCTCCCACCCTGTGGCACCCAGCGCTTCGAAGAAGGCCAGGTTCGGCTTGTAGGCCGCGGCGAGATCGGAGGTGGCGTGGATGATCTCCTCGAGGAAATGCCGAACGCCGCGAGGCGAAGCATCCAGATGAGAGGGGAGTCGCTCCAGCAGAGGGTCAAGGCCGATACACAATGGCGCTCCGGCTTTCTCGACCGCCTGATCCCATCGTTTCAGAAAAGTCATCGCTGGGTGCAAAACCACGGCTGCATAATACAGAAAAAAATGCAAAAGCGCAAGATATCACTCTGCCGACCGAAGCGGTCCTGCGCTCCATTGGATTGCGCACCAATTTACGCATTTCGTTCCCAACAGTCAAACGGCAGACCGGCGGCAACAAAAAAAGCCAGTCTCGGATTGACTGACCTTGGAGAGAGCAAGCCGCTGTGGAACCTTCACTCGACGGCCGTCCCTCCTCTCGAAAGCGGGAACCGAATAGTGAAAGTGGATCCCTTCTGCCAGGTGCTGTCCACCAGAATCTCAGCGCCGTAGCGAGCCAGAATCATGCGACTTGTGGACAATCCAAGGCCTGTGCCGGTCGGCTCGTCCGGCCCTCCCTTGCCCACCATCGGTTTCGTCGTGAAGAACGGCGTGAAGAGCTTCGACATGTCTTCCGGTTCAATCCCAATACCCGTGTCAATGATATCAACGAACAGAAAACGCTCGTTGTGCCGCGTGCGCACGATCAGCCGCTTTTCGTCGCGCCCATGAAGCGCATCAATTGCATTGCGCAGAAGATTGCCAACGACCTGAGAGAGATCGCAGTACACAGAGCGTACTGCAGGCACGCTCTCATCAAGCTCGAGAAACTTGTCGATATCATGCTTGAAGAATAGATTGGCGTGCAGGAATTTCCACTCCGTCTTTATGAGTTCGTTGACAGAGATCTCCTGGGGTTCCAGGTTCTGTTCCTGACGACTCTTATGCATCAAATTCCCAATGATGTCCTTCATCGCCAGAGCCTGGCCCCGGACGCGTTGGATGTCGAGCATCTCTCCCTGTGTCATTTCGATGAGATCGCAGAAACCGAGGATACTCGTCAACGGCCCATTCAGATTATGGGCGATTCCGGCGGCCATCGCGCCAAACTCGGCGAGCTTGGATTCCCGCAACAGCTCCATCTCCAGTTGATGTCCCTTCCGCTGGAGAAGCCTCAGCTCGGTAATGTCCTTGACGATCATCAGCACCGATGCGGGACCGGTCGGCTCAAACAAGAACGACCGCGTGACCAGGAACGTGCGACCGTCTCGCAAGGACAGCTCGAGGGTCTGGCCTTCGTAAGGTGAACTGAAACCGAGAATGCCCGAACGATCGTAGGCGGCAAAATGCTTCACCCATTCCTGGCAAGCCTGCGACAGATCACCCGCTTCGAACATCTGTTCGATCGCCGGATTCGAATAGAGAATGTCGCCTTGTTTCGAGAGAAGTACGAGCCCATCCCGCAAGCTACGGATGAGGGTGTTCAACCGGTCCCGTTCCGCGCGCAACTCCCGCTCACGGTTCGGTCCACTCGAGCCGAGATCTCGACCCGTGAGGATAACCCAGCGGTCTTCGCCGTCTGTTATCGGGTTACTCTGGAATTCGATGAAGCTCCGTGTCTCGCTCCGATCAGACT
>CAZJAD010000111.1:0-6816 GCA_964543855.1 uncultured Alphaproteobacteria bacterium
CTGAGCCTCTCTATTTAATGAAGCGAGACATTCCACACGCCGATTCGCTCACCATTGGAGGTGACTTATCATGATGAAACGCTTGAATCTCCCACGCCGCTTTCTCGGTCTCGTGCTTCTCGCACTGGGATTGGCCGCCTGCTATACGAATCCGGAAACCGGCCGCCGTGCGCTGGTGCTCTTCTCACCCAGTGAGGAAGCCGCTTTGGGTTTGCAGGCCTTCACCGAAATCAAGAATGAAACGCCCATCTCGTCAAACCCCGAACAGAATGCGCAGACCCAGCGCGTCGGCCAAAAAATATCATCGGTCGTCGAGCTGCCGCACGCGCAATGGGAGTTCGTCGTCTTCAAGGATGACGACACACCCAACGCCTTCTGTCTGCCGGGCGGAAAAGTCGGCATCTACACGGGCATTCTGCCCATCACGCAGGACGACAACGGTCTGGCGGTCGTCATGGGGCATGAAGTTGCTCACGCGGTCGCACGCCACGGTGGTGAGCGCATGAGCGAGCAATTGGTCATCGCACTGGGGGGCGTGGGACTGGCCGTCGCGCTGAGGGAAAAGCCGAAAGAGACCCAAGCACTTGCGTTGATCGCCTACGGCGTCACCACCACCGTCGGTCGTGTCCTGCCGCACAGCCGCCGCCAGGAACTCGAGGCCGATTACATGGGCCTCAAATTTATGGCAAAAGCCGGCTACGACCCGCAAGGAGCCGTCACATTCTGGACCCGCTTCAAGGAGTACAGCGACAAGCGCGGCGGCAAACCGCCCGAATTTCTTTCGACGCACCCGCTCGACTCGCGCCGCATCCGCGAGCTGCAAAAGCACATGCCCGAGGCCCTCGAGATCTATCGCAAGAGCGCCGGATGAGTCTCTCGCGTAGACGAATGCCTCGGCACGATTGAGACACTACGAAATACGGGGAGGTTTCCATGCACAGGAGTAAAACAGCCTGTCTCATAGTTGCCTTGGGAATCGGCTTTCTGCTTGCCGTTTCAGCCTGGGCACTGCCCAACTCCAAACCCCGTCTCGCCGAGTGCGAGACCCCTATCCGACTTCCCTACAAGGGGAGCACACATCTGGACCAGAATGAGATGCAGTACGTGTATGTGAAGACGACCGACTACGGTCACACTTGGTCCTGGCCTCAGCAGGCCGGTGACCTTTCAGACCTCGAGGACTGGAACAGCGAGATGTATGACTTCGGCTCCCTTTGCGATGACCAAAACAACCTGCACTTCATGGGCGTCCTGAATGGTTTTGCCGACCCTGCCAATAATGGAGTCTATGATGTCCACACCACTGACGGTGGCACGACCTGGGTAAGGACTCTAATAGTGGCCGAGGGAAGCAACAGCTATAACTGGGCCAGTGAAGCGCAAGACACTTTGGGCAATCTCTACTGCCTCATCTGGGGCTGGGATGCCGGCGAGAATACGGTCTTCTGGGGCTCGAAGTCGACCGACCACGGGATGACTTGGAGCGCGCCGATTGTGATTGCGGCTTCACCCACCGATATCAGCGAATGGGCTGAATACCCTCACTTGGCCGAACAAGCCAGCGCCGACTACTGTTTCTTCATCTTCCAGGAGGAAGTCGCGGGCTACGAACAGTACGCCGGTCGCTTCCCCACAGACATGAGTGCAGGCGCGACCATCGTGAATCTTCAGGCCGAGTCCGGCGTCTACTACAGCTACTACATCGGCGCCTGTGGCCCGATTGCCTACGATCCGACAAGCAACTATCTCTGTCTTTGCTTCCGTAACGTGGATGTCTCTGCAACCGCTGTTTACTTCTCCGACGATGAAGGAGTGACTTTCAACGCCGCGGAGATTCCGGGTCCCCAGCGCTACCCTTCAGCAGCTGTTGATCCCTATGGGCAGAGACCTTGGATCTTCTCCAATGTCGGCGTTCCAGCAGCGGGGACATATCACCACAATTGGTACGCCTATGATGAAGGTGGCTATGGGAGCGGCCTGTGGACGGATCAGATTCCTCATGATTCACTCCTTTACGATGGCACGCGCGACCTGCTTTATATCCACCAGGGCTGTTTCTTCGACGCGGACAATGTCATCACCATGTGCAATATCTGGGGATCCTTCACGCCAGAGGGTTGTCTGGTGAATTACTCGACCGACGGCGGCGTAACATGGGCCGGCGGCTGGAAACTCTCGGGCTTTCCTGACACCCCCTACATATGCGAGTGCCAGTTGGATGGTGGAACGAGCGGCGTGGCTTACATCACCTTCTGCGCCGAAACCTACACACCGGACTTGAACCCACCGATCATCAGCAATCAGACGCTGGTCACGCCCCCTTCTGAACTGGGTCCCTATGTGGTCAGTGCTGATTACTGGGACGACACGGCTGTGGATTGGGATGGCTACATCTGGGTGAACTGGATTTGCTACTCGCACGCAGCCCAATGGAACTGGGCCGAACAGGACAGCCATTTCTGGACCGATCCCGAAACCTACTCGGGCACTTACTACTTCACGATCCCGGATACCCATGCCGATGGCAGTCCGGTCCGGGGCGGTGACACGATCTGGTTCTATTGTGACGGCTATGATTACGCCGGGAACTACTCATCTCACGAAGCCCAGTATTTCATCGCCGGTCAGCAAGAGGGGCCGCTTAGCGACACCCTCGGCCCGGGCACTTATCATATCGCTGATACAATTTCCGTCGAATCAGGGGATAGTCTGATACTCATGCCAGGCACGACCTTTCAATTCCGCGGGCCCTATCCCTTTCATATCTACGGAACCCTTTTGGCTGAAGGGACAGAAAGCGATTCCATCATCTTCACCACCGATCCTGAGACCAATCCCGACCGCTGGCGGGGACTACGATTCTTGAATCCCGGCAGTTCCGATAGCCGCCTGATTTATGGCTTGATCGAGAATAGCAGTGCGATTGGCAGTATCTATGATAATTGCGGTGGTGCGGTCTTCTGTGATAGCTCTTCGCCGAGCTTGATGCATTGCACTCTCACGCACAACCGGTCCGTTTCCAGCGGTGGCGCAGTTTATTGCAGATCGCACTCCTCGCCGACTTTTACCCGGTGCACGGTTACCAGTAATAAGGCAGAGAGCTGCGGTGCTGGGGTGGCCTGCACAAACAACTCTTCACCGAGCTTCGCACAATGCACAATCAGTGATAACCCGGCGGATTTCTATGGTGGTGGAGTGTATTGCATATCTCAATCCTCTCCGACTTTTATTCATTGCACCATCAACGGCAATGAAAGTGGATGTTCGGACTGGGCTGATGGAGGCGGAGTATGCTGCTGGGAGTCTTCGCCAGCCTTCACACATTGCGTTCTCTCAGGCAACTTGGCTTTTGGCGAGGGCGGCGCAGTGTTTTGCATGACATCTTCGCCAACCTTCACGAACTGTACAATTAGTGGCAACTCGGCAGCTGCCGGTGGTGACGGAGTCGCGTGCCACGGTTCTTCGCCAACCTTCAACAGTACTACCATTGCTCTCTCCGATGGTGAAGGTATTTACTTTCAAAGCAGCTCGGAGAGCGAGGTCAGTTACTGCGATATCTTTGGAAACAGCCGAGGTGACATCGTTTTCCTGAGTAATAACCCATCTCACGGGCCACCGGAGATCGGCCAGCTTGTAACGACCAACGCGAACGGCGACTCGTGCGACACCTACATGAACATCTTCCTCGATCCGATGTTCATGGACACAGTGATAGGGGATTACCATCTTCAGGTAGCTTCGCCGTGTATCGATGCCGGTGACCCCACTTTGCCCTTTGATCCGGACAGCACCATCGCGGATATTGGCGCTTTCTATTTCAATCAGCTCGATGTCGATGAGGTCATTGAGGTCTTGCCGACGGCTTTCGCCCTTCATCCGAATTGGCCGAATCCGTTCAACCCGATTACGAACATACGCTACGATATTCCGCGGACCGGTCTTGTTTCAGTGAGAGTTTTCAACATTTTGGGACAGGAAGTGGCCACGCTCGCGCACGGAACCATCCCGGCTGGTTCTCACATTATCTCATGGGACGCGAGCGGCTTGCCTTCGGGCATCTATTTCTGCATATTGGAAGCACGCGACTTCGCGCAAGTCCAGAAGCTCGTCCTGGTGAAATAGATTTCCACCGCGCTCTTGAACCCGACTGAAAGTCTTACTACCCGCGACCTCCGGTCGCGGGCAATCGATTCCGGGCAGATCAGGGGATCTGCCTCGGCGAAAGTAAGCTTGACGACATGAGACTTCGCCGTGTTGAATGGACATTCCTCTTAACGACCGCGATTGTTCTTGCGGCCTGCCAGAGCTTTCGCGCCGAGCTTGAGGAAGCGCAGCGACTTCGACAAGCAGGCGAGCCGGAGAGAGCGCGGCGCGTGGCGCTCGGTATCATCGAGCAGAAACCGAGACAGACCGCGGCGTGGCTCTCACTCATCGAAACCGATTTTGCCCTCGCCAAGAAAGCACGCAGCGAGGATCAGCCCGACACCGCAAGCCTGTACTTATGGGAAGCGGCACGCATCGCCATTGCTCACGGAACGGATGCGAAACTCAGCCGTGGTCTCTGGCGCAGGCGCGGCGGAGATGTCCTCGCTGCCATTGGTGAGGACGTGTTGCATGACCTGAAACTGATCGACAGCACTTACCACGCGGCCAAAAGGATCAAAAGGACAGGGCCGCAGACCGGTGAAGACGAATCGGCCTATGCGCAGCGACTAAGCGATGCCCAAAGAGATGTTATACAGATTCTGAGGCGGTTTTGGCTCTATGCAGCGTTGGATTATCGTTTGATCGCCCTTCAGAACGGAATCATGGAGGATGCCGTTGACCTTCAAAACGAGGTCGGGGCTCTGACGAAAATCTGTGCGGATACGCTGCAACTCGGACCAGGGTTGACTCACAATCTTACTGTTGAAATGGAGACTCTCTTGGACCAGGATTTCAAGAGGCTGCTCGTCGCTCGAACAAAGCTCGGTGGAATTCCACTGGAGATTTTTCTCGATATGCCGCTGGAGATTTACCGCAAATGACCGAAAGCACCCGTGAAAAACTCCTGCTCGTCCTCGATGGAGGCGGGACGCGAACCCGTGCGCTCGTCGCTCCGGCGGCTGACTCGCAGGCGGAAGCGCTCGCGCAAGTCGAAGTCGGCCCCACAAACTTCGGCCTGGTGCGCGAAGAAGGACTGGCCGCGGCACTGAACGAAATCATTGCCAAATTGCCGAAAGCGCTTCGCGAGATCTCAGCGCTCGTCGTGGGTCTGGCCGGTGTCGGAAGAAAAGAGGAAGAACAGAAAGCAGAAAGCGCGCTGCGCCGCCTCTTTCCCAGTATTCCATTGCTCGTCCGAACCGACGCCGAGCTGGCCTACTATGGCGCATTCGGCCATGAGTCCGATGGCATCCTCATCATTACCGGCACGGGCACCATCGCGTGGACCCGGTTGACAAACGGGCGTTTTCTTCGTGCAGGTGGCTGGGGAGCAATGCTTGGAGATGAAGGGGGGGGAACCTGGCTGGGTCGTGAAGCCTTAAGGCTCTGCCTGCGGGAAGGAGAGACAAAAGACCTTGGCGCGCTCGCGCGGGCAATCCTGAAGACTCTTCAAATCTCAAAGGCCGCAGACATCTTGACCCTCGTCTATCAGCGGAATTGGAGTCCCGATAACTGGGCCTCTCTTGCACCGCTTGTCTTCGAGCATGCAGGCCAGGATAAGGGAGCGAATGTGTTGATCGAAAGAGCGGGCGCGGCACTGGCCGAACTCGTCCGTCGGCTGCTGACCATGATGCCCGCAATGCCTGATCCCGTGCCTCTGGCTGTCGTCGGAGGGCTTTCGGTGCACTGGCCGCTGTTGGCACCCTCTTTTTTCGACACTCTCCAAAGAGGTGCTCCGGCGAAGTGCGAACTGATCACGCCCTTGGGTGACGCTCTCTTTGGTGGCCGCCTGATTGCCTGCGATGCAGGAATCCCATAAAAAAAGCCCCTTACAGCGAATGCAAAGGGCCTGTCTTACCGCCAAATTGTGGTCACATGTGACGCACAAGTTCTCTTCCGCTACGGGCCGATAATCGTGTATGAAACAAGCTCCTGTCGCGAAATAGGCTCCGCGCCATCGAGCGTGAGCACGCGAACGATGCCGACATTTGGCTGGAGCAGGGTCTCGATGACCGTACCGTCGACAGGGAATCGCCGGTAGAGGTAACAATCCCCGAAGTCTCCCGCAGGAACTTGGATGCTGGTCTTGGTCGAGTCGACCCGCACACAATCGCCCTCCACAAAGTAGTACTCTCCCTCCAGCGCCGGGTATTTCCACAACAGCTGCTCATCCGACGAGCCTTGCTCGCGATAGAAAACACCTGAGCCCGCCACCAGACCTTCAATATTGCGCAAGTACCTGCTCGTGTCCACGCCGCCGTTCACTTCTCGTATGAGAAACCACGGAACAGACTCGAACAGATCCACCCGCATCACATCGACCTGAAGCGTGTAACCTCCAGTACCCGCGCTGACATCGTAGTCCCATTCGTTTCCCGGGGCCAGCGGAATCGCTCCCGCCGATGTATGGACGTAATCAACGCGCACCGAGTTCGACGGCTCGGAGTCACCCATCGAGCCCGACGCCCGAACCTGATACAGATATGTATTGTCAATGACAACGGCCTCGTCCAGATAAGTTGTGTCATTGGGCGCCACGGAATCCAGCCTGAAGAAGACCGCAGACTCATCGGCACGCTCGATAATGAAACAGAGCTCGTTGTACGAATTGTCCTGCCACGAAAGCCGAACACCCGTATCCGTCAACAGTTCCGCCTCAAGCCCCGATGGCGC
>CAZJAD010000112.1:0-6755 GCA_964543855.1 uncultured Alphaproteobacteria bacterium
AGGACACCGAGGCGGGCTGCGCAAACGCAAAAGTAGACAGCGCTAAAAGCGCCAAAGCCATGGACAGTACGCGCAACTTCATTCTTCATTCCTCCTGTCACTATTTTAAGTGAAATTGCCTCTCGATGTATCACAAACCGTTGGTAATCAGTGGCTTATCGTCGATAGACCGCCTTCTTGAACGAATCTGACCCTCCCCGCCTACAAGAAAGAGCATCTATCTGCTGTGAAACCAGTCAGTTGTCAACTGCTACGGTGAGGGTAACTTCCGAAGATAGAGCACACCTCGCGATTGGCCTCTTCGGAGAAACCCTTCGCACAATAGGCCGACCCCCCCTCAGCGGCCGGGAAGTTATTGTAATAAGGGGAGGTAAGGGTCGGATCGAGTAAGGCATCTCCCCATACTAAATATAATGTCAGGCTCGGCGGAATGCAATACTTTTTTCAAGACAGATGACTTTTCTCTCCGAGGTCCACAAGATGTGTCGACTTGCGATGACTTTGACTTCCGGCATGGCACGGATCTGGGCCCAACCCGCGCCGAGAACTTCCTTTCGAGTCGGTCTATTTGACCCGTTACCTCATTGAAACCGAAGGTCACACAGCTGGGTCAAGAACATTATGAAGAATCTGAAGCTGGGGGACGTGAAAGTCACCTCTGGAGGTCGGGTTCGCGGGCAAACCGAAGCCCGCACGCTTGAGAAAGAGCGGCGGAAATGTTATCTTCAATACTGTGATTCCTGCTCGTTCAAAGGTACGCGGCAGTTGCGCAACAAATCGTGGACCCGTGCGTAGAATACGAGACATCCTCTCGCGTTTTCGAGGCAAGGGGCGATGACGCAGGATCCGCTCTACATACTGTTGGGGATTCTTCTGGCCGCCCTCATCCTGGGTTGGTTTTACTTTCGCAAACCCGGAGCCCCCGAAACACAGCGCGCCGACCTGCAGTTGGAGGGTGAGTTTCGTCCGGTGCGGCTGCGGGTTCACAGTGGGATTCCGCTTCACCTCCATGTGCATCGCCTCGAGGGGGAACCTGAGGACGAGTGGTTTCTTGTTCCGGAGCTTGGGATTCGGGAACCGCTGCCACCCTATATGACGACGGTCGTCCATTTCGAGCCGCTCAACGCAGGCGAATTCAAGATCGCCTGCGGAAGGGGAGGGGCGCGGGGAACGCTTGTTGCAGAGCGGTCTGACTGAGAAGCCCCCACGAACGGATGATATAGTTTCAGATTGCCAATCCATTTTTTGCATGAAGGATTCTGATGAAGCGCGGAGCACTCTACTTCTGGATTATCGTTGTCGGAATCGCGGTGATTGTCGTGCTGTCACATTTTCTACGCGCCGCTCGATCCGAACGGGAGCTGGCCGAGGATGAGGCGCCAGCGGTTGCAGTCACGACGATCCCTCTGCGGGCGCCGGGCAGCACGGACAGCATCAGCGTGACCGGCCTGTTGCGCGGGATCCACGAGGCGCAGGTTTCTGCTGAAACCGGCGGGCGTGTCATCGCTCTCTACAAAGAGGTCGGTGATTTCTTTGCCAAGGGCGCGCCCATCTTGCAGCTGGATTCGACGGTCAAGAGTCTGGCGGCGCAGCAGGCGGATGTGGTGTACAAGAAGGCCGAGGCGGATTTCGAGCGCGCTCGCAATTTGTACAAGGTGAAGAGCATCTCGGATACCGAACTGGAGGCGGCACGTCTTGCTGCGAAGGGCGCTGAAGTGTCCTGGCGCATAACGGAAGAAGTCTATTCGAACACGACGGTTCGAGCTCCATTCGCCGGGACGCTGGCGAGGCGCAGTGTGGAGCTGGGCGAGATGGTTGCTCCGGGTGTTCCCGTGGCAGCTCTGGTGGACTTGCGCCGCGTCAAGGCTGAGTTCGAATTGACGGAGCGCGAACTTGTCGCCACGGCCGAAGGGGATTCCGTCTTGGCCACCATCGATGCTCTGCCGGGTCTCGCGCTGCAGGGCACGATCACGGCGCGTTCGCTGCAAGCCAACAGCGGGACGCGCACCTACGCGGTCGAAGCCACTTTCCCCGGGGCGGCCAATATTGCATCAGGGATGTTCATGCGCGGTCATATTATCGTGAAGGGAGGGCGAGGAGGGTTTCTCGTCCCTCGGGAGGCCCTCTTCGGCTCAGGCGATGAGGCTCATGTTTTCATTGCTGAAGGTGGGACGGCGCATGCGCGGCGCGTGCGCACTGAGAATCCGAGAGGCGGATGGGTTGTGATTCAGGGAGATAATTTGAAAGCTGGAGACGCCCTCATCGTGATGGCGGCAAAGGCGATTGAAGATGGGGCGGCTGTCGTTGTGGGCAAGGAAATCGAGCAATGAAACTGACTGAAATTGCCATTCGCCGTCCGGGATTTTTCTCTATGATCTTCGTCGCGTTGGCTGTGCTGGGACTTATCGGCTATATGCGGATGCCGGTCAATCTCATTCCCGAGATGGATTGGCCGATGGTCATTGTCTCAACGGTCTGGCCTGGAGCCGGTCCGCGCGAAGTCGAGTCCATGGTATCCAAGCCGACGGAGGAAGTCCTTTCGTCTATCGGCGGGCTCAAGAGTATCCGCAGTTACAACATGGAGAATGTCTCGGTTATTCTCCTCGAATTTGAAATGTCCGAGGATGTCGATCGGGTCACGGCGGAAGTCCAGCGCAAGATGGACATTGTCCGGCCTCTTCTGCCGGATGATGCCGAGTCACCGGTCGTCGAAAAGGCGGACATCAGTTCCGCCCCGATTCTGCGGCTCTCCCTGAGTGCGGATTTGCCGGACAGGGAACTGTTCACTCTGGCCAAAGAGCGTATCAAGCCGCTCATTGAACAGGTCAACGGGGTGGCGACGGTTGACATCGTTGGCGGGTACGAGCGCGAGATTCGGGTGGAAGCCGACGCGGACAAGCTGGCCGCGGCTGGCGTAGCGATTACCGATTTGACATCGGCGGTGGCCCGCGAGAATCTCGATTTCTCGGCTGGGAAGATGTATGGCAACCGCCAGAATGTGGCGGTTCGCCTTTCCGGCAAGTTTCAAACGCTCGGGGATGTGCGGGAACTCCCTGTCCTGACGCCGTCTGGATCGGTCAGGCTCGGCGAGCTGGCGGATGTGGTCGACGGGATTAAGGAAGAGCGTTCGGTTGCTCGTCTCAACGGCAGGTCCTCCCTGGGGTTCATTATCGTCAAGCAGTCCAAGGTGAATGCCATTCATACGGTGGATGCGATTCACGAGAGACTGGCCTACATGGAGAAAACCCTGCCGGGGAATCTTCATTTCGAAGTTGCGCAGGATCTGACCACTTTCACGCGGCGAGCCGTTGCCGGTGTGCGTGAGAATGTAGGCGAGGCGATTTTCACGGTGGCCCTGGTCCTGCTCGTCTTCTTACACTCCCTGCGAAATTCCTTCATCATCCTGCTGGCGATTCCAACATCGCTGATTACCACTTTTTTCGGCATGTACCTGCTGGGATTCAGCATCAACATTGTTTCGCTGATGGCCATGGGTCTTGTCGTGGGGATTCTGGTCGATGATTCGATCGTGGTTCTGGAGAATATTCACCGCCACTTACACATGGGCAAACCGCCCCGACAAGCTGCGCTGGAGGGGCGGGCTGAAATCGGTCTGGCCGCGATTGCAATTACACTTGTGGATGTCGTGGTCTTTCTGCCCATTGGGCTTCTGACCGGCGTGGTGGGGAAAATCTTCCGTGAATTTGCTGTAACGGTTGTCATTGCCACCCTCCTGTCCCTCTTTGTCAGTTTCACTTTAACGCCGCTCCTCGCCTCTCGGCTCAATCGCCTGGAGACTCTGGTGACGAAGGGTCTGATGGGCCGGTTCGGGCGCTGGTACGACGCGCGCTTCGAACAGCTCAAGGGCAGTTACAGCAGGCTTCTGGTCTGGGCTCTCGACAATCGGGGCAAAGTCATCCTGATTGTTACTGTTATTTTCATTGCAACCATGTCCCTGCCGGGGATGGGCTGGATTGGTGCTGAGTTTATGCCTATGACCGACCGCGGTGAGTTTGCTGTGAACATCGAGATGCCGCTGGGCACGTCGCTTGAAGTGACGGATCAAACGATGCGGCAGTTGGAGGATTATGTTCGCAGTCTGCCGGAAGTGGAGATGGTCTTTGGGACGGCAGGTATGCAGCAGTCCGAATGGGGGCGCGCTGTGCGAGCTCATTACGGGCAGTTACAGGTTCGCCTGGTGGATAAGCGGAAGCGAGTTCGGCGTACCCGGGCTGTGATGAGGGACATCGAAGAGTATTGTCGCCGTCTTTCTGGTGTGACATCCGAGTTTGCCGAGATTGGCATGTTCGGTGGGGCGGCAGAATCGCCGATTCAATATGAGGTTAAGGGGGCGAACCTCGACTCGGTGGAGCGTGTCGCGGAGGATTTGGTCGCGCTGATGAAAGGTGTTCTGGGAACGGCGGATGTGAGGTCGACCTATGAGCTGGGTGTGCCCGAGTTGCGCGTGCGAGTGGATCGCGATAAGGCGGCCACCGCCAGTCTCACGCTCGGTGAGGTCGGACTGGCTCTGCACAATGCCATCGAAGGTGATGTTGCCACGCAATACGAGGAAGAAGGCAAGGATTATGATCTGCGCGTCCAATTGAATGCCGAGGGCCGCAACAATCCGAGCGCACTTGGACAGTTGCTTCTCCGCAATCATCGGGGCGACCCGGTCCATCTGGAATCCATCGCCGCCATTGAGCGGAGCGGAGGCCCAACCTCGATTTCACGCAAGGATCGCGAGCGACTCATCACCGTGATGAGCAACATCAGCACGCGCAGTCTGGGCGAGATCAACAATGATATTCAGGACCGATTGTCGTCGCTGAACCTGCCCGACGAGGTCACGATTTTCGTCACCGGCGATGTGGAGATGATGCAGGATATGTTCCGGGACATGGCTTTCGCGATTCTGCTGGCCATCCTTTTTGCCTATATGGTCATGGTGTCCCTGTTTGAATCCTATGTGCACCCCTTGACCATCATGTTCTCGATTCCTGTGGCATTGGTGGGTGCGGTGATCGGGATGACGGTGATGGGCAAGACAATGTCGATGTTCACCCTGATTGGCATTATGATGCTTATGGGCCTTGTGGCGAAGAACGCGATTCTTCTGGTGGACTACACCAATACGCTGCGCGCTCGCGGCAAAAACATGCGCGAGGCGCTGCTGGAGGCGGGGCCGACGCGCTTGCGTCCCATCTTGATGACGACTTTCACGATGGTCTTTGGCACGGCGCCCCTGGCCTTCTCTTTGAGTCCGGGCTCGGAAGGGCGCTCGGGCATGGGTGTGGTGATTATCTTCGGTCTTCTCAGTTCGATGCTTCTGACGCTTGTTCTGGTACCGGTCATGTACACGATTATGGAACGGTTCCGGCGGCGCCAGGAGAGCACCGTGACCATCGGAGCTTGATCGATTCTTTCCTTCGTCTTATAATTTTCCCAAAAGATACCATTCGCTGAGGCAGACATGGAGTGGCTTGAAAGTCTCTTCCAGTATTCCATTCTTGGGATAACGGTGGACAAGTATGTCGTCGCATTTCTCTTCATCTTAGGCGGGTTTGTGGCGCGGTGGCTTATCCTCGTCGTTACCAGCCGACTCGGCCGACTGGCGGGCAAGACCCGCACGGCGTTGGACGACATCATTATCGAAGCATTGGCCCAGCCGCTCGGCGCGGCGGCTGCGCTGGGAGGTGTGTGGATTGCGATTGCGATTCTTCCGCTTCCCACCCAGCCGGTCGATGTTCATCGGCTTGTGCACGCGTTTATGGAGAGCGCCGTCGTCATTGTGGCCATCTGGTTGGGAGTGCGGCTCGTCGAGCGTCTCGGGCGGCACTGGAAGGAGCTGGCGACTAAAACTGAGACGCGTCTGGACGACCAGATCATTCCCATCGCCACGAAGAGCGCCAAGGTCTTCCTGTGGATTGTGGGTGGCGTGATCGTCGTGCAGAATATGGGCTACTCGGTTGCCTCGCTGCTGGCGGCGTTCGGTCTGGGTGGTGCGGCGATTGCCTTTGCCGCGAAGGACACGCTGGCCAATTTCTTCGGCTCCATCGTCATCTTCGTCGACCGGCCTTTTCAAGTCGGAGACTGGATCGAAGTGGGCGAGTACGAGGGGACGGTGGAAGAAGTCGGCCTGCGCACGACTCGCGTACGCACATTCCCCAACAGCCTGATCACGATTCCCAATGCGACTTTTACGACCAAGGCAGTCAACAACTGGTCGCGGATGAAGAAGCGGCGCATCAAGCTGACGATCGGACTGACTTACGACACGCCGCGTGAAAAGCTTGAGAAGGCTGTGGACGCCATTCGTGAAATCGTCAGGCAGGACGAGCAGATTCATCAAGAATTTTTCATGGTCTATTTCACAGATTTCAGCGCGTACAGCCTGGATATTCTGGTGTACTGTTTCAGTGTGACGACGAGCTGGTCGGAACATCTGCGGGTGCGACAGCAGGTGCTACTGAAGATTATGGATGCCGTCAGGGGACTGGGCCTCAGCTTTGCGTTCCCAACCCAGACCTTGCATCTGCAGGGTAACGGCCTGGTGCCCGCTCCAAAAGGGGCACCGGAAGCGATGACGCGCGACCTGCCGCGCTGAGGGAAATTCTTCACTCCGTGAGGATTTCTCTTGACTTCCGGCGAGAAATAGGTTAGATTATGATGTAGAATAGCTTGCTTTGATTTGGAATTTCAACGGGGAGGTTGCTGTGAGCGAGTCCTTTGCCACACGGGATAATGGTGAGGGA
>CAZJAD010000113.1:0-6689 GCA_964543855.1 uncultured Alphaproteobacteria bacterium
CGGCTGCTCACGGCGGCCTACGAGATTCCCGGGGATACCTTTGCAGGGCCTGCGGTGATCGCCTGGCATGCGATGGCGGAGGTTCTGGCGAAAGGTATTGCGTCGCTGCCACCCGGCGCGATCTGGGCAGCGGTCGTCGGCGCCGTGGCTGGTGTCGTCATTACGCTCTTAGGGCGAGTGAAGTCCGTGCGGAAATGGACGCCGTCGGCGGTGGCGCTGGGCATCGCGTTCATGGTTCCGGCCTACTATTCGTTTGCGATGTGGCTGGGGGCCTTGCTCACCTGGATTTACAATCGCAGGAATCCGGATCGTGTCGACCGGTTCGGCGCGTCGCTGGCCTCGGGACTTATTGCCGGAGAAGGGCTGATGATGGTCGCGGTTGCCGTACTGCTCATCCTCGGTGTGTCCTGGGTGTGATGCAGGAGGAGCTGCGGCAGACAATGCAGGGGTGGCCTCGCATCCGTGGCCGCCCCTTCTGCTTTTGGAGAGGCAAGAAACCTGGTGGCCGCGAGTGGCGTCCTGAGGGAAAAGCGTTCAGTTGATTTGGGTATCGGGAACCGGATAGCAGGGGACGGAGTGTTATAGCTTGACAAAAGTCGTGGGAGTTTGTATATTTATAAATTGATGTTTTGCAAGCTCACTCACGACTTTTTCGGTTCTGTGGTGAGTGTGCAGGAGTAGCGATGACGCCTCACGGTGGTGGATTCTGGGATCTCGTCCGCGTTGCCAGCCCGTTTGCGCAGCTTATTCTGCTCATATTGGGCGTGATGTCGGTGATTTCCTGGGCGATTATTATTGAGAAAATATGGCTCGTTCTGCGGACGCGGTCGGATACGGAGGCGCTTACCCGCTACCGCTGGCGGAACTTTGACCCGCGCAAGCTCTTCATGGATGCCCGCCGGTTCGATAAATCGCCGATTGCGCGGGCCTATTTGGCCATTTACGAGCCGCTCTTTGAGCGGGCGGATATGCCGGGGCGCGACGCGGAATTGGTGGGTCGTGAATTCGGGCGAGCGGCGTCGGCGCAGCTTTCCCGGGCGGATCGCTTCCTTCCGTTCTTAGCGACATGCTCCTCGGCAGGGCCGTTTCTGGGGCTGTTAGGGACTGTCTGGGGAATTATCTCGGCTTTTCAGCGCATCGGTGTCTGGGGCTCGACGAACATTGCTGTCGTGGCTCCGGGAATCGCCGAAGCGCTCGTCGCAACGGCTGTCGGTTTGGGGACAGCCATTCCGGCGCTGGTCGCTTATAACCTGTTCACTTCCTGGATTCGCAAACAGACCGGGCAGATCGAGGCTTTTGGCGAAGACCTTGTCTTTGCCGTGAGTCGCTGGTCGGAGAGCCTGAGCGAACCGGCGCGCGTGCCGCGGGCAGCGCTATGAAGAAGTTCAAACTCCCCTACACACCGATACCGGACATCAATATCACGGCGCTGGTCGATGTAACGCTGGTGCTGCTCATCATCTTCATGGTGGCCGCGCCGATGCTGAAGAGCGCGCTGGAAATCGAGATTCCCGAAGCCGCCCACGCGATCACGACATCGCAGGAAGGAATCGAGATCAATATCCGCAAGGACGGCACGATTTTCATTGACAAGACCCAGGTGCCGAGCGAGCAATTCGAAATCGCTTTCAATCAGGTCCACGCTCCGGGCAGTCGCGAGCCGGTCTTTCTGAGAGCGGACCAGCAGGTGCCTTATCGCGAGGTTCTGCGCGTCATTGATGTCTTGCGGGGAGCGGGGGTGCAGGACCTGGGGCTTGTGGCCGAGCCACCGGTCAAGAAATGATGTACTACATCGTTGCATCCATCGTTCTCCATGTGCTCTTTGTTCTTGGGATGGTGTGGGGCGGGATTCGGTTTGCGCCGGCGAGGCGGCCCCTGCCATCGGCGACGGTCGTGCATCTGGTGAGACCGGCTCCGCGCGCGGCCTTGCCCGGACTGCAAGCCACGGTAGCGGCGGAGAGACTGCAAGCCAAGGTGCCGGTGCCGCCTGTTCCCGAGAAGAAGCGGCTCGTTACGCCGACTAAGAAAAAGCCAGCGGCGAAACCGGAGGCACCGAAGACTGAAGCGCCGAAAGCCGAAGCGCCGAAGAAAGCGGACGGTGAAGGCCGGGCTCTTTCGGGAGCCGCCGGAACGATGCGCGTTGAGGGCGGTTTCGGCTACGACTGGTATCTGGCGCTCATCCAGTCGAAGATTGAGCAGAACTTCCGGCCACCGCCGGGGCGACGCAAGCCGCTGATGACCATCATGGAATTCCGGATATCGAAGAGTGGCCAGATCGTGGGTCTGCGCCGCAAGGAGTCTTCCGGAGATTTCCTTTTTGACCAGGCGGCCGAGCGCGCTATCCATGCCACGGGTCGTTTCCCACCATTGCCAGCGAACTTTGAAGCCAGCGAGCTCGGAATCAACTTTGAATTCGTCTCGAATCCATCACGATAGAAAACGGCTCTTTTTCAGGTGCGCGCTCCTTGTGGCGGCGGCGATTCTTGCCGGGGGGATCGTGGTGGCTCAGCCCCCGACTTACACGCTGCGCGTCGAGACGACTTCGGTGCAGCGCCTGACACTGGTCGTGATGCCGTTTGCCTCGGACACGGCATCGGCCTGGAGCAGTGACCTGCCGCAAGCGTTGCGGGATCTTGTCGCTGATGACCTGGCCAACTGTGGCTATTTTCATCTGGCCGAGCCCGGGCCTTACCTGGCCGACACGGCGTCGCTCTTTTTCAAGTTGCCCCATCAGCCGGCGAGGGTCATTGGCAGCATTCAGGCGGGTTGGTCCGACATCACGGCCAACATCGGGATCGTCCAGCCACCCGTGCCGAATCCGATTCACCTGCGGGAATTCCGTTTTCCTTCGGAGGAACTGAGACTGGCCGCGCATCGCATCGCTGCCTGGGTAACGAAGATGCTGACCGGTGAAGATGGAGCGTTCACCAGCCGCCTTGTCTTCGCGGTGCGCCGGGATGGTTTCAAGAATCTCTGGGTCATGGACTGGGATGGGCTGTCGCCGCGCGCGCTGACCGATGAACGGGGAATCAACCTCTCGCCGTGCTGGACACCCGACGGCTCATGCCTGTTCTTCACCAGTTTCCGGCGCGGGAATGCCGACATCTATCGCTATGAACTTTCCACGGGTCGCATTTCGGTGGTCGTGAACAGCCCGGGTGTCGACAGTGCACCGGCGGTTTCGCCGGACGGCCAATGGGTGGCGTACAGTTCGTCGGCGGACGGCAATGCCGAGATCTATCGCATGCGTCCCGACGGCACGAAGCGCACGCGCTTGACGGTGAGCTGGGGCATTGACACGGCACCGACCTGGTCTCCGACCGGCCGCGAACTGGCGTTCACATCCGATCGAAGCGGAGCGCCACAGATCTGGCGCATGGACGCCGACGGCGGAAATGTGCGCCGCGTTTCGTATGTCGGCAATTACAACGACTCTCCGGACTGGTCACCGCGTGGAGACCTGATTGCCTACGCCAGTCTTGACGGCAGTTTTCAGATTTTCACGATGACACCGGAAGGGACGGGGGTGCGACAACTGACTTTCGGCCCCGGTTCCAGCTGCGATCCGGCGTGGTCACCGGACGGGATGAAAATCGCTTTCACATCGACAAATAGCGGCAGTGAGTCCATCTGGGTGATGAACTGGGACGGCAGTGATGCGAGAAAGCTCACTTCCGGGATCGAAGCCATGGCCCCGCAGTGGGGGCCTATCGAATCCGTGCCATAGAGATACTTCGGTTAAGTATGTTCGGATGATTTGTATCGCCAGTTTTCTGGGAGAGTCGAGCGTTCTGAGAGTGTGCAGAAGAGTTTCCCTGTTGTATTTGGCTGTGTTTCTCGTCTTGATCGCGTCCGCGGTCGGGGCTCAGGAGAAGGCTGCCAGTCGGACCGTATCCGAAGAGCGCCTTGACCAAATCGACATCCTTTCGTGGAGACAGGGGACCTTCACGGTGAGTCCGAACGCCAGGCGGATCGCTTACGCGTCGGATGCCGGCGACAAGATGTGTATGATCATCGACGGCAAAATGCAGGAGAAATTCGATGTCGTTGCCACTCCGATATTCAGTCCGGACGGCAATCGTGTAGCGTACTGGGTTCAACATGGTGGCAAACAGTCTGTCGTGGTCGATGAGAATGAGGGAGCGTGGTACGATTTGGTTCCGGAGGGCTCTCTTGTTTTCAGTCCCGACAGCAAGCGTGTTGCCTTTGTGGCCGTGCGTGACAACAAGCAGTTCGTGGTCGTGGATGGAAGAGAGGGAGCGCCGTACGGCACTATTGGCGGAAGCGGTCCTATCTTCAGTCCGGACAGTCGGCGCGTGGCGTACATGGCTTCACACGGCGAGAAACCGTTTGTGGTCGTCGATGGGAAGGAAGGCAAGCGCTACGACAACATTGGGAAAGGAAGTATCGTTTTTAGTTCAGATAGCAAGCGCGTGGCGTATAGCGCCCACGCGGGCAAGAAGCAGCGCGTGGTCGTGGGAACTGAGGAAGGAAGGCCCTACGACGGCATCTCGGAAGGGACTCCCATTTTCAGCCCCAATGGCGAGCATGTCGCCTATGGTGCTGCTGTCGGTAATAAGTGGATCGTGGTCGTGGACGGCAAAGAGGGGAAGGCCTACGACGGTATCGGCCAGATCACTTTCAGTCCGGATGGCCGGCGAGTGGCGTATATGGCAGGAATAGGCGAGAAGCGGTTTGTAGTCGTGGGTGGCGAAGAGGGCAAGCACTACCGGGGCATAGCCGGACATACGATCACTTTCAGCCCGGATAGCCGCCGCGTGGCTTATCTGGCCAAACCCGGCACCAAGTGGGCGGTTGTTGTAGATGGAAAAGACGGGGAACTTTGCGATGGCCTCGGCGTTCCTATCTTCAGCCCGGACAGTCGGCGCGTGGCCCATTCGGCAAGAGCGGGAAACAAGTGGTTTGTGGTTGTGGATGGGAGAGAAGGCAAGCGCTACGACGGTATTCTGGAAGGCGGACCGATCTTCAGCTCGGATGGCCAGCGTCTGGCTTACGCCGCAAGGGAAGGCGATGACCGGTTCGTGGTCGTGGACGGGGAAGAGGGGAAGCGGTATGCCGGTATCTCGAAAGGCCACCCTGTTTTCAGCCCGGACGGCAGCCGCGTAGCCTATGGTGTGATGGTGGACAGAGACTATGCCGTCGTCGTAGATGGGGAAGAGGGGCCGCGATATAGCCGCCTCGTGGAGGGTGCCGGACCCATCTTTGACTCTCCCAATCGTTTCCATTATATTGCCCTTGAGGGCCCTGACATAATGCTCGTGGATGAGGAGATCGAGTGAGATTGGCACAGCGTCATGGCACGCTCCTTTGTGCGAAGACGGCGACACGGTTCGCTCGTGTTGGAGACGACAGAAAACCGACCATACACCCCCATTTCCTTTTGGAGGAAAGATGACGAAGAAAGCCTTTTTGCGTGTTCTGCCCTTCGTGGCGGTTCTGATGATGGCGGCAATGTTGCTGCCCGGTTGTGCGAAGAAGGCCAAGCCGGTCATGGAAGAGCCGGCGCCGACGATTGAGATCGAGCCTGCCCCGCCACCGCCCCCCCCGCCGGACACGACCGGTCAGGCGCTTCGGGAACGCCAGCAGCGGATGCAGGGCGACCTGAAGCTCGTGAGGACCATCTACTTCGACTTTGACAAGTCGAACCTGCGTAAGGACGCTCAGGAGACATTGAACAGCAACGCCAAGCTATTCCAGAAATATCCGGAATGGAAGATCACGATCGAAGGGAACTGCTGCGAAATCGGTACCAACGAGTACAACCTTGCGCTGGGAGAACGTCGTGCGATGGCGGCCTACCGGTACCTCACCAGCCTCGGGATTGGGGCGGAACGCCTCTCGACCGTGAGTTACGGGGAAGAGCGGCCGGTGGATCTGGGTCACACCGAAGAGGCCAGGTCGAAGAATCGCCGGGACGACTTCAAAATCGCATACTAAACCGTTTGAGTGACTTCTATGGGTCGGTTTGCACTGGTCGGCCTCGCCCTGTTGGTCGCGGCGTGGCTCGTCATGGGCTGTGCGTCACGCAAGCAGGTGATGGCACTCCAGGAAGAACACGCCGTTCTGGACGCGAAGCTGGATTCGCTTCATAAGGAGCATCGGCAAATCGTTGCAGCGATTGGAACGCAGGATGCGAGCGTGCGCGAATTGCGGGCGACGGTGGACTACAAGCTCTCTCAGCTTGACGAACGGGTCGGAGCGATGGCTTCCACGCTTGGGGAGTCCGATTCGCGCTTTGCCAACCTGACGGCGGTCATGGAGGAAATCAATCGCCGCGCGGCGGCCACCGACACGACCGGCGCCGTTTTGGGCAAGGACCTTTTGGATGCCGCCGAAGCAGACCTGACGCGTGGGAACTACGAGTTGGCCGAGGACGGATTCGTACAGTTCCTGCGCCGCTATCCTGCGTCTGCTCTCGCGGATGATGCCCAGTACGGCCTCGCGGAGTGCTATTACGGGCGTCAACGGTATGTCGAGGCGGTCAACGAGTACCGCCGATTGCTGCGCCTCTATCCGGACGGCAACAAAGCGCCTGCGGCGCTTTTGAGACTCGGACTGGCGCAGCAGAATCTCGACAACCTGGCCGAGACGAAGAAGCAGTGGGAGTTGCTGATCGAAAAGTATCCCAACAGCCCGGAGGCGGCTATCGCCAAAGACCGGTTGAAGAA
>CAZJAD010000114.1:0-1628 GCA_964543855.1 uncultured Alphaproteobacteria bacterium
GCTGGGAGCGGAGAATTCAGCATCTCGAGAGTTGGAACTCTGGCTCGATGGTGAAACGGTGTCGAAGGGCCGTGAGTTTCTTGAGAGTCGTGGCCTGGAAGAAAACGCGTACACAGCCGTCAGTCTGGGCGGCATCACATCGCCGCCGAACTACCTTTCGACCGAGGAATGGCAGGAGGTTGTGCGTCGCATCGCTGATTTCTGCCATCCGGTCGTTTTTCTGGGTGTCGGTGCCGAGAAGTCTCTGGCAGAGTCCGTCGCAGATAGCATGCCCGATCATGCCCGCTTAGGCTTTGATTTGCCGATACTGGTGACCGCCGAAATTATCCGTCGCGCCCGGCTCTTCGCCGGAACCAACAGCGGCCCGGCGCACATGGCCCGCGCCGTTGGAACACCCGGGCTCATCTTCTTTCGCCCCGATGAGAATACGGCTCGCGAGATTGAGAAATGGTCCCCCAAAGGGCCACGCTATCGCGCTCTCGTGCCACCGACCGATCGGCGGGCGATGAGCGAATTCTTGCGGGCGTTGGAAGAAGCGGCAAGTGAGGTTCTGAAGTGACTCCCGGAGTCTCCGTCATCATTCCGAACCTGAATGGTGCCCACTATCTTTCCCCATGCTTGGCATCTCTTCTCGCTCAGAGGATTCCGCCGGATGACCTGGAGATTCTCATCGTTGATAACGGCTCAACGGACGCAAGCGTGGACATCGTGCGACGGGATTTCCCAAGTGTCAGAGTCCTTGCCAATGAGGAGAACATCGGCTTCACGCGAGCAATCAATCAGGGAATCGAAGCGTCTGTCGGCGATTGGGTCCTGCTGCTCAACAATGATACAGTGATGTGTGCCGGAGCTCTTGATGCGCTACTGACGGAGCTTCGGCAGGGTCCAGCAGACCTGGCAGGAGTCCAGCCGTTGCTGCTGTGTGCCGCAGATTCCTCGCTGGTGGACAGCGCGGGAATCGTGCTGTCGCCGCGCTTCCGCGCCCATGATCATTTGCACGGACGGTCCGTTGCGAAAGCACCAACGGAGAAAGTGGAGATCTGGGGCACTTGCTTCGCATGTGCTCTCATCAAGCGAGAGGTCTTTGACCAGTGCGGCGGGCTCGACCCCGATTTCTTCGCGGAACGCGACGATGTAGACTTCAGTCTGCGTGCGCGGTGGTGCGGCTGGCGGTTCATGTTGGTTCCTGAGGCTCGCGTACTTCACCATCGCTCCCCGACCTCAAAAAAACAACCCGACTCGAAGTTTGTCCGGGTGCGACGCAATCAGATGCTGACCTACGCCAAGGGCCTGCCCGCCTCGATGGCCATCTCTTTGACAGCGTATCGATTCCAGCGCGATGTCACCATGCTGATTCACTACCTGCGCCATCGGCAGCTTGGCGCAGTCGTGAGAAGCTGGACAGAATATTTCACCCTACTGCCCCGGATGATTGCGCGCCGGAGGCAATTGCGGGCCGTGGCACGGTTATCACCGCGCCAGATGAAACGCCAGCTTCAACAGTTCATGAGGGAAGGGTTAGAGCATCGAGCAAACGAAACAAAACCTTTCGTCCTCTTCGTGCCAGCAGGTGGAATAGAGAACAGCAGCGCACGGACACGGATGTACGCGCATCTTCCCTTCCTGAA
>CAZJAD010000114.1:1728-6667 GCA_964543855.1 uncultured Alphaproteobacteria bacterium
TGGATGGTGCGCTGGGGACGACTTCTCGGAAAACGCGTCGTCTATGACCTTGATGACGCGATGTACCTTCAGCCTCCCGACCTGGCCGCTCTTGCACCAGTGCACGCCATTGAGACGGACACAGAGTTCAGCCCACGCCTGGAGTGGGTACTGGCACATGCGAACCTAACGCTCGTGAGCAGCGAAGAGCTTTGGCGGCAGGCATCACAGTGGGCGGAAGCTGTCACAATCTTCCCATCAGTGGTCTCCCGGATCGCGGAAAAACCGTCCGTGCCGGATGCGACACCCATCATCGGCTGGGTGGGCGCACCCGAAAACCAGCGCTACTTGCGAACGATCGAGGATGTGCTGATGTCTCTGACCAATGAACACCCGGAGCTCGAGGTGTGGATCATCACCTCGAACCTCATGCATCCTCCGCCCCGCTTCCGGCACAGGTTTGTTCCCTGGAGCCTGCCGACGGAGGCTGAAATGATTCCCCGATTCACGCTCGGCGTCGCACCGCTTGATGATGACCCCTGGTGCCGTGCGAAGATGAATTTCAAGGCCCTTGTCTACATGAGTTACGGTGTTCCTGTCGTGGCCAGCCCCGTCAGCTTCCTCACGGACGAACTTGAAGATGGCCGTTCGGTCCTGCTGGCGAGACGAAACGAGGACTGGCATCAGCAGATGAGCACCCTGCTCCATGATCCAATCCGGAGGAATGAAATTGCGGCTGGCGGTCTTGAGGTCGTCCGAAAACGGTTTTGGGCTCCCGTGCGCAGTGCGGAGTTTGCAGCAGCTTTGCGCGGGTAAGACTGTCTCGAATGTTCCCTTATGTATCTGGCCTCGTGTGCGGTGCACGGGGCCTGGGTTTCCGCTTCGATAAACTACTATTGTTCTATGCCTGACACCGGCAAATATGCAATCGCCATTCCAAGTTACAATGGATGCAAGGCGCTGGAAGTCTGTCTGCAATCGATTGAACGATGGCTGACGGCAAAACCGGACCTTGCCGATGTCGTGGTCGTGGATGACGGCAGCGAAGATGACACTCGGGAAAAATTGCCACAGCAATTCCCATTTGTAAGATGGATCTGGCAGGAGCAGAACAGAGGTTTCGGCGCAACAGCGAATCGCGCCGTCGCGGAGTGTCGCGCGCCAATTGTTGTTCTCCTGAACAATGACATCGAGGTCACCAGCGATATCTTATCCCCTTTGACAGAGTACTTTGAAGACTCGAACACATTCGCGGTGACCTTTCGCTCCTTTCAAAACGATGGTCGCACATTCCGTGAGGGAGCCAAGCAGCTCATTTGGCGCCAGGGTTTTCCGGTGGTGCTGCACGCGAAAAGACACGAGCCCGGACCCGTTCAAGGCAAAATCCCGTCGGCCTACGCCGTCGGAGGACACGCGGCTTTCCGACGCGACATGTTCTGTCAGCTTGGCGGCTTCGACTCGCTGTTCTTCCCCTTCTACTGGGAAGATGTTGACCTCGGTATGCGTGCCGCTGGTCGCAGCTGGCGGATCTATTACGAGCCGGAATGTCGCGTGATCCATCATTTCGGCGGATCGATCCAGACCGTGTTCAGCGCCGCCAGAATCTCAACTATAAAAGCTCGCAACCGGCTCCTGTTCGCCTGGCGACATGCACGCGGCGCCGAAAAAGCGGCGCACGGGCTTTTTCTCTCGGGACGAATCCTGACATCTTGGCTCGTCGCGGACTGGGCTTTCTATCGAGGACTTAAAGAAGCCATGGCGCGACGAAGCCTCGCAAACAAATTCCCCGAACCTCTCTCGACAAGCAAACAGGGAGAATCTCTTGGCAAATCGAACTGAAAATCTCGGTGAAAAGTACATCCCCTATGTTCCTCCAGGACAGACTCCGGCCGAGGCCACGCTTCAGGCCTATCTGCTCGGCATCTTTCTGGGAATGATATTCGCCGCAGCCAATGCCTATTTGGGGCTTTATGTCGGAATGACCGTATCAGCCTCAATCCCCGCGGCGGTCATTTCCATGGCAATTCTCCGCCAGCTCATGAAGCGCGGCACCATTCTGGAAAACAACATCGTCCAGACGATTGCCTCCACAGGGGAATCGCTCGCGGCAGGTGTCATCTTCACGATTCCGGCGTTTTTCATCTGGAACGCTGCCCGACCGGACATTTCAATTCCGAGTCTCGTGAAGATCGGTTACATCATCATCCTGGGTGGAGTGCTCGGCACATTGGGGATGATCCCCTTGCGGCGCTACCTCATCAAACGCGAGCACGGTGTCCTTCCCTATCCGGAAGGCACGGCCTGCGCCGAGGTTTTGATCGCAGGAGAAAAGGGAGGCGCACAGGCAAAGAAGGTGCTCTGGGGAGTCCTGGCGGGAGGTACCTACAAGCTGGCTCTCGGATTTGGAGTCTGGATCGAAAACCTGGTCTGGCGACTTCCCGCACCTCAGAAAGCTTACTTCGGAGTCGATGCCATCCCGGCCCTTTTAGGCGTTGGCTACATCTTAGGGCCTCGCACGGCGGCTGTTCTCTTGGCCGGCGGTGCTTTGGGCAGCTTGGTGCTGGTTCCCGTAATTGCGTTTTTTGGCGCCGAAACGACCCATGCGATTTTCCCGTCGACGAGCGACCTGATAGCCACCATGACCGGCGACCAGATCCATTCGGTCTATGTGCGGTACATCGGAGCAGGTGCCGTGACGATGGGTGGAATCCTGAGTCTTCTCAAAATCCTGCCCGCCCTCGGCAAATCACTCTCTGGTGCGTTACGCAACCTTGGCCAAAGAAAGTCCGAACCAACCGCCGAACCGGTAAGAACCGACCGTGACCTTCCTAACTGGCTTGTGGTCAGCGGATCCATTCTCGTCGCCTTGCTCGTCTGGATCATCACACCGGCAACCCCATTGATTGCTGTTTTGGTCATCGTGTTCGGCTTCATCTTCATCATGGTCTCTTCACGCATCGTCGGGATCGTCGGTTCCTCTTCGAATCCGGTGTCCGGCATGACCATCGCGACGCTCTTGGGAACGGCGGTTCTCTTCGTGAACATAGGCTTCATCGGAGTCAGCGGGATGATTTCCGCACTGATGGTTGGAGCGGTTGTCTGTATCGCGGTCTGCGCCGCCGGAGACATGTCGCAAGACCTGAAAACAGGCTTCCTCGTGGGCGCCACACCTTGGAAGCAGCAAATCGCCGAGTTCGCGGGAGTGTTGAGCGCCGCTCTAATCGTCGGGGCGGTCGTGTTTCTCCTGAACCATGCGTACGGATTCGTGCAAACAGCCGAGCATCCCACTCCGCTGCTCGCTCCACAGGCCAACATCATGGCAATCCTCATTGAAGGCGTCATGGAGGCAAAACTTCCGTGGGACCTCATCTTCTTCGGCATGTTTCTGGCGCTGATCGTGGAGTGTTTCGCCGTTCCCACCCTCGCATTCGCCGTCGGGCTTTACCTTCCGGTGGGGCTTTCCGCCGCAATTATGGTCGGCGGGCTCGTTCGCTATTTCATGAATCGCTACCGCGAAAGACGATCCATCGAAGTTGCTGGCGAAGACCACGGCATCTTGTACAGTTCGGGGTTGATTGCAGGCGAGGCCCTGGTAGGAATTGGGCTGGCGGTTGTCGTGGCCGTGGGTGTCAAGAACATGGCCTTCGCCGAAGGCTGGCTGGGTTCGGCCGCCCTCTTCGTCACGATCCCGATTTACCTTGTCCTGATCTACTCCTTGTGGCGAGCGGCGAAATAGTCTCCTTGCACGGGCCATGAGAGGCAAATAGAACGATTCAGCACAAAAAAGCCGATGGCAGGATTGCCATCGGCTATTTCGTATTTGCTCGAGGCGCCGAGCAGCTACGGCGTATGATTTTCCCCCTCAAATCCTCTCTCCATACAAAGCCAGGTGCCTCGACAATCCTTTGACCGATGGCTCCTTGCTCAATCTCAAGACCATCTCTGCTACTTGCTCGAAATACTTTTTGTCCCATTTGCGGGATTTGCGGATTCTCTCCGGGATGGAGAGAAATTCCAGCATCCCGCACAGAGCATAGATGTCGATGACCCTGATTCCTTCTTTCGCAAAGTGCTTCCTGGCCTCGTCTTCGCTGAAGGCCACGTATTTCTCGCCGTCGTAGCTGACATGACCTGACCGCGCACTGAGCAGAGCGAGAGCCGCGTCAGGCTCTTCGCGGAACCTGCTGATTGCGTCCCCACATCTATTGACCAAAAATATGGAGACTTTCCCTCCTTTCTTTGTCACTCGAATAAGCTCTCTTGCGGCTTCACTCATTCCGTTCCAACCGAGACAGAAGTCGAAAGTCTCGTCCGCAAAGCGAAGTTGGCGAACATCGCACTCCACGATCTCGACTTTTTCCAAGACTCCCTCCTTGAGCAGCTTCCTCCTTGCCACATTCAGCATTCCGGGAGAGATGTCACATAAGGTCACCGAGTATCCCATCTTCGCCAAAGGGAGGGTAATCCGTCCCGTTCCACCCGCCGCATCCAAGATCTTCGCAGCCTTGTTCTCGGGAAGATGCTCTTTCAACACTGCCCAATCAACATAGTGGTCAACCGCACCCGCCAAATCTTCGTAATAACTGTCATATCTCTCCGCTCGCTCGTCCCATCTCTTCCGCAGTTTCGCAATGTCTTCGGATTGGCTTTCCATCGCCCTTTCTCCTCCAGAATAGATGCAGAGAAACAAAGCCGACGAGCGTAGGTTTGCCGTCGGCCTTTCATCTTGTCGGGGCGACTGGATTCGAACCAGCGACCCCCTGAACCCCATTCAGGTGCGCTACCGGACTGCGCCACGCCCCGTGTTGTCATCGAGTATATCCAGTATCTCGTGTAGTCCCTTCTTCAGTTCGCTCAGTGTCTCGCTGTCGCTGACCTTGGCCTTCCGCTTGCCAAGCTGTGTTCTCGCTCCGGCGATCGTGTATTTCTTGTCGTAGAGCAGCGTCTTGATCCGCCGGAC
>CAZJAD010000115.1:0-6308 GCA_964543855.1 uncultured Alphaproteobacteria bacterium
CCGAGCACTTTGCCAACCTGCATCAGGCCGAAGTAGACAAAACAGACGAGCAGCCCCAGGCCGAATCCGAGGACGAGCCCCCCGCGTCGGCGAATCGCGGCCAGCGGCACGCCGAAGAAGACGATAATCACGGTCGCGAACGGCTGCGAAATCTTGAACATCAAGTCGACCGCCCATTTGGCACTTCGATTGCCGCTGCGCCGGAGTTTGTCGATGAATCGTCTGAGTTCAGCATAATTCATCTCTTCGGGTTTCGTCTGGACTTTGGTAAGATCACCCGGTTCGAAACCCAAATCCTCACGCCGGAGGCTTTCAAACGGCTGAATCTCTTCCCCATCCACCCTGGGAATTCGGATTCGACCGTTTTTCATTTCCCAGGCTTGTCCATCCCAGACCATGCGGTCGGCCTCCGTGCGTCCCAGGATTCGATTTGCGCCGACGGTTTGGATGGTGACTTTGTAGCCGGTTTGAACGACGGGATCGTAGGACTCCATGTTCAGGAATTGGCTGGCGCCGACCTGGAGATAGATCCGTCCCTGCCTGGCAGCGGTCGGACGCGGTTTGCGCTGTACCTTCTCGCGGTAGATGTCCTGGCGCAGCTCATTAGCAGCGGGGACGACCGTTTCCCCGAAGCCGACTGCGAAAGCGCTGGCCGGAACCGCCACGAGCAGATGGAGGGTCACGATGCGATAGAGGCTGTAACCGGCTCCGTGCATCGCCGAAAGCTCATGGGTGTGCATGAAGCCGCCGACGGTGAAGAGCGTTGCCAGCAGCATGGATACCGGGAGCGTGAGGTAGATGATGTAGGGAAGGTAGAGCAGGTAGTAGCGGAAGACGAGCCACGCCGGACAGCTGGCATCGATGAATCGATCGAGGTGCTCGATGAGATCGACCGTGACGAAAATGACGATCGAAGCGAGCATGGCGAAGATCAGGATGCCGAAGAAGCGGCCAAGGATATAGCGATCGAGAATAGCCATCGCTGACCTACAACTGCTCGAGTGCTCGTTTCAAGCGGCGCACGACGACCGGCCGTCCCAAGACCTCCATCACTTCGAAGAGCCCGGGGCTTGCTGTCCGACCGGTCAGAGCGAGCCTGAGCGGATGAATCATTTTGGCAGCCGAGATTCCCCAAGTGTCACAGCGTGAGCGCAAGTCGGTCTCGAGAGCGTCCGCGTTGAAGTCCGGTCGCGCTTCCAGCGCCGTGATGTACTCTGAGAGGCGTTGCGGGAGCGCCGGATCCGACCAGTGTTTGGCCTTCCCTTTTTCGTCCCAGCGGTCGGGATCACGGAAGAAGTACTGGCCGAGTTCGCGAATGTCTGTCGGCATGCGCAGCCTCGGCTGCAGGAGCGCCGCAACTTCTTCCAGATAGGCTGAGTCGACAGGCGAATCAATGTAAGGTTCAATCGCAGCAGTCAGGTCAGCGGTCGGCAACTGTCGCAAGTGCTCGCCGTTCATCCAGATGAGTTTCGCCTCGTCGAATACGGCGCTGCTTCGGTTGATCCCTTCGATGGAAAAGGCCTGAATCAGCTCAGCGCGCGCAAAGACTTCCTGATCTCCTTTCCCGGGAGACCATCCAAGGAGCGCAATGAAGTTGAAAACCGCCTGCGGCAGATAGCCTTTTTGGCGATACTCGCCGACCGAAGTGGCCCCGTGCCGTTTGGAAAGGCGTTTCTTGTCAGGGCCCAGAATGAGCGGCACATGAGCGAATCGGGGCGGCTCCCAGCCCATCGCGCGGTAGATCAGCAGTTGCTTGGGCGTGTTCGAGATATGGTCGTCTCCACGGATCACATCCGTGATGCTCATCGCATGGTCATCGGCGACAACAGACAGATGGTAGGTGGGCGAGCCATCGCGGCGCAGCAGGACAAAATCATCGATATCCGATCCCCGAACACGAATCTCTCCGTGGACACCGTCGGAGAAAACAATGTCGTCATCGGGAGCCAGAAAACGAATTGCGTGGGGGCTGTTGTTTGAGGACTGCTGCGGGATTCCTTTCCTATCGGCGCGAAACAAGAAGGCGGACTGTCCGGCACGCCTGGCCTCATCGCGCAGTGCCTCGAGCTCCTCCGGCGACGTGAAGTCGCGATAGGCGGCTCCGCTTTCGACGAGCTCGTGGGCCAGTCTGCGGTATTCTTCCAGGCGATCTGACTGGTAGACAATCGGTTCGTCCGACTCCATGTCGAGCCAGCGGAGATCCTCTTCGATTGCTTGTGCCAAGTGACTTCGTGAGCGTTCGGGGTCTGTGTCCTCGATGCGCAGGAGGAGGTCTCCACCGAAGTGTCGAGCATAGAGCCAGTTGAACACAGCGGTCCGCGCGCTTCCGATGTGCAAGCTGCCGGTAGGACTGGGCGCAAAACGCACACGAGGCTTTGTCATGCCTATATCCTCGTGGGAGAGCCTGATTGGTGGGACAGATGCTCCGCGTCGGGTTTGTCGGCGACCTGCATCTCCACGCCGCCGAAGTGGCGGGCGATGAGGTTGTACATCATGGCGACAAATGCGCCCGCGATAGCGTAGAAGATCGCACCGGCCAGCGCAATCACGATCGCGCTGACCCACACTTCGGCCCAGGTCATTTCGGCGAGATGATTCCCTCCTTCATGCAGGAGGCTGTCCGTTTGATCGATCTCTTTGAGGATGACGCCATAGAGAAGTGCGGCGATAAAACAGACAACGAGTCCCAAGAAGAAGGCAACCTTCAGGACAGACTTGGGTTCGATTCTCTGCAATTCTTTGCGCATGGGTCTCCCTGTTTGATTGCACAGGATGCGGTGGCGGGGAGCTATATCGGCTTGAGCAGGAGGGCTTGGGGCGCTTGGCCGGGTCTGAGGGTGACGCTTTCAGTCCCCCATCGCCCGTCCGGCCAAACGACTTCGATTCGGTGCATCCCCCCCTGGAGGAGGAGCGTGAGCGGTGGTCGGACATGGACCTCCCGTCCATCGACCAGCACCGTTCCATTGGTCGGTTCACATTCGACGCGGACGATGCGCCAGTTCCAGTCTTTGTAGGATCGACCGACTTCCGGTAGTTCGCGGGTATCGTAGCGGCCGATGGGAGCCATGAAGAAGACAGTTCGCGTCGTCTCGTTGGGCTGAATCATCGTTCGCTGCATGACGGGAACGGGGCGGTGACCTTCCCGGCGCAGAGTGACCTCGAAGGTATCGGCGGGCAGGTCCGAGAGGAAGGCGGGCGTGAGCAGATTCGTTGGCCGCTCATTCAGGACGACCTCTGCACCGGGAGGACGCGAGATGACGATGAGGACACCTGTTTCACGATGCAGAAGTGCCCACACAGCGTACCAGGTGGCGGCGACAATGGCCAGAGCGCACAACATCATCCCCAAAATCGTGCGTCGTTTGTTGGAAACGGATTCTGAATCTGAGCTCAAGGTTTCTCGCGTACTGTTTTTTTCATCGAATCTAATCTCACGGGCTCGGCGAGCGTCTAACCAGAACCGGCCGCGTCCAACTCAAGTTGATAGAAGATTCCTCCCCTGCGAATTGCGTGCGGATCATTCAGCCTACAGCCATCGCCTGACGCGGGCTTTGTAATCCAAGTAGCCCTCTCCGAAAGTCTCTTCCATTGCCTTCTCTTCAGGCTGGATGAAGACTACGGTCATGGTTATGGCAAAGGCAATCGCTACGAAAAAAGTAACCAGCGATCTTAAAAGAATGGCCAAGCCCAGAAGGCCGATCACCATGCCCAGATACATGGGATGACGGGTGAAGCGAAAGGGCCCGTTTAGGATCAAAGCCGATGATTTTTCAAAGGGCTTGACCGTGGTGTTCTTCGTTTTGAACAGGCCATCGGCCCACAGGTTCAGCCAGATTCCAATTGCGATGAGGAGCAGCCCACCAAGGTTATACGGGAACGGCACAATACGCACAATGGGCACGACAAAATGCAGCGCGATCGCCAATAACAAGAAGATGAGTAGATACGATGGAGGCAACAACCTCGCTTTGGTTTCTTTCATCGCAATCTGTGTTGTTCTGGCTGTGGGCAAGGCAGACATCATGGCCAATTCCACAGTGACAGCTTACTCACTCCCCACGGAAACCACTCTGTAGAAGCTCTTTTCCATTCCGGCGGGCAAGGGCTCGGTAAAACTTGTGTCCGATTGCTGAGCAAGAAGCTGCCAGTTCTCAGGCGGCGCCTCCGGTTCACTGAACCGATACACATTATACGACACAGCATTTTCTGCTGCGGACCAAGTGAGACGCACCTCGGTCGCATCGATAACGATGGTCAGATCTGCAACGGGCTCGGGGAGAATGATCTGGGTGGAAGTCGATGTCATGGCGACTGGAGCAGATTTGCCGAAGGCAGCCCATAAATCGTAATTCGTCTGGCCGGCATCGTTCGTGACATTCTCGTCGCGAAGGAATTCGATATATTCTTTGCTTGTGGTTTGATAGAAGAGAGTCGCGACCACTTCAACGGTGCCCGGCGGAAGGAGGTATTCCGTGTCGTCCCAGTATTGGCCGTCACTGTAGGCATAGGCGACTGGAGGCGACTGAATGGAGTCGAAAGCGGCATTCGCAAACCCGCGGGGCGGGATGCGATCGTCCATGTAGATCGTATCGTTCAAGACGAAGTGAAACGACGGGCCTGCCGGCAGGCCAACAATGGGTGCCAGCGCCGTCGAGATTCCGGGTTTGATTTCGTAGACTTTCAGGTCGGGATCGTGGGTCAATTCAGCCGTCTCCGGATCGTACGCTCCGGATTCGTAAATCAACTCAGCGTTGATATCATAGGCACGGACATTGATCCAAATTCGCCGTCCTTCCGGATACCCGGACGGGAGCTTATGACCTGTTTCGTTCGTCACTCGCACTTCGGCGAGCAACTGATCCCCTTGCGATGCCACCGTGAGGTCGATTGTTGCGGCGTTTTGGAGCATGTAATGGGCTCGCTGAATCCCTGAATCCAATGCCGCGGCATTCACATCACCCGGATAGAGTGATGCGACCCAAATGGGAACGACCGTATTGCCGCCGGTCTGGTCGTGCAAAGGCAGATCTGTGCGAAGCGGAGCATCATTCTTGTCGCAACCGTGACCGGTGACATCGCGCATATGGCAATCTTGGCAGGTTCTGACCGTGTCCTTGTTGCCACCGAACTGAGGCGCATAGACACCTTCGGGAGTGTTGTAGGCGCTCACTTTCCACTCACTGAAGGTCCTCTCGACAGGGAACATGGCATAGGGGTTGAAATCGGGAGCCGGCTGGTCGAACGCTGTGGGGACGTATACTCCGGATTCATCTCGGGTGAAGACCGGATTGCTCACATCATGGCAGGTGCCACAGAGATCGGCGTCGGAGTGAAATGGAGAGTAGTACCACTGATGACGGGCCACAGGATCGGAGTATGGACCACGTTTGGCGTTGTCTGAATCGACGATATACATGCCGTTGGCTGAGGTCTCCGGAATACTGCTCATCGCTGACAGGTAGGTTTGGTCGCGAGGGTACGTATCCGAAGTGTAGATTAGGTCATTCGGATAAGGATTGACGCCGATCGCCGTTGGTTTGACCGTCCGATGGCAGAAATCACACTGAACGCTCTCGTAGTCATCGGCGATCAGGGCCGACCCATCCGTGGGTTCAGACCGGCCTTCCAACCAACCCTTGGGGGTATGGCAGCGAATACAGAGGTCGCCGCTCTCGGGAGCATCCTGATTGGCGACGGCCAGGGTGGCGAAAAAATGCGGATCCCGCATCGCCTGCGACATCATCCCGCCCTGCCAGTTGAAGACAGGCTCCACATTCTGCTCGCCGTAGCCTCCGTGGCAGTTATCACACCGGGTCAACTTCTCGATTTGGCCGGACTCATTGGGCTGGGATCCGGGCATGAAGAAGTCGTTGATCGTCGTGGGTACTGCGAGGGTCGTGGTGGCTCCAGCTATTCCGATTAGAAGTAGACCCGCGGTACAAATGACAACTCGCATAGCATTACTCATGACACACCTCCGCTGTTACAATATACAATATCTTCTCCTTTTCATCTTCCCTTGGTGCAGCGCTGGTTCAATTAGCTCAAACGAACGTCGTCTGACAGACGCCTGGTGATTATCGGATACTATTCACAACCCAAGAATCGAGGGTTGTGAGTTACTGGCGTAGCGGGAGGATTCGAACCCCCGGTACAGTTCAACACCATACGGCGGACAAAAGATACATCACAATCGTATCATACACTCTGTTTCTGCATCATGTAGAAACCGTATCCGTAGTATCGAGAGTATTTCCTATGCATGTCCATTTCCATCTGGAATGCATCAAAGAACGCTTGAGCATCCG
>CAZJAD010000116.1:0-6196 GCA_964543855.1 uncultured Alphaproteobacteria bacterium
ATATTTTGCTTGGCACGCAGATGGTCGCGAAAGGCTTGGACTTCCCGGGCGTGCAACTGGTTGGCGTCGTTTCGGCGGACACGGAGCTCTTTCATCCTGATTTCCGCGCCACCGAGCGCGGCGCGGCCTTGCTGACTCAGGCATCCGGTCGCGCAGGCCGCCGAGAGCGCACGGGCAAGGTACTGCTGCAGACCTTTGCGCCCGAGCATCCGGTCGTGCGCAGCGTGCTGACGCAGGATTGGCTCGGACTTGCCGAAGAGGAATTGCGCAGGCGCGAGTCGGCGAACTTTCCGCCCTTTGCGCGGTTTGTGCTGGTTCGCTTTGTCGGGAAGGATGAGAGCAAAGTCGCGAAGGCGGCACTGCGTTTCCGCTCGCTGGTGAAACTGGAGGGTGGCGTCGAGACTCTGGGTCCTGCTCCGGCGGTTCTACACAAACTTCGCGGCAAGATTCGCTATCATCTTCTCGTCCGCTCGCCGCGCGCAAAAGACGAGAGCGGCGCGACTCTTCGCCGCGCCGTCAAGCAAGCCGTGGGCGAATTCCGCCGCACCCGCGCTGAATCCGGCGTCGGAATAGAGATCGATGTGGATCCCGTCGCGATTTCGTGAGATTACCAGGTGATCGCTGGACTACATTTGAGATGAAGGAGTGTGAAACCGATGTCACCGGAACGAATTGGTCTTGCTGATTTACGCTTTCATCCGGTCACTACTCAGAGGTGGAAGGATTTTGAAAAGCTCTTCGGCGCGCGAGGGGCGTCTGGGGGGTGCTGGTGTATGTGGTTCCGGCTCACGCGTGCTCAGTTCGAGAAGCAGAAAGGCGCGGGAAACAAGCGGGCGATGAAGCGAATCGTGAATTCGGGCGAAATCCCCGGGATTCTCGCGTACGCAGGGAATGAACCGATTGGCTGGTGCTCCGTCGCGCCACGGGAAACCTTTTCCCTCTTGCAGCGCTCGCGTATTCTTAAGCCGGTGGATGATCAGCCTGTGTGGTCTATCGTCTGTTTCTTCATTGCAAGACCTTTCCGGCGTCAAGGTGTGACCGTGGAACTGCTCAAAGCGGCAATCGATTATGTCCGCAAGCAGGGCGGCAAGATCGTGGAAGGTTACGCCGTGGAGCCGAAAAAGACGCCGATGCCCGATGTCTTTGTGTATCATGGCCTGGCTGCCGCTTACCGCAAAGCTGGATTTGAAGAAGTCGCTCGGCGTTCCCCCACGCGACCGATCATGAGATACACAATCAAGAGCAGATAGTCAGCTGTGCTGAATCTCGTTCATGCTGAAACCGGGGAACATATCGAGCATATCCACAAGCTGTTTGTGGAGTACGCTGCATCGTTGGGCTTTGATCTCTACTTTCAGGATTTCGACAATGAGCTTGCCGGACTTCCGGGAGATTACGCGCCCCCTGATGGCCGGTTGATTTTAGGATTGCAGGGCGGGGAAGTGGTCGGATGTGTCGCGCTGAGAAAGGCTGCCGAAGGTATTTGTGAGATGAAGAGGCTCTATGTGCGGCCCGAATTTCGAGGGAAAGGCTACGGCCGAGCTCTGGCAGTGGCTGTTGTCGACGAGGCGCGGAAGATTGGTTATCAGCGCATGCGACTGGATACGGTGGCCTCAATGACAGAGGCTATCGCGCTCTATCAGTCGCTCGGATTCAAATCTACGGAGCCCTATCGATACAATCCGCTCGAGCGCTGCATGTTCATGGAGAAGGCTATCGATTAGAATTGTACGGTGAAGCCTCCATAAACGAACCGGCCTCGCAGTGGCCCCCAGATGTATTCGGTGTCTACTGTCCAATCCTTCTGCACATAATCAAACAAGTTATCTACACCGAAGAAGACTTTGTAACTTTTCATCATCTGTTTGGAGATGCGGGCATTCCAGACAGAGAAATCGGGGGATTCCCCTTCTGTCAAGATTTCATTGCCCTCGTCATCTTCACCCACCGACTGCGTCAGCATGCTCCCCACGAGCTCACCCGAGAAATCCACATCCAGACCCCATTGGCAGTTTTCGTAGCGCACGGACCAGTCCGCCGTGTGGCGCGAACGAAATGGCAACCGCTCGTCGGCGTCAACATCTTTGGCATCCAGGTAAGCATAGCCTGCGGAAATTGACCATCCCAAGCCGATCTGGAGTCCGATATGAGTTTCAACTCCTTGTGTACGGGCTTTCCCAACATTCACATACATATATTCCAGCCGGCCAGCCTCTTCATCTTTGCCGACGACTTCTCCTTGAATCATGTCACGGACATCGGTTCGGAAAAGGTTCAGCTGCATGACCGCGTTGCCACGACGATGTTCGATGTCGAGATTCGCACTGCGGGATTTCTCCGGAGATATGTCCGGATTGCGCCGGATGGTGTAACGAAAACCGCCTGGGCAGTAGTGCATTTCCTCGAAGAAAACCGTCGGGGCCTTGAACCCTAACCCATAGGAACCGCGCAGGCTCAAGTCGTGGCGCGGCTTGACGAGTATGGCTCCTCGAGGACTCAGCCGCGAGCCAAACTCCGAATGGCCATCGTAGCGCACACCTGCCACGAAGGAAAAGGGATTGGCCTCCAGCTCATTTTGGAGATAGACGCCGAAAGCATCGGCACTGATCCTTCCCAATCTTGCAGACTCCTCGATCTCCTCGCTTTTAGCGGAAACACCTGCGGTCGCAAGATTGTTTGGCGTGAGATAGGTGTTATACTGGAGTTCACCATAAACGATGTCCTCCCTGGCGTCATACCAGTTCTCTTCAAAGAGAGCATGTTGATCGTGGCGAGAAACGGTGCCGCGCACAGTCAGCTCGGACTTCACGGACGGGTGATATTTCGCCGTCCCCCCCAATTCCGACCGCTGCGTGCGAATCTGTTCAGAAATATCGGTCTCCTCTCTCAGTCGCATCATATAGCCCCCAAGGCGTTCTTCTTCGAGAATTCTTCCCGTGGCTGTGAACGACATCTGTGGAGAGAAGTCATTCTCGACCTTCGCCGACAAGGCCGTACGCTCGTAGTCCACTCCCTCAGAAATTCCGTCGCGATTCGCATCCATCGCGTCCGATTTGGTGCGACTGACCGTAACAACACCCGCAGTTCCATCTTTTTTTCCGGCCAGAGTAGCTCGAAAAGAGCGAGCGCCAAAGTCGCCAACCGTGGCCGTAAGGCTGCCTCGCCGCTCCAGAGCCGACTTCGTGATGATGTTAACCACGCCGGCGATGGCATCGCTGCCATACATCGCCGACCCTGCTCCTTTGACGATCTCAATGCGCTCAATGTTCTCGGCTGGAATCTGCGAAAGCCCATAGACAGTAGCAAAACCGCTCACGATAGGCTGACCGTCAATAAGGACCTGCGTATGGCCTCCAGATAGCCCCTGCATTCTTATCTCGGCTGCATTGCAAATGCTGCAAGTTGTCTGCACCTTGATACCTGTTTCACCTTCCAGTGCTTCCAGCAGATTCTCTGCATTTTTGGCTTCGATTCTCTCGGGTCCAATGACCTCAGTGTGGACGGGAATATCCTCGAGAATGCGCGGCGTGCGTGTCGCTGTGACCACGACCCCTCCTATCTCGAGCACAGTGGGGTGTAATCGGAAATCAGCCGTTGTTTCCTTACCGGCGGCCACGGTTACCTTTTGGCGTGCGGTCGCAAAACCAATCCTCGAAGCGATCACTTCATAGGTGCCTTTGGGTACATTGAGAATGTGGTAGTACCCGTCTTCGTCGGTCGAAGCACCTTGTGTGGTTCCCTTAAGCATGATATTGGCTGCTCCCAGAATCTCACCTGTCTCCGAATGGACAACCTTCCCTTTAATTCTGGCTGTGCCTGCCATTGCCAAAGGGGCAATAGCTAAAAGGGCGATTGTGGCTGTCAATATGAGGACTCTCGCCTGCTGCATTTGCCGGATTCTCCTTGGGACATTGAATTGTTTAGTAGAAGCTTGCAAGCACTAACCCGGAAGTTAGGCTTCCCTAATATAGAAAACCTATCGGCGGATGTCAAGCGAGAGAATTCTGACGGACACATTTGGAGAAATGGAAGCTCCATCGGAACAAAACCATATGTCTTTGCTTCATTCTGCAATTGGCCGTCAAAGGCCAAGCAAAATCCTCTACGGACCTGAAACCGGGCACAAAAAAGCCGCCCGAAGGCGGCTGGGGAGTATTGAGAAACGGTTTTCAGTCAAACCGTTTTTGTTTTCCATGGAATGATTCGAGCCGGATTCTGCCGTCCTCGCCCCGGATTTCGACCGGAGGCCCTCCATAGCCCGAGGAATGGACAAAGCGTTTGCGATAGAAGGTCTTGTCGAGGCCGGGAAAATCGACCCTGATGGATCCGTCCGAGACTCTCGCGTCGATGTCGGCTGCCGGAACCTCCGGAAAAGTCCACTCGAGCCGCCCGTCATCGAAATGCACATGGTACGGGCCTTCTCCCCGGGCACCTGTTTCAAGCTCCACCCGGCCGTCAGAGAATTTCAGCTGGAGCGCCGAGAGGTCGCTGTCCCGAAGCTGAAGTCGGCCATCCTCAAAGTGCACATCCAGTGACCCGCGAACCTGGGAAAGCGTGGCCGCGCCATCCTCGAAGCGAACGCGGAAATCCGGTCCCGCAACATTCTCCGCTTGCAGACGGCCATCCTCGAAGTCCACCTGGACAGGGCCACTCAGGTCATAGAGACGGATCGAGCCGTCATCGCTGTGGATTTCGACCGCGAGGCTCCGAGGCACCTTGACCTCGACCCGATTGCGCGCGGTTCGAGTCATCCAGATGCCGAAGATGGCGCCCCCTTCCTCGATTTCCTGAATTATCAATGTATTATCCGAGGTTCGGAATTCGAGATCATACGACTGGGAGCCGAACAGCACCCATCCCTTGCTTTTGACGCGGTACTCGGCATGAACGACCACCGAATCCCTGTCCCAGCCCTCGACGCGCAGGTTCTCGGCGTGGATGCGGACGCGGTTCAGACCGGATGCATCGAACGCCTTGTCAATGACCTTGTCGAAGCGCTCGGTGCGTGCCTGAGCCGGCGCTGCCAGGAACGCCGTTAGCGAAAACGCCCAGAGTAGTGCCAGCGCCCTTTTCACTTTATCCTCCGGAATGACTCCACAGACCCCACCACTCCATGAGAGCCCTTGCATTGTGGAATGTTTCAACGGAACCGGGCTTTCTCCACCCAAATCTCGGGCTCATGGTTTCCCCTTCAGAAGCTGCTTCAAGGTTAGCGCATTGTGCGCGGCATAGCCGCCAAGGTCATTGTTGAAATAGACAAAGACATCGCGGCCTGATTTCAGCCATTTACGGATTTGTCGAGCCTCGGATTTCAGTTGCTCGTCGGAGTAATTGCCGCGATACGCGGCGGTTGTTCCATGCCGCCGCAGGTAGATGAATGGGAAATCATCCGGCAAGTCCTCTTCGGCGAAAGGATAGTCGGCTCGGCAAAGCGTCATTCCCGATTGGCGGAGAAGCTCGAAGACTTCCCCGCACAGCCAGCTCTCCTCGCGAAATTCAAAAGCGTGAAGCGTTTTAAGATACCGCTTGCGCAGAAGCTTGACGAATTTCTCCAGGCGGCTCAAGTCGAGCTTTCGATTCGGCGGCAATTGCCAGAGAACGACTTTCAGCTTGTCCTTCAACCTTCTTGCTCGCTCGAAGAAAGCGGCAAGGGCTTCTTCGCAATCCTCCAAGGCCCGAAGGTGGGTGATGAACCGGCTGCCTTTAAGGACGAAAGCGAACTTCTTCGGTGTCCGTTCTCGCCACGCATCGAAGGCGGCCTCCGTTGGCAAGCGATAGAAAGTCACATTCAGTTCGACGGTGTCCAGCTGCGAGCTGTAATACTCCAGCCATGATCTCTGCGCTAATCCTTCAGGATAGAATACCCCATCCGCCCAGTGCTTGTAGCTGAAGCCGCTTGTGCCTATGTAGAGCTGTGACGGCATGATTGGCTGCGAAGAGCGAAGTGTATACGCTGTCGTGCTCGCAAATCGATGTCACGAGATTGTGCAATATCCATCGATTGAAATATAAGAAGGTCGTCACTTCAAAGCAAGGCCAATCTCTTGTCTTGTCTCTTGATAGTCGATCGTTCACGCACTGTGGACCGGACGCGCTTGCCTCTTTGAGTGAAAGCTCTTATATTTATTCCAATTTCACAAACCTATCTTCGTAAGAACCTCCAATGACTCATCTTGACGAGCTTTGTATCAACACC
>CAZJAD010000117.1:0-6160 GCA_964543855.1 uncultured Alphaproteobacteria bacterium
GGATTGCGGTGCCTGCTGAATATACTCTTCACCAGAACTGGCCGAATCCGTTCAACCCGGTGACGGAGATTGTCTATGATTTGCCGAAGGGGGGAAGCATTTCGCTGCGCGTGTTCGATCTTTTGGGGCGTGAGGTGACCACGCTCGTGGATGGGAATATTGGCGCGGGATCTCATCGGGTGATGTTTGACGGGAGTGGTTTGGCGTCGGGGATTTATTTCTATCGCCTGCAGGCGGGGGATTTCGTTGCGGCGAAGAAGATGGTGCTGCTGAAGTAGATTTCGCGCGGGGTGAGGGCACCCCGCGCGGCGACAGGTTCCGGCCGGGTTGATCCCCGCTTTCGCGGGGACGGCTCGGCGGGAGAGAATCGCGACCGGAGGTCGCGGGTAGTAGCGGTGATTCTGTCTGGTGAGGTTATTGAACGGGGCGCGGCGGAGAAATGTCAGGCACTGAGCGGACTTGTGAGGAGGGGCAGATGAAGAAACTAATCTGGCTTGTTCCACTGATAATATTGTTTGTGGGGTGTGCGTCGAATGTGCGGTTTATCAAGACGGACGAGTCGTACACGCCAAGCGCGAAACCGGCGAACACCGAAATCGTTTTTCGGCACGACCGGATCACGCGGCCTCATCGAGTCATCGGCGTGATTGAAGCGGAATTGGGCCGGAGAGCCCGGCGGCCGGAACTTGACGCGCTCATCATCAAGAAGGCGCGCAAGATCGGAGCGGACGGCGTGATGCTGGTCGAATACGATGTCGACCGCGATGTCTATCTGGAAACACACCACGCCGTCGTCGGGCGAGGGCCGTGGCGACGACATGTGGTCGGAACGCGTCCGCGCGTGGAGGTCAAGAAGTTCGCCACGGGGATTGCGGTGGTGTTCGAGTAGGGATTTGTTTAGGACTATTCCGGCCGGGTTGCGAACCCGGCTCGGCGTGAAGGATCGCGACCGGAGGTCGCGGGTAGTAGCGGGGGGAGATTCCGGCCGGGTTGGGGACCCCGCTCGGCGAGAAAGAACCGCGACCGGAGGTCGCGGGTAGTAGGGGATGAAGAGACGAATGAGAAAGACTGCCGGAGTTGTGCTTGCATTGGTGGGTTTCGCGCCGATTCTGTTGGCGCAGCCGTTCCAGTGGGAGACTTTCACCTCGACTTCCGATGTGCTCGACATCGAGAGTGTCAACGGGCATTTGTGGGCCGCGACAACCGGCGGACTCATTCACTTCGACCCGCAAACCGGGATGTTTGATGTGTACACGAACACCCGCGGGTTGTCGACGAATCGCTGCGTGGCTGTCGGCGCTGATTCCCGAGGCGGAATATGGGTGGGGCTGGAAGACCGCCGGTTGAACCGCCTTGATCCTGAAACGGGCCGCGTCGATGTGCTCTCCGACCTGCAAGGGGATGTCTACGCCATTACGGACCTTGTCCCGTGGGAAGACTATATTTTCGTTGCCACGGATGTTGGAGCTTACCGCTTGGCTTACTACGAAACCGTGAATGGTTTCCGTGTTCAGGAGAGCTACAGCAAACTTGGCGGACTCTCGCCGCGAACGGAAGTGCGGCGATTGGCGGTGGCGGATGGCTACCTTTGGGCAGCGACCGCTTTTGGACTCGCGCGCGCCGATCTTGCTCTGCCGACGCTTGTCCCGCCGAGTGCCTGGGAGAATATCGACGAATCGGACGGCTTGCCCGATGCCGATGTGCGAGCGATTCTTGCTGCACCCGACGGTGGCCTGTGGATTGGCATGTCGGTCGGTCTTGTCCTGTGGCGGGATGGCAGTTTTGGCGCGGTCAGGGATTTTGGGACTGTGGTTGATTTTGGCAATGTGAACGACACGGTCTATATCGCAACATCGAACCGAACTTACTGGTATGATCCCGCTTTCGGCTGGCGCTATGCGACCGACCCGACGACTCTTGATGTTCGGCGCCTCGCGGGGGCTCCGAGCGGCGAGAATGGCCAGGTTCTGTGGGCGGCGGTGGCTCACAGCGAGGATCGGAGCGGCGGCATTGCCGCGCTTCTTGGCGAGGAATGGACGGAGCCTCTTCGAGCCGAGGGGCCGGCGGGCAACGACATTTCGGCGCTCGCGGTTGGCCCGGATGGGCGCCTGTGGGTGGGTGGCAAAGGTGAGCGCGGCGGTGTTTCGACCTACGCCAATGGGGATTGGACGAACTACGCCCAGTCGGAGACCTATCCGCAGCCGTTCTTCAATGGGGATGTGCGCGGCTTCGTGTTCGATGATTTTGGAGGGACCTGGGTGGCCACGCACGGCAAGGGTTTGGGGTGGTTTCGAGGTGATTCGATCCAAATCTTCAATTCGCATGACTCAACCGGAGCGCGCCTGGCGGGCATTCCGAGCGACACGAGCTTCTGCCTTATCGATGGCATCGCGCGAGACGCAGGCGGGAATCTGTGGCTGACGAATCGGCTTTCCCACCGAGACCGACCACTCCTGCGTATTGCCCGCGAATGGATTGCGGCGGGCGGCTCCGAGGCGCCGTGGATGGCGTACAAGAATCCCAGTATGCAGACACCGACGGAAGTGGAGAAGCTCGTCATCGATGCTTTCGACCGCAAATGGCTGGGGGCCTCGCGCGACGGTCGCGGCACGCACATTCTCAATGACCGCGGCACTCCCCTTGATACGGTCGGCGACCTTTGGTCGTTCATTGTTCCGGATGACTACGCCGATCCGACGCTCTGCTTCGACGATATCGACGCGGAAACGAAATGCTGGGCGCTGGATGGGCAGGGATACCTGTGGGTGGGAACGGTCAACGGCGTCTATTACACCTCGACCGGGATTCCCTGGGATTTTCAGTATCTGCAATTCTCTTGCCTGTATCCGGGGCCGCTGGGAACTCAGGTGTTAGCGATTCATGTGGATGCGGAAGACAACAAATGGTTCGGAACGGACGGCGGGGTTTCGGTGCTGGACAGGGATTTCAACTGGATTCATTACTTCCGCACGGCAGACGATGTTCAGTATCCTTCGGGACTGATTTCGAATGATGTGACAGCGATTACTTCGAATCCCACAACGGGGGAAGTGTGGATCGGAACGCCGGATGGGCTTTCGCGACTCAAGACGCCTTACCAGCAAACGGGTGGCGACCTCGGCGATGTGGAGCCTTACCCGAATCCTTTTCGGCCGGGTGAGCAGCGGATGTATTTGCAGGACAGGGGTGTTTTCGACGGGCTGAAAATCTATACGCTCACAGGCCGGTTGGTGCGCAGCCTCACCTGGCGGGAGATGATCACGCCGGGCATTGGCTGGGACGGGCGTAACAACGACGGCGAGCTGGTTTCGAGCGGCGTCTACATTCTCGTTACCTATACGCATGACGGCAAATCCGCACGGGGGAAGATAGCGGTTTTGGGTCAGTAGAGGCGGCGCATGCTGCGCAGATTCCTCATTCAGGATTACATCCTCATTGAGCGGGCGGAGTTCGGGCCCGGAGAAGGGCTTTGCGTTTTCACCGGCGAAACCGGAGCGGGCAAGTCGATGGTGCTGGGAGCGCTGGCAGTGCTGGTGGGCGAGAAGTTTCCCACAGGCCCCGTCCGGCCCGGAGCGAGAAAAGCCATTATCGAGGGCGAATTCGATTTTGCGCGCGGCAGCGAAATCCTCGCTCAAAGCGACATCGAAGACTCGGGCGGCACCGTGCTGTTGCGCCGTGAAGTGGCCGAGGGTGGTCGGGCGCGCTGTTTCGTGAACGATCAGCCGGTGGCGCTGGAGATTCTGCAGGCGGTGGGGGAGCATCTCGTGGACCTCCACGGGCAGCACGAGCAGCAGGCGCTCTTGAAGCGTGCGCGACATCTGGATTTCTTCGATGCCTACGCCGATACACTTGCTCTGAGGTCGGAAGTTGCGTATCTTTATAGAGAGCACAACCGACGGCGCGTGCATCTGGGCGAGCTGGAGCGTCTCCAGGAAGAGCATCGTCAGCGCGAAGGACTTCTGCGCTTCCAACTCGAGGAGATCGACCGGCTGAGACTGCGCGAGGGTGAGGAGGACGAGCTGGAGAGCGAACTGAGGCGACTCGAAGGAGCCGAGCAGCTCGCTGAAATCACTCATGCGGCATGGCAAGCGTTGTCGGATGGCGAACCGGCGGCGCAGAGCTTGTTGCGGCGGGCGCGCGAGGTGCTTTCGAGCGGGCAGAAGATTGACCCGGAGCTGCGCCGGCTGGCCGAGGAGATTGCGGCGGCGGAAGCACAGATTGCCGAACTGGGCAAACTCGCCCGTGACCGGCACCTTGGAGTGACTTTCGACCCGGAACGGCTGGAGGTTCTGCGGGAAAGACGCAGCGCACTGGCGGGCCTGATGCGCAAGTACGGGCTGTCGGCCGCTGAGCTTCTGCGAAAGGCGGATGAGTGGCGGCAGGCTCTCTCCGATACGGATGCGCTCGAAGCGGACCTCGCTCGCGCTCGCAGTGAGGTCAAGGAAGCCGAGGTCGCCCTCCGCGCGAAAGCGACGGACCTGTCAGAGAAGCGGCTCAAGAAAAAAGACGCCTTCGAGCGGGATGTTCGCAAGCACCTGACGACGCTGGGGCTCAGTGGAGCCCGTTTCGAAGTGAGCTGGGAGACTGCCGAGAGCCGGCAGGTCGACACGATGAGTGCCAAGGGATACGACAAGGTCGAGTTCCTCTTCTCGGCGGATCCAGGTCGAGAAGCGAGGCCGCTGGTTGATGTGGCGTCGGGCGGTGAGGCTTCGCGAATCATGCTGGCTTTGAAGCGGGTGTTTGCGGGCAAGCTGGAACCGATGACGCTCGTTTTCGACGAGATTGACATCGGGATTTCGGGGCGCATGGCCGAGCGCGTGGGAGATGCGCTGCTCGAATTGGCCGGTCGCCATCAGGTGCTCGCGATTACGCATTTGCCTCAGATTGCCAGTCGCGGGCACACGCACTTCGCTATTGTCAAGCGCGTTTCCGACGGTGAAACCGTGACCGAGGTGCAGCAACTGGCTGCTCCGGAACGCGTACAGGAGCTGGCGCTGCTTCTTGGGGGTACGAAAGTGACGCCGAAGGTTGTCGCGACGGCTCAGGAATTGCTGCGGCGCGGGCAAGAGGCTCACCCAAGTGCTTGAGCCAAGTTGCCCGCACGGTTTGTGGCAACAAACAACAGTAACATTATAGAGAACATCCCGCGCATCTCGCGGGACATAACTGGGGAAAAAGGAGAGAGTGATCATGAAACACGGGCACATTGTCTCTATGGTTTTGGTGGCACTTCTGTGTGGAGTGCCAGCGCTTGGCCAGATTACGATTACATCGAGCGATTTTCCGAGCACGATTGGTTACCAGTATACTCTGACCAGCAGCGAGGACTATGTGACGGTGAATCCCGGACCTTCAGGGGCGAATCAGACTTGGGATTTGCGCGGCATATCGACCACGATCACCGTGGAGCTTGAAGTCATCGATCGATCGGAGACGCCGAATCCATCGTGGATTCCCGACGCGAACTTGATTACGCGGACGACAGAAGATCTGCAGACTCAGGCGTACACTTATAACCAATTAAACACCAGTTTTGCCAGAATACTGGGTATGGCTTTTACAACCCCGGATTCGAGCTGGCTTATCGAGTGGACGAACGAGCCACCTTCTTTTGTTTTTCCGATTCAGTATGGCGACGACTGGTTCTCGGCCATTACCTGGGAAGAGAGCATGCAGGGGATCACCATATCCTACTCGGATAGTTCCTGGTACACTGTCGACGGGTGGGGTACGGTTTATGTGGACGGCATGGATGCTCTTCCATGCCTGCGTATCAAAGAGCACGAGCATATGGTGGCAACGGTCATGGGATTTCCTATGATTGACGAGTGGTACTGGAGCTATTCCTGGATGGCGCCGGGTCACCCGGATGTGGCGAGCATGCAGTCCGAAGCCGGCGGAGGCGAGAATTTCACGACAGGCCATTTCACACGCATGGGCGGCGGTGCGGGAGCCGAGCCATCCGTGGAGATCCTGCCGACAGCGTTCCGACTTGAAAGCGCGTATCCGAATCCGTTCAATCCGGAGACGACGATTCCGTATTCGGTCAGTCAGCTCATGGATGTCGAGCTGGCCATCTATAATGCACTGGGCCAGAAAGTCCGGACGCTGGTGAGTGATCGCGTGCTTCCGGGGACCTATTCGGTCGTGTGGAACGGAA
>CAZJAD010000118.1:0-6093 GCA_964543855.1 uncultured Alphaproteobacteria bacterium
CAGCTCGTTCGCCGGCAGGCGATCCAGACTGAGCAGCAGCCAGCGACACAGTTGCCGGTCTCTGGAATATGACGAAAAAGTAATGCTTGCGAAAGGTTGGGGTAAGTTTCGGTCGGTATGGTAGATACTACCATGGTTGCATCAACTAATGCCGGTGAAACGAGAATCCTCGAGACCGGCACGGGAATCCTGTCCGGAACCCTAACTGTTCCGGCTGGGGCGGGCCCGGTTCCGTTGGTGCTCATCATCGCCGGGTCGGGACCGACAGACCGGAACGGCAACTCACCATTACTTCCAGGTAAGAACAATAGCGTGAAAATGCTCGCTGAAGGATTAACAAGCTGGGGAGTGGCGGCTGTGCCCTACGATGATCGAGGTATTGGTGCAAGCTCGAAGGCCGGAACAGATGAAAGCAGCGTCACCATCGATACATTCATAGACGATGCGGTCGCTTGGAAAAAGTATAAGCAAGATTCCCGGTTTTCGGATTTCGGTATAATCGGTCACAGCGAAGGTTCTTTGATCGGAATGCTCGCATCCCAACCTTTCGGTAGTGCTCCCTTCATTATGTGTGCTATCGTACGGGATACGCCAAGTCTTTTTCATATAATTTTCACTCTGGAATCGGGCGAGGGGGAAGTCAGGTATTATCTGAGATCGGGCGCCATCTTTCTACATCGCAGGAACAGATCACTATCGCCGCTCTAATCCTGCGACAGGAAAGCCTTACATGTATGCGGGTCGCCCAGGGAGATGCGGACAATGAGCACGAAAAACAAGACCGCTCTGAATACAGCCCAATTGGATCAGCTGTCGATCAACACGATCCGATTCCTGTCGGTCGACGCCATCCAGAAAGCCAATAGCGGCCACCCGGGCCTTCCGCTTGGGGCCTCGCCAATGGCCTATGCGCTGTGGACAAGGTTTCTTCGCCATAATCCGGCTAATCCGCATTGGTTCAACCGGGATCGGTTCGTCCTATCCGCCGGCCATGGATCGATGCTGCTCTACAGCTTGCTGCATCTCACCGGCTATGATCTGCCGCTAGAACAGATCAAACAGTTTCGCCAGTGGGACAGCATCACGCCGGGACATCCCGAGCGCGGAGTAACGCCCGGTGTGGAGACTACAACAGGCCCTCTCGGTCAGGGATTTGGCAACGGGGTGGGGATGGCCGTCGCGGAAGCGTATCTTGGCGCCCGTTACAACCGGCCTGGATTCGAGGTCGTCGATCACTTCACCTACGGGCTCCTCAGCGACGGTGATCTCATGGAGGGCGTTGCAGCCGAAGCAGCCTCGCTAGCGGGTCACTTGAAGCTGGGGAAGCTGATCTATCTCTACGATGACAACCGCATAACGCTCGCCGCCTCGACGCAACTCACCTTCACCGATGACCACGCCCAGCGGTTCGCTGCATATGGCTGGCACACACAAGCGATCGAGGATGGCAACGACCTGGAGGCGATCGATCGCGCCATACACACTGCACGCCAGGAAACCGGACGTCCATCTCTGATCCTTGTGCGAACGCACATCGGCTACGGTTCACCCCACAAGCAGGACACCTTTGCCGCGCATGGCTCCCCGCTGGGCATAGAAGAGGTGATGCTTACGAAAAAAAATTTGGATTGGCCCGTCGAGCCACCATTTTATGTTCCCGAGGAAGTCGCGAATCACCTCCGCCAGGCCGTTGAAAGCGGCAGGCGAGCTGAATCGGAATGGAACACGAAGCTGGCCTCGTATGAGAAACTATATCCCGAGCTCGCCCACGAACTCAGCCAACTGATGAAGGGAGCACTGCCGAAAGGTTGGGATGCGAACATTCCGCAATTTCCAGAGGACGCCAAGGGAATGGCCACCCGAGCCGCCTCGGGAAAAGTGATTGCAGCCATCAGTACCAAGTTGCCGGCTTTCATCGGGGGTTCGGCCGATCTGAACCCTTCCACTCAAACTGAATTGAAAGATGCGGGAAACTTTGAGAACCCTGAAATGGCTGTCGGTGACCTGCAGGGTTCTGCAGGCGGCGGCTGGAGTTATGCGGGCCGCAACCTGCAGTTTGGGGTTCGGGAACACGGGATGGGCGCGATTTTGAACGGCTTAGCCGCGCACGGCGCTACGATCCCGTTCGGCGCGACGTTTCTGACCTTCTCTGACTACATGCGCCCGCCGATCCGGCTCGCCGCGCTGATGGGGATGCGGGTGGTCTATGTTTTCACGCATGACAGCATCGCAATGGGTGAGGACGGCCCGACCCATCAGCCCGTGGAGCAGATTGCAGGTCTTAGAGCGATTCCCCGGCTGATTGTCATCCGTCCAAGCGACGCCAATGAGACCGCCATAGCATGGCGCATTGCGATTGAAACACGGGATCGACCAGTAGCCCTGATTCTGAGTCGGCAAACCGTGCCGACGCTCGATCGGAAGCAGTTTGGCTCGGCGGAGGGTCTCCGCCATGGCGCGTATATCCTGGCCGACGCACCGCAAGGGAAACCGCAATTGATCCTGATTGCGAGCGGATCCGAGGTAGGCCTGATCGTGGCTGTACGACAAAAACTACAGGGACAGAAGTTCGCAGTGCGCCTCGTTTCAATGCCCAGCTGGGAATTGTTCGAAGCCCAACCCCGCGAATACCGCGACTCGGTGTTGCCGCCTATTGTCCGGAAGCGGCTCGCGGTGGAAGCGGGGGTGACACAAGGGTGGCACGAATATGTAGGAGAGCGCGGAGATGTGATCGGCGTGGACCGCTTCGGCGCGTCGGCTCCCGGACCGATTGTGATGCGCGAGTATGGATTTACAGTGGAGAACGTATGCAAGCGGGCATTGGCACTGTTCGACCAGAAGCAGTGATGTGGAGGGCTTCCATGAAGAAGAATCCCTTGAAAGAATTAGGTGTGCTCGGCCAGTCAATCTGGCTGGACTACATCCGGCGCGATCTGATCTCCAGCGGCGGGCTTCGCCGTTTGATTGACGAGGATGGACTACGAGGGATGACCTCCAATCCATCGATCTTTGAGAAGGCGATTTTAGAAAGCCATGATTACGAAGAGGACATTCGGGCCATGTCCCTTGAGGGAAAGAGCGCCAGAATAATCTATGAAGCTCTCAGCCAGCGGGATGTGCAGAGCGCCGCAGACGAGTTCCGGCCTGTCTATGACACGACAGACGGTAAAGATGGATATGTCAGCCTGGAGGTCAATCCGCACCTGGCGCATGACACCAAAGGGACGATTGAGGAAGCTCGCCGATTGTGGGCCGCGCTGAAAAGGCCCAACGTTTTCATCAAAGTCCCAGCGACGTCCGACGGTCTGCCTGCTATCCAGCAACTCATCAGCGTAATCAGAGGGAGAACATGAAAGTAAGCCCTTATGCAGGAAAACCTGCCGAACCAGCGATGCTGGTTAACGTGCCCAAACTCGTGACGGCCTACTATACCGAAGTGCCCGATCCGTTGGTGCCCGCGCAACGGGTTGCATTCGGCACCTCAGGGCATCGAGGTTCAGCCTTCGACAAAGCATTCAACGAAAGTCATATATTCGCCATAAGTCAGGCTATTTGCCTCTACCGCAATCAGCAGAAGATTGATGGCCCTTTATTTCTCGGTATGGACACACATGCACTCTCCGAACCGGCTTTTGCCAGTGCGATTGAAGTGCTGGCGGCCAATCAGGTGGAAGTCATGATTGCGGATAAAGACGAATACACTCCAACCCCTGTAATTTCTCACGCAATTCTCACCTATAACCGCGGGCGCCGGACTGGACTCGCCGACGGTATTGTCATCACGCCATCCCACAATCCACCCCATGACGGGGGATTCAAGTATAATCCTCCCAACGGCGGGCCTGCTGAAACCGATGTCACCGATTGGATCGAAGCGAAGTCGAATGAATTCCTCGAGAGAAACCTCCTGGATGTAAGAAGGATTCCTTTCGGGAAGGCCCTTCGCGCCGGTACGACGCACCGGCATGATTACCTCGAGGCTTATGTGAGTGATCTCGGCAATGTGATCGATATGGACACCATTCGTGGCGCCAAGATTAGCATGGGAGTGGATCCGCTCGGTGGTGCCGGCGTACACTACTGGGGACCGATTGCTGAGCGATATGGGTTGAACTTGAATGTTGTTAACGAGGCAGTCGATCCAACCTTTCGTTTCATGACGGTGGATTGGGATGGTCAAATCCGCATGGATCCATCTTCGCCTTATGCGATGCAAAGGCTGATTGGTTTGAAAGATCGCTTCGATATTGCCTTTGCCTGTGACACGGACCATGACCGGCACGGAGTTGTAACTAAAAGCGCGGGGTTGCTACATCCCAATCACTACCTTCCCGTCGCCATCTTCTATCTTTTTCAACATCGGCCGAAGTGGCTCAAGGAAGCGGCAGTCGGCAAGACAGTGGTGAGCAGTCAGATGATCGATCGCGTCACGGCGAAACTGGGCCGCAAGCTCTACGAGGTGCCGGTCGGTTTCAAGTGGTATGTTGATGGTTTGCTCGACGGGACGCTTGGCTTCGGCGGGGAAGAGAGTGCGGGCGCGTCTTTCGTACGTCTGGATGGCAGCGCTTGGACAACGGACAAAGATGGAATCGTCCCGGCTTTACTTGCCGCGGAGATAACGGCAAAAATGGGTCGCGATCCCGGTGAAATCTACCGCGAACTCACGCGCGAACTAGGTGAACCTGCCTATGGCCTCGTTGAAGCACCAGCCACTCCGGAGCAAAAGGAGAGGTTGAAGAAACTTTCACCGCAGCAGGTCAAGCTCACCGAGCTGGCAGGGGAAAAGATCCAGACGGTTCTCACCAACGCGCCGGGCAACGGCGCACCCATCGGAGGGCTAAAGGTTATCGCAAAGAACGGATGGTTCGCGGCACGTCCGTCGGGAACCGAGAATATCTCCAAGATTTATGCGGAGAGCTTCCAGGGAGCGGAGCATCTGCGCCGCATCCTGGAGGAAGCCCAGGCGATTGTCTCTGATGCTTTGGCGGCATCTGCGCAGCAACCGGGGATTCTGTCCGAAAGGTGAAATTATGGCGGATACAATCAGCAAACGACACCGTGCTATCCTGCAAAGAATTGCTCATCGGGTGATGCTTGAAAAAGGGCTTTTTCCCGATTTTCCACCCCAGGCGCTCCTCGAGCTTGACGGAATGGGAGGACCAGCGACGGATGCAGGTGGATCGACGCGTGATCTCAGAGACCTTCTCTGGTGCTCTATCGACAACGATGATTCGCGTGATCTGGATCAGCTTACCGTTGCCGAAGCCCTGCCCGGCGGAGCGGTACGAGTCCTAGTCGCGATTGCCGATGTCGACGCCGTCGTCAAGAAGCGATCGGCGGTTGATGATCATGCGCGGCAAAACACCACTTCGGTCTACACGGTCGCCGAGATCTTTCCGATGCTGCCCGAGAAACTTTCCACGGATTTCACATCCCTTAATCTGGAATCAGACCGCCTCGCTGTCGTTGTTGAAATGGTTATCGCCGAGGATGGATCGCTTCGCAGCTCGGACCTTTTTCGAGCGAGGGTGCGCAATCGCGCCAAGCTTGCCTACAACAGCGTTGCCGTTTGGCTCGAGAGCATTGGCCCGGTGCCGCAAGAAATCGAAAAGATCCAAGGTCTCGACGAGAACATTCGACTTCAGGACCGTGTCGCCCAGAAACTCAAAGCGCTCCGGCACTTGAATGGCGCGCTTGATCTCGAAACAATCGAAGCCCGTCCGGTCTTTGACGGAGATGAGCTCAAGGACTTGGAACCCGAAAACAAGAATAGAGCCAAAGGTATTATTGAAGATTTCATGATCGCGGCCAACGGAGTTATTGCACGATATCTCGCTTCTCATGAAATACCGTCGCTGCGGCGTGTTGTCCGCGTACCCAAACGCTGGGATCGCATCATCGAACTTGCCGCAGAGCGAGGCTCAAAATTGCCTAGGGAACCCGACTCAAAGGCTCTAGACCGATTCCTATCATCTGAGAAAAGAGTTGACCCTCTTCGTTTCCCCGATCTTTCGCTTAGCGTCATCAAGCTTTTGGGCGCGGGGGAATACGTGGTTGAACTCCCGGGAGGAAATGTCACCGGTCACTTTGGTC
>CAZJAD010000119.1:0-6067 GCA_964543855.1 uncultured Alphaproteobacteria bacterium
TAGTCTCCAAATCCCCAGTAATAAGAATAAGCAAGTGCCAGATGTGCTTCCGGCAACTTTGGTTGAAGTCCCAGTGCCTTGTCTATGGCATCTTTCGCCGTTTGCAGCCTTATTCCAGAGAAATCATAGAACCAGTACATGTGTAAATGAGTCCATGCCAAAGCAGCCCATGCCAAGGCAAAGTCAGGATCACTTTCGACAGCTTTCTGATACATCTCCGCTGCAATGAGCATATCCTTCTTCTCATAGCTGCCATATGCGTATTCGTTGCCGCGAAGATAATAATCATACGCCTCAAGGCTCTTCGTCGGTTTGGTTTCAAACGAGCTGCGTTCAGGCTCCAGAAGCGCAACATCCAATGCTTCAGCAATCCGAGTAGCGATATCCGCCTGCACCGTGAAAATCTGAGTAAGCGACCGCTCATAACTGTCTGCCCAGAGATGAACGTCATCCGACACTTTTATAAGCTGTGGCGTAATACGAACTCGATTGATATCTCCTGCTTTGTCCCAGCGGATTGTTCCCTCAAGGATATAGTCCACACCCAGTTCTTTCGCTATCTCAGGCAGGCTTTTTTCAGAGTTTTTATACTGAATAGCACTCGTTCTCGAAATAACGCCGAGTCCTTGCAGTGTTGCAAGTCGGGAAGTAATCTCATCCGTAATCCCGTCAGCAAAGTATTCATCCTCCGAGGCGCCAAGGTTCTCAAACGGCAACACCGCCAGCATCTTTTTCCCGTCGCTTGTTCCAACTCGCTCCTTGGGCCAGAAGGAAAACAGAGCAATGACTGCAGCCACCGCCGCCACGATAATCCCCGCTATGACCGGCCAGCGGAAAGACCGCTTCGGCATCGCGCTGACGACCCGACTCTCTTTGCTGACCATCAGCTTCTTCAGATCAGAAATGACCTCGGCGGCACCCTGATATCTGAGTGAAGGATCTTTTTCAAGCAGCTTAGAGATGATCCGTTGCAGTTCATCAGGCACATCAGCTTTGTAGCGCGCCAACGGTTCCGGTGTGTCGTCCATAATCGATCGCATGATTGCCGCTTCTGTATCCCCTCTGAAAGGCCGCCGACCGGCAATCATTTCATACAGGAGGACGCCAATGGAGAAGAGGTCGGACCGTTGGTCGACCGCCTGTCCCTTCACCTGCTCAGGGGACATGTAAGCCACGGTACCAAGAGTCGAGCCAATTCTGGTAAGCTTTTCAGCTCCTTTAACGGCTGCCAATCCAAAGTCAAGTAATTTCGGTCGTCCGTCAGCATCCATAACGACATTTGACGGCTTGATATCGCGATGGATGACTCCTGCCTCGTGAGCTTTGTTCAGCCCCTCGCAAATACGTATGCCAAGATCAATGATCGCGCCGATGGATAACTCCTGACTCTCGATCAAGTCTCGAAGGGACTGCCCCTCCATCAGTTCCATCGCAAAGAAAGGACGTCCTTGAAAATCGCCAACTTCATAGATGGTCACGATATTCGGATGATTCAGTTGTGCTGCCGCCTGTGCTTCGCGCTTGAATCGAGTACGGCAGTCTTCGTCCTCGCACAAGTGTGCTGGGAGGAATTTCAAGGCCACTTTGCGGTTGAGTTCGGTGTCTTGGGCAAGATAAACATCTCCCATGCCGCCGGAGCCGATCTTCTCGAGAATCTCGTAGCGACCGACCACGGTGCCGTTCGTCAGGACAATGTAGGATCGGGTGTTGTCCATCCTTCAACGCTCTCTACGCAGAACCAAAAGGGTGATATCGTCACTTCGCGGGACATCTCCGATGAATTCATCGACGGCGCGGACTATGGATTCAATCAATTCCTCTGGAGAGCGATCCCGACAATTCTGAACGCACTGTGTCAGTCTGTCGCTGCCAAACGGCTCGTCCTGGTTGTTGATCGCTTCAGGGATACCGTCCGTGAACACAACCAAGAGGTCGCCGACTCTCAACTCGAGGGTCTTCTCTTCCCAGAGCACCATATCCAAGGCACCCAATGGAAGTCCGGATGCTTCCAGATGTTCCACTTCGCCGTTGGGTCGCAGCACTATCGGAGGGTCGTGACCGGCGTTCACATATTGGAGGGTGTCGGTTTTTGGATTCAGTATGCCGAGAAAGAGTGTCGCAAAATCTCCCGGCCGCGTGAAACTCAAGAGCTGCTTGGAAACACTGCAGATGGCATTTGCAGCGTCGAAATCTTTTGCAGTATAGAGTACGCGGAAGGAGGCTAAGATGTTTGATGCGAGCAAAGCAGCGCCCATGCCCTTCCCTGAGACATCCGCCACCAGAAAGAGGATTCGTCCATCATCCAGCGTCGTGACATCGTAAAGGTCCCCGCCGACAAGTTTGCACTGAATCTGGAATGCGCCAAGGCGATACCGCTCTACCGAGGGCAGTTCCCTTGGCAACAGCTGCTGTTGAATCTGCGAGGCCGTGGCCAATTCGGCTTCCAACACTTCCTTGGCTTGGCGCTCCTTCAGGAGGTGACAATTGGCAATTTTGGCCGCGAGGATATTCCCGAAGGTCGCCGTGATTCTGAGATAGTCCTCGCTGCACGGTTGCTTGGGATCGGTCGTGTCTGCATACAAGATACCCGCGATTTCGGCTTCATCAAACAGGGGCACAGCCATTGCTGACCTGATTCTCGATGCTACTATCGATTGCTGCTCTGCGTATTTGCGATCGTGTTCGGTATCGGAAATCAGAACGGCGTTCCTCTGAGTGAGAAGCTCATGCGCAATCGTACGGGAGATACTGAACGAACGAGGCCCTCGGCCGCTGACAGTGCGACAGGCGGCCAGGCCAATCTCCTTTCCTTCTCCCCGAACGGAGAATATGGCGACGCGTTCAACTGGAAGTATCTCCTTGAGCAATTCCAGAGCCTTACCAAACATCTGCTCTTCCGGACCCGGCAGGATAAGCATTTTGCCCAGCTCAGAGAAGGAGCTGAACAACCTTGGGTCTTCAAGAATCTTTGAAGAGAGGGGCTCAAGTGCCTCTTCTATCGGCAATCGAGTAACATTGGCCGGGTCCTCATCAGAATCGGTGAGGACGATTGAACTGTCTCGAATGGAGAGAGGCTCTTCACTTGAAATGCTTGCTTCCACTCTTCCAAAAGCAAAGATATCGCCCGATGTGACGCGGACTGGAGCGCTGATCCTGCACCCGTTCACGGTCGTTCCGTTATGGCTGCCAAGATCAGTCAGACGGATTGTCTGTTCATCAACAATCTCAATCTCGGCATGCCTCCGAGAGACCGTCTCATCTTCCATGACCAGATCGCATTCGGGGCTTCGACCAATCGTGTATTTGCCTCTCTTCAAGAGCCAGCTATGGCTTTTTGCGCCGACTATGGAGGATAACTTGATCATGTCTCTCTGAACGGCATCCTCGACTCGCTCTGCAAGCAGGTATGGAGCTAACCGCTTACAGGGTGAATCATCCGATGCAGTCCGGATTCCTCAGACTCGTGTGAACAATTCGCTCTGAAGTATACATGAAAATACTTGTTTTGTCAAGTTCACGTGGCCCATACGGCAGGGAAAATCCTATTCACTTCCTGCGGTCTTCAGAAAGCGCGCCCCTTCCCTCCCGCTTCAACATACATGGATTCAATTTCGATTCCATATCTCGCCATGATGACATTTCTCCTGAGCTTCAGAGTCGGTGTCAGCATGCGATTTTCCACCGTAAACTCTTCGGGTATCAGGGTGAAGGCTTTCACTTTCTCATAAGATGGCAGGTCCTGAGTTGCATTGTCTATTTCCTGTTTGATCAGCTGCTTCACTTCATCCGTTTTCAAGAGTTGTGCATAGTCATCCGTTTGTGGCATTGTCTCTCCTCGAAGGTTTTCTACGGCGGACCGATCCGGTACGACCAATGCAACAATGTACTTCCTCTTGTCGCCACACAGCATCACTTGGGAGATATGTCGACTTCTCGCGATATTCGCCTCGATAGGTCCGACGGCGATGTTCTTCCCGTAGGAGGTGATGATCATCTCCTTGATCCTTCCGGTGATCACAAGATTTCCATGCTTGTCGAACCGACCTTGATCACCGGTACGCAGCCAGCCCTCCTTATCAATGACTCTTGCCGTCTCGTCAGGCTTATTCAGATAGCCTGTCATCACATTGGGCCCTCTCACCAAAATCTCGTCATTCTCGCCGCACTTCACTTCGACACCGTCAATCGGCTTCCCAACGGTGCCCAACCTGTTCTCCTCCACTGTATTCAGGCAAAGCACCGGCGAAGTCTCGGTCAAACCGTATCCCTCCAAGATGTTGAAGCCCAAGACATAGAAGACCTTCGCAACCTTAGCGTTCAGGGGAGCGCCGCCCGACGCGATTATTCTAAGCCGTCCTCCCCCGAGTTTTTGGAATTCGGATGCGACAAATTTCTTGTAAATAGAGCTCTTGACTTTCAGAGTGATCGGCACCTTCATCTTCTTGTACCGAAGATTCACACTTCTATTCAAGCACTTGATCGCGGAAAAAACGAGGGTCTTCTTAATCCACGAACTCTTTTCGACCTCCTTCACCACCTCGTCATAAACCTTTTCGATCACTCTGGGTACAGCCAGAAATACCGTCGGGCGAATCTCTTCCACATCGTGGGCGACTGTGGACAGGTTCTCGGCATAAGCAATGGTGCCTCCCGCAAAGAGAATCGTGTAGTACCCGCAAGTCCTCTCAAACATATGACACAATGGAAGATAAGAGAGAAAAATATCTTCACAACTGACTTGATATGTTTCGCTCACGGACCGCGCATTGGAGACGATATTGCCATGCGTGAGAACGACACCCTTCGGCTCTCCAGTTGTTCCGGAGGTATAAACAATCGTCGCAGTGTCATCGTGTGAAACAACGGCCTCTTTGAGAATACCTCCACTCTCTGTTTGTTTCATATCATCGAAGCTCAAGAATCTCTCTTCTGCGCTGAGTCCTGAAATGTCGAAGAGAACGACATGCTTGAGAGCAGGCGTTTCGTGACGGATGGAGTTGATTAGCGAAAAGAGCTGAGCATTCTCTACGAAGATGAGCGTGATTTTTGAATCGTTGACTATGTACTTCACATACGAAGGAGGCAAAGTCGGATAAATGGGAACGACAATCCCTCCCAGTTTCAGAACCGCCAAGTCAGCAATGGCCCATTCCGGTCGATTGCAGGATAGGATCCCAACCATGTCCCCCTTGCCGATTCCCAGCTTCTGGATGGTCACCGCTACCGCGTCTACCGAGTCCTTCATATCTTTGTAGGTTGTCCCGACATATCGCCCCTCTTCCTTGTGCATCAAGGCGATCCTGTTCTGATAACGGGCTGCTATTTCCGAGAAAGATTGATAGAGTGTTTCTGCCATGCTACTCAATCCTCCATCCTGTTCCCACGGCTCCTGATTCCTTCAGTGACCGTCGTTGGTCACCCTCGACTGCATAGACTCGACCTCTCAGAGGAGTCCTGTTCCTGTCATCCTGACAATTCGAGGTCGGGAGCAAGGAAAGAGTAGGACAACTCTGCACAATGCCGAGGCGAATCGGAGTCAAGCCCTGGAACTGGAAAATTCAAAGAATAGAATCGACTCTGGGCACGCCTCTCCAGACCTTCACATCAAGCCGTCTTGGCAAAGGCGTTGTAGAGGAGCGCGAAGATGAGACCACAGACAAAACCGTCCACAAAGCCCCAGATTAGGCCGATGAGTCCACCCACGAAGCTGAAGCTGAAACCGAGATAGAATTTGCTTAGCTCCGACACGAGCACGCCACTGGAACCGACGATGAGTAACCACCAGGTTCCAATCATAACCGTGGCCCCCCAAAAAATGCCGCTGGTTAGAGCAAGTGCGAGAGGGCGCAGTTTCATGGTAAGCCTCCTGTATGGATGTGATATGGGTCTGCGAACCGCATATTGCGGCGAAATCCTCCATGGATGGCCGGACCAAGCGGCGGGCCATCCAGCCAGCTGGCCAAGCATAATGTAACACCAAACCCGCTCCTTTCCCAGAGCATTCTCGAGGATGGTGTAAGATGCGCGAGAGTAACGAGTTGCGCAAATCCCTTGGAAGACCGCGACC
>CAZJAD010000120.1:0-5935 GCA_964543855.1 uncultured Alphaproteobacteria bacterium
GCCGGGAGTTTGGAAGTCCAGACGCCGATTCTATCCCGCCGAAGAGCTTCAGCTCCTTCTGACCGAGGCCCACCATCTCGGCATGGTCTCGCATGAGGAGGGCAAGCTTCTGTCGCACTTTTTCGTTTTGCGCGACCGGAAGGTTCGCGAAGTGATGACACCGCGGACGCGAATCGTGGCCCTGTCGAAAAGTGACGATGTTGCCCAGGCGCGCAGACGGTTTATCGAATCAGGGCACACGAAGCTGCCGGTCTACGATGGAGATCTGGATCACATCGTTGGCCATGTCTCCGCCCGGGATTTCCTCGTGCCGGTGGGTGACTTGTCGGAAGTTCTGCGTGCGATTAGCGTTGTTCCGGAGTCGAAACGAGTGCGTGAGCTCTTGAAGGAGTTTCGTCGGAATCGCGGGCACATCGCCGTCGTGGTCGACGAGCACGGCGGGACGGAGGGCGTTGTCACCTTAGAGGATGTGCTCGAGGAACTTCTGGGACCGGTGGAAGACGAGTTCGACAAGGGGGAACCCATCTGTCGCCGCATCGGCGCAAATCGTTTCCTCGTCGCGGGCCGGACGCCACTCGATATTGTGGCCTCTGTCACCGGAGCCATATTTCCCACAGGAGACTACTCGACTCTCGGTGGCTACATGTTGACCGAGTCAGGTAGAATCCCGGAGACCGGTGAGGAGATCATCCGAGGTGGCTGGCGATACCGGATTCTGATGGCGGACGCGCGTCGAGTGGTCGCTGTGCTGATGGTGCAGGTAAATCATGGATAAACAGTGGGCTATGTGGGGTGCTTGACTTTCGCAGGTTTGATGATTATATTATAGAGGTAACAACCGACGCGGGGTGGAGCAGTCTGGTAGCTCGTTGGGCTCATAACCCAAAGGTCGTAGGTTCAAATCCTACCCCCGCTACAAGGAAGGACTGACCCTTTTGGGTCGGTCTTTGTGTTTATGGCTGAGGAAATGGCGCACCTCGCCCATCAGCCCCCACCTCGTGCAGTATCTCCCAGACTGTCACCTTTGGACATAGATGCTCTCGCGGCGAGCCGCTCTCGTGATTTGCCGACGCTTCTCTCAGTCCCGTATTGAACGAATTGCTCAGAATGGATGGTGTTCGAGGCACTGGCCTGACATCGGACAGGAAGGCGCGTGAGAGCGCAAAGAGGCATCCGACATCACCATGAGACCCTGAAGATCGCGACCCACGGTCTCACGGTGTTTCATCCGAATCTTCTTTCCCCAATCGGTGCCTGTTGCCTCTCGTGCCGGTTTGCGAAAACCCGTCGGCTGGCGTGTTTCCCTTGTTTGCAGTTGGTCAAAGATGTGGGTATATTCCTTCAGGATGCGCGCTCGCTTCATCACATATATACTCCTGTATTTAACGGGAATTCTCGTGTTCGCTGCTTCGGCATTGGCGCAGTATGATCCGGTCATACTGTTTGAGGTGGAGGGGGATACCTTGAACCAGCAGTTGGGCCATCATGCCCTTGTGCCAGTTGGTGATGTGGATGGAGACGGCTACGATGATATTCTGGCCAATGCGGCAACCGACGGTCACGTAGCTGGATACTCAACGGAATCGCGGATTTACTATGGGAGTGACGACGGGACAGAACGATATGTCAGCTTTGCGCGTATAGACAGCTTGCCCCGATCCCAAGTACTTGCCTATAAAGGTCGTTTTGACGACATGAACGGGGACGGACATTTAGACATTTTCGCCAGTTTCTACCAGGATTATTCGCCAAACTACCCTTATATGCGTGCGCTTTATCACGGTGGGCCTGGTTTCGACACGATTCCGGATTGGGTGTCGCCGTGGCAGGTCTATGGGGGGGGAGATATCGTGGGGGATTACGATGGGGATGGACATGCCGACTACGTGACGATCAAGTTGAACACCGGGCGCTTCTGGTTTCATCGTGGCGGGCCGGAGCCGGATAGTTTGCCGTCCTGGAGCTTCAGCCGAAGTGCCTCAGATTATGGGATCTACAATGGGCGATTCGGGGATGTGAACGGGGACGGCTACGACGATTTCTTGAGATACTCCGGGTCAGCCAGTTCCCCGGATTCGAATGCCGTGGACATTTTCCTCGGAGGACCCCAGGCCGATTCACTGCCGGATGTGACCTATAAGTACTCGTGGTATGAAGGCTATGCCTGGACGATCGTTCCGGACCTTAACGGTGACGGTTATGATGATATCTGGGGGCGCAAGGGGAGCTTGTTAGCCGACTGCACATATATCTATTTCGGTGGGGATCCGGTGGATTTTGGTCGGGACCTGCGGCTCAGCCCCACGTCGGGTCGGCCAGCCTACGAGTGGATCAGCGGTGTGGGGGATATCAATGGCGACGGGTACAATGATTTGGCGATGAGTGGCCATCTCAGTGGGTCCGGCCAGTGGGGGGAGGTGGCGATCTATCTGGGAGGACGTTGGATGGATGGACAGGCAGACATACACCTTCGCGGGGAACCTGGAGGTCCGTATGTCTACTCGGGCTACCGGACAGTGTCAGCGGGAGATTTCAATGGGGATGGGATCATGGATTGGGCGTACTCGAGCCGAGGACTCGGAGAGGAGAATGGAAACGGACGGATCACGGTCGTCAGCGGCGATACGTCTCTACACGTCTCGTCGCCGCCGGGACGTGGCTCTCTTGTGCCCGAATCCATGAGACTTCTGCCGCCCTATCCGAATCCGTTCAATCCGGAGATCATCATTCCCATAGAAGTTTCCAAAGGTGTCATAGATGTCCAGTTGCAGGTTGTGAACACCTTGGGGCAACGCGTCTATGTCTTTCCCTCGGAGCGTCTGGCCGCAGGGTCGCACCGGCTCAAATGGGACGGAAGGACACAATCGGGGCGGCTGGCGGCTTCGGGACGCTATTTTGTGCGCCTGTTGGGTTCCGAAGGGGTTCAAGTGCAACCGATTGTCCTGCAGCGATAGTGTCGAGGGCTGCGAGGGCTTGACTTTTGCAACATCGGGTTATATAATTAGTTGGTGGTTTTGGGCCCGGTGCTTCTATCGCCAAAGGTGTGTTTTAAGGGAGTTTGCGTAATACACGAGAGGCGCGCTGGCGACAGGCGGCGGAAAGGAGTTCCGCATTTGCGGGCATCCTGAGCGCGGCGACGAGCCCGATTCAGGCTGTGATTCATGCCCGCCAATTGCGCGCGAGATGACATAAGAAGGGCAAGCGTAAAGGAGAATTGTGTCCGCGAAGAACTCGAAAAAACAGGTTCGACCTCCGTTCAAAGTCCGGGACTGCGCGATCATCACGAGAATGGGCGGAGTGGAGTCCGCGGTGAACCTGCGGGAATTGCGCGAACGAGTGAGAACCTGTCCCGTGGAATGTCTGTACCATCACTTCTGTGAGACTCTCGTTCGACCCACCTTTGACGACCCGGAGTTCCGGAATGATTTTGCTGTCTGGGCATCCCGGAACCTTCGTGACCGCGTCCTCGCCGAGCGGCTTGGGATTCTGAACCCCTACACCTTTGGGGATCTGGAGCCGCTACGCGAACGAGTTGTGGAAATCATGGATGAGCGTCTTAGCGAAGTGCCGTACATTCCGTGGGTTCCGAAAGGAGATGAGTTCCGTTTCATGCGGGCGGTGACGATTGTCTTCGACACCGGCGTGGAACTGACTGAGCCTCAGGATCTGGTGAAGCAACTTCCCAACATGAGCCTCAGCACCATCTACTATCATTTCGTGGAAGCCCGGCGGCGGACACCGGATCGAGTTGACGATTTTTCAGCCTGGCTGTCCGGATTCGAGAAACCACCGGAGGGTCTCATTCAGGCCTTTTCGCGTATTGATTTCCATTTCCTGAATCTCTCGGAATTGAAGGATGTTGTGGTCGATGTCGCTCAGACAGTAGGCGTGGAGGTATAGGATCGTGGCCAAGATGCTGAACGCCTATGAAGAAGTCGCCGGTGCTGTCGCGGTATCCCAGTTGCGTCAGATTGCCGATGATCTGGCCGGCACCAAGGTCGTGCATGTGAACTCGACTCGTGCAGGTGGGGGCGTCGCCGAGATTTTGGTTTGGCTCGTTCCGCTGATGAATGATCTGGGGCTGGATGCGACTTGGGAGGTCGTCGAAGGCAGCGAGGAATATTACAAGACGACGAAGGCGATTCACAACGGGCTGCAGGGCAAACCGGTCGGGCTGCCCCAGTCCATGATTGATGTTTATGAAGAGACGGTGCGTGAGAATGCCGAGCGGCTTCGGCCGATACTGGAAGAGGCGGATTTCGTATTCATCCATGATCCGCAGCCTGCCGCCCTACTCGAACACTGCCCGAATCGGAAAGGAAAATGGATCTGGCGCTGCCATATTGACGCCAGCCAGCCATCGAGGAAGGTCTGGAACTTCCTGAAGTCCAAGGTCAGCGGCTATGATGCCAGCATATTCTCGATGTCTGATTTTGCTCAATCCCTGCCGCATCCTGAATTCATTATCGCTCCCAGCATTGATCCGCTGAGCGAGAAGAATTGTGAGCTCCCGCAAAAGGAGATTGACGACGTGCTGGAACGATTCGGGATACCGAACGATGGCCCCATTGTCACCCAGGTGTCTCGCTTTGACCTCTTCAAAGATCCCCTCGGAGTTATCGAAGCGTTCAAAATGTTGAGCGAGACAGTGGAGGCGGAGCTCGTGCTGGCTGGCGGCGGAGCAACCGATGACCCTGAAGGCGCGGTTGTCTTGGAAGAAGTGCAGGACGCAGCCAAAGGAGACCCGCATATCCATGTTCTCCTGCTCCCAAGCGATGCGCACCGCACGATCAACGCGCTCCAGCATGCGTCCGCCCTCATCATTCAGAAATCGCTTCAAGAGGGATTTGGCCTCACCGTGACGGAAGCAATGTGGAAGGGGAAACCTGTCATTGGAGGCAATGTTGGTGGTATCCGGCTTCAGGTCTTCAATTACCACACGGGGTTTCTCGTGAACAGTCCCGAAGGAGCGGCTCTGAGGATGAGGGAGTTGTTCCGGCGCCCGGAGCAAATCCGCACCATGGGCGAAACCGCTCGGCGGTTCGTAAGGGAGAATTTCCTTTTGACACGCCACCTTCGGGAATACCTGACTCTGATGCTCGGCCTGCGCCAGGGTCTGTCTAACCGCCTCATGGCCGACTGACACCGCACCGCCCAATGAAAATCCTCAAAGCAGGTGTTGACACGGACCGGTTTTTCAAACGGGTTCGCGCTGCGACTCGCCGTGCTCTCTTGCTTGACTATGACGGGACTCTGGCTCCCTTCCGTGCCGAGCGCCATGAGGCTTTCCCGTATCCCGGGGTGCCGGAGGTACTGAACGAGCTTCTCGAGACAGGTTCCACCCGCATCGTCCTCATCAGTGGACGCGCAACGAAGGATCTCGTGCCGCTCCTCAGTCTTGAGCGACTCCCCGAGATCTGGGCTTCACACGGCTGGGAACATTTGATGCCAGACGGCACGTGCGAGATGTTGACGATGGACGAGCGTGCGCGGCACGGCTTGGCTGACGCACTCGACTGGATCCGAGACAGCGGCCTTTTGTCCTATTGCGAGCAGAAGCCTGCGAGTTTGGCCCTGCACTGGCGCGGATTGGCCGAGAAGGTAGGCGGCGAGATTCGAGCAAAGGCGGTGAAACAATGGTCATCGCTGGTTCAGGGCAAAGGATTAGCCCTCCATGAATTCGATGGAGGAATCGAGCTGAGGGTGGAGGGGAGAGACAAAGGTGATGCGGTGGCGACGATTCTTTCCGAAATGGGGGATGATGCTGTCCTTGCGTATCTGGGAGATGACCTGACAGACGAAGACGCGTTTCGGGCTCTGACAGGGAAGGGCCTGAGTGTTCTGGTGCGCCCGGAGTTTCGTCCGACAGACGCCGATGTGTGGCTTCAGCCGCCGGAGGAACTCATCGAGTTCCTAACGAGTTGGACAGATGCAT
>CAZJAD010000121.1:0-5842 GCA_964543855.1 uncultured Alphaproteobacteria bacterium
GCTGGAGGGCGGAAAGGGGGATCAGGTCGTCTTCTTCGTACATACTTCAACTCATCTGGATTCTATCCACTGGTAACGATCGATGAATCTCAAGCATCCGTCTGTCGGAAGTCACGATTCGGCCCTGGTTGACTACCAAAGCGGATCCCATTGGGATTGCACCCAGCGTTCTCGCACCGTGAGAGTCGATAATTGCAGCTGCTTTCTCGATGACAAGCGGGTAGAACGGTAGGACTATAAATAGACCGATGTCCACTATACGAAATCGGAATATTTTCTCGTAGGTGTCACTCGAAACGGTGTTCTCCCGCATATTCCTGTTAAGAGCGCTATCCATTCCCAGAGGTGTGATGAAGGTAATACGATGTTTCAAAGCATCTCGACCAGCTCCACTTTGTCCGGAAGCCGCTCGTTGTGCACTGCGACGTTGTAGTGCCCGAATTCCCGCGGCGGCTCTGCCGAGCCGTGATTGGGCTCAACCGAGATAAGCTCGAATAGCTTGTGTGCAGGTGCGTTTCCAAGGGCGTTGTCGTGTTTGAACACAAATAGCTTCCTCGCCGACATCTTACCCCTCGCTGCCGAATGATCATGCTCGAACATGTTGCTCAGGGCTTCCCAGAGAAGATCCAGATCTTTCGTGCTGAAGCCCGTCTGCTTCGCCAGATGAGCCGAAATATACCCCTCTGAACGGTAAAGACCATAAGGAACGATGTTCTTGCGGCCCATGGTCCTGTTATCTCCCTTTTGGGCTTCTGCCTCCCGTTCGGTGGCTACGGCCATCCGGGTAATGGTTATCTCCCGGGGTACAATCGGTTCGATACTCCTTGCGAAGTTCATCTGCACCGGACCGCGAACCTGCCCGCAGTTGATCCCCAGGGACATCACTGCGCCGAATGTTCGAACATCGTAAAAATTGGCACACATCCAGGTGCGTGCCCGTTCCACTTCATCGCTCGAACCTCTGCGCCCTCCGGCACCGGAATCTGTCTTGGCGCCGATGGCCTTGTGAGCGCGCTCATGGGCCTGGTTCAAAATCGCCCTCTCGCGAACATAAATCTCGTAGGGCGGCTTCCCTTCTTTGACGAGCTCGACGTAGTTCCTGATTTTCCTCTTGAGACAGACATCGGTCACGATCCCATGGTTGGTTTCCGGATCGACCCGCGGCAGGTTCCCTGCGTCAGGGTCCCCGTTGGGATTTCCGTTCTCCACGTCGAACAGATACACGAACTCGTAGCGATTACCGATTTCAGCCATGGTTTTCCTCCTGTTCTTGCTTCACTTCCTTCCTCGTAAAGAAGGCTTTGCGCTGGTGATAATAGCCAAGTGCGAACATGCCCTGGTCCTCGAGGGACAGGTGTGGCGGTATACCCTTCACGCCGTCTACTCCGTCCAGGATCGCCTGCATGAGCTGCTCTTTATGGATCTTTGCCCCGCCCTCGAGCTTTGCGAGGTGGTGTTGAGAAAGCCGGAGCAACTGCGGGAAGACAACGCTCGGTGTAGCGGATGCAGAACCGTAGAAACGATCCTTGATGGTAGCATTTGCACCGGGTACAGCCTCTTCTTGAGCCTTTTCCAACACGGCAAAAAGCCGCCCGAGCCGGTAGGCGACGTTCGTCGATTCCTCGTTCAATGCCATGGTAGCCTCCTTGTTCTTGAAATTTCTACTCAGAACAGCTTTGATCAGAGCCGTCCGATAGTAGTTGATTTCACCGTCGGCGCGAGCTCTGTTCAACAGTGACGCGAGAAGATGGTGTGGATACGGTAGACCTTCGATGACAGAACGGATGAACGCCCCGGACAGGAGAGGATTCATCTCACCATCGATCGGTTTCTGTCCTCGTTTGTACCGCCGAGCCGTTTCGATGAGAAGCTGACGAATCCCCGGAAACTCCCTCTGGTCGTCGTATTGTCGAATGAGCTCGAGATCCGCAAAATGACGTCCGATCTGACTGTTGACAGCCTCCACCGTATCGGCATACCAGAATCGTATGGCCAGACGGGAGGCGTTGGGTGCAAGACCTAGAATGTAGAAGTGCATGGAGTCGTCTTCAACGGCGCCCGGTTTTTTACCCGCCCGAACATCCTTGAGATAACTCTCGATTCTGGCCTGGTCGGCGGCGCTCACAGCTAGGTCGATCCGGGGGTCGAGGATGTTACCCATGAAATCCTCGACAACCGAGGTCCTCTCGGTCCAGAATACCGTTGTCGTGTCCCCGATCAGGAGCTTCTGCCTCGATTGAAAGCGCAACAAGTGATTCAGCGCCGTTGTATAGGCAAAAGCGGCCTGTTCCCCGATGGGAGCGTTGAAGTTCTGCCCTTTGCCGTAGGAGCAGAAGGCGTCAAGATTGAATGAAACGAGAGCAGCACCTGTGGTTTGAGCGCCTCGCACACCTTTTATTTTCGCGTGCAACGGCGCTATCGATGCGGTATTCCCTGTAACAAGACAGGTACTTTGTATTGCTTTTGATGAAGCTGCTTTATACTTCATCCACGCAGCCACCATCGCGGGGTGCTCGTGTATATACCCTCTCTCATTTTCCAGACGAAATACCAGATTCAACCCGACCATTTCATCCCAATCAAACCGGGCCGGCCGGTCCTGAGGATTCCAGGCATCGAGAAATCGAAGGACAGCTTTTATGCCGGGGTCGTCAACACCGTCGCCGATGCAGTGGTGCAATGCCTTGAAAGCCTCGAAGGTCCTGCGTGTTCTCTCCGGCTTGCCTTTGTCGTCGAAACCGAGCACGTAGCCGGTGTTGTCCCATAAAAAATTCGCCGCCACGCCGCTTGAGCGAATGGCTGCCTCAGGTACCATAAGCTGCACAGGCCGCGGTTCCTTGCCAGAGACATCTCGGACGTCCTGTACGCCAGCGAGACGTCCCGCATGATCGATAACCAAAGCGTAGGAAATCTTTTGCGGCGCGAACCCCGGCCGCGCGATTCCTGATTCCGGAATTTCACGTAAACGGTGGTAGTACTCACACAAGGCGCGGAGTATCATCGCGTCACTTCCCTGCTGCCAAAGGCCGGGAGGTCCACGATGCCGTCTCGCATGACAGCGCGGAAGAACCGAGGTTCCATGCCGTTATCGAAATCGAGGTCGAGAAGCATCCACCCCAGGTCGCGTTCGCCTTGGAATGGTGAAGCTGGGATGTCCTCCCTGGCGACCCAGGCAAAGCTTGCCGGAAATTCCCGCGTGCCGAGGTACGGCTGGTGGAAGCACTGCCCTTTTTCAGCCCGGCGCCTGAACATCTCGTAATGCTTGCCGGGCTCGCAGTCCGTGGGATCGATCGCATCGCCGGAGTCGGGCTTTCCGGCAAGCTCCGTTATTTCGAAGGACGCCTCGATCACATAGTCAACATCCTTGAGCACCATGGCCGCACGCTGCTGCCGGTCGTCTTCGATGAATATCTCCACGGGAGTCGCCAGGTCATGCATCGCCTTTTTGACCGTCCCCACCGGAATCTTCCATGCGATTTCGTTGCGCCGTATGTTGGTGAAGCGAATCGGCTTGAGCACATGTATTCGTTCAATCACCCATCGGATAGCGGGCTTCCAATATATCGCCTCCAGGATTCCCCGGGCCGCTGAGGGGGTCATGACATCGTAGCTCACCCGCTCCACCTTCATCTCCGGCCGGGTGAAACAGGCATAAGACCCCCAGGTTCGCAAAGCAATTCCCTGCGCCATAACAGCCTCCTTGATTAGAGCATCAGGTTCTCCGCTTCGTAGAACTCTCGCATATCGGGATTCAGTCCTAACTGATCAGTGTACGCCTCACTCATCCCGATGTCCGTAAGAACATAGTAGCGTTCCTCCTGAAGGCTCTCGACATAACCGGCAAGTTTCAATCCCACCAACACGCGGAGGTAGATCTGAATCGTGTACGGCTGGAGCTGTCTCAGGAGCCATCCCGCACTGGTGTTGTATCGAAGCTCTTCACATAACACCGCTGCGTTCTCATCGAAAGGGATGATTATAGGTATCTGCGTTTCGGAGATGAGGTGGTACAGCTCAGCCACCGTTTTGAAGGGAAAATCACCGTTTGTTACCCCGGCGGTGAGAAGTGGCAGAATTCCCTTGGTGTCAAGCCCGCCGTCGTGATCCTTGAGCCAGTACAGCTCCTTGAAGTAGGCTCGCACAGTATCCGGATCGAGAACGGCATCCGTTCGATTGCGGAGGACCAGCTCTGATACCTGGGCGGTCTGCCGAAAATGACCGACAGGCAAGCCCTCTTCCGGCGTAAAAACATAGAGACGACCCCCCTCCAGGATCTTGCCCTCCCGGTTGCAGCGCCCCGCGGCCTGAACGATCGAATCGATCCCCGACATGGCTCGGATTACTACGGGGAAGTCCACATCGACTCCCGCTTCCACCAGTTGGGTGCTCACGAGTCGACAGGGCTCACCGTCTCGGAGCCTCCGTCTGACAGTACCCATCGCTGGCTCTTTGGGATCTCCAAGGATTCTTGATCGATGCATCGGGCACATGGCCGCCGAAAGATGAAAACCCCCTTCGATTCCTCCGAGACCTTGGAAAAGTATGCGTGCATGCTTTCTCGTGTTGACTATGCAGAGGCACCTGTCGTGCCGGCGTATCAGCCCGACGATCTCGGGGTCGCTTGTTTTACCCAACATCTTTTCGTGTACGCGTTTGAAGGCTCGCTCCTTGTGAAGAGGTTCTTGCGTAATTTCGCGGACCTCTTCGAGACCATTACGGAACTCGTCATTTATCGTCAGCGCTGGCTGCGTTGCGGTACAGAGAACGATAGTCACGCCATAGCGCTCCGCCAGTTCCCGGATCACCTCTAAAGTCGGACGAAGTATCGGTACAGGAAGCAGTTGAGCTTCATCGAGGATGACAACGCTCTTCGCCGTGTTGTGGAGCTTCCTTGTTTTCGAAGAACGATTGGCGAAGAAGGACTCGAAAAACTGGACATTGGTCGTTACCACAATCGGCACATCCCAATTCTCTGCAGCCAGACGCCGTCGCTCCTCTATCTCATCCTCCTCACATTTATGGTCTTGGACGAGATTCGAGTGGTGCTCCAGAACGGCTTTGGACCCAAAGATGTCTCTAAACACTCCGGCGGTTTGTTCGATGATGCTGGTGTAGGGTATGACGTAGATTATACGTCGCAGGCCGTTTGCCAACGCGTGCTCCAAGGCGAACGCCATAGATGAAAGCGTCTTACCTCCGCCGGTGGGAACAGTCAGACTATACAGTCCGGGATGGAAACGGGCGGCAGCACGACATTGTTCCAGGATACGAGCCCGTAGCCCGTTCACTTCCGTGGGCTCAGCTCGAGCAATCATACGAGATACGTGCTCGTCAAAGCGGGGCTTCAGCTCTGCAAGTTCGGGCGCGCCGGCCCTTTTTTCGCTTTGTGACGGGTCTATGAATCTTTCTGTGTCGAGGAAATCAGCGTCAACGAGACAGGAATAGATCATCCGCGTGAAGAAGGCAGCGCTGAAGGCTATCTTTCCGGCATCAACCGGTGGTTTCGGCATGGGCACGGGCTCCAAAACCGAAGGTAGTGCGGGGGCGAGGAAACCGGGTCCCTCCCCACTGCGGGCCAGGCGTTTGGCAAGACACGTTTCGTCATCCCCCTGCTCGCCGTCGGGTATTCCCGTGTGGTGACCGGCAATGCAATATGCCAGCAGTTTCCCTGCCCCTTTGGGAGATCTGAGATGATTGAAAGCATGTTTCGCGCCGGGAGTCGAGTGATCGATCCGGATGCGCATGCCCCGTAATCGTTTTTGGAACGGTGCGGAGGCCTTTCCATCATCGTGTAACAATCCAGCCGCCCGGCCCCACATCTCGGCTCCGAAGACTGCGGCGA
>CAZJAD010000122.1:0-1307 GCA_964543855.1 uncultured Alphaproteobacteria bacterium
AGCTGGGGCGGAAGGATTCGAACCTCCGATCCGGGGACCAAAACCCCGTGCCTTGCCAACTTGGCTACGCCCCAGAATTTTTGCGCCCTGAGACCCTTAGAGGTCACCGTGGCCGGGGGCGTTCGGGACCTGGGCCGCTTCCTCCGCGAGTCGGCGGTATTCGCTCAGGATTTTGGTCTCAAGAATCTGGCGAAAGTCGTTTGAGATGGGATGAGCGATGTCCTTGTAGGTGCCATCGTCAAGTTTCCGGCTGGGCATACAAACAAACAGCCCGTTCTTCCCGGAAATGACCTTCAAGCCGCGGATGACGAAGACATCATTGAGGGTGATGTTCACGAAAGCTTTTAATTTGTCTTCGTCGCGCAAACTGATGTTGATCTCGGTGATGTCGATTCCTTCTCCTTTGGTCATAGCAGCCTCCGCAGGCGTCCCTTCCGCAGTTAAACTCGACCGGCGCTCCCCACGCTGCCAGGCTTTGGGCGTTCTCTGGCAACCGGGGAGCCGATGAATGTCTTGTAGCGATCCCGGAAGAGCTGCGCAGCCCGCTCTGCACGGGATCGGTCCTGGAAGATACCGAGAACTGTGGCGCCGCTACCGGAAAGCGCGGCCAGCTCAGCCCCGGCCCGCTCAAGGTCCACCTTGATTCGCTCGAGCTCGGGGAATTGCGCGAAAACGCCGGCCTCCAGGTCGTTCGCGGCCCTTTCGCGCAGTGCCTTCAAGGGGTTAGGGTTCTCGATACAATCTTTTAACATACTATTTTTTTCTCGATTTGTCAAGACGCCCGCTGCCCTTTCATAGGCCCAACCGGTGTTGACGGAAAAGCCGGGCATGACCAGCAGCACTACCCCCGGAATCGCCCCGGAGACCCACTCGACCCGGTCTCCCCGTCCGGTCGCGAAGGCAAGCCCCCCCCTGAGAAAGAAGGGGCAATCCGCCCCGATATCCGCAGCGATTTGCTCCAGTAGAGCAGGCTGAACATCGAGGCTCCAGAGCCTGCAGAGCCCCAGCAAGGCCACGGCTCCGTTGCTTGAGCCACCACCAAGCCCGCCGCCGACGGGGATTCGCTTGACGAGATGCAGGGCACCTTGCATCGGGTGCCCGGTTTCTCCGGCCAGTCGGCGTGCGGCGCGGACAACGAGATTGCCCTCACTACAATCCAGTCCCTTCTGTGACGATGTAAGCTGCCAATCGTCTGACGGACGGAATTCAAGGCGGTCCGCCAGCGATATCTCCTGGAAAATCGTCTCGATATCGTGGTAGCCATCCGGACGGCGGCCGAGAATGCGCAGTCCGAGATTGATCTTGGC
>CAZJAD010000122.1:1407-5320 GCA_964543855.1 uncultured Alphaproteobacteria bacterium
ATCAGCGGTGGACTGTCCATCAGCACGAAATCGTACTCGTTGCGCGCTTCGTCGAGGAATTTTTTCAGCTCATTCGACGATGTCATTTCCGAGGGATTGGTTGCCTCGTCTCCGGCGGTGATGAGGAAGAGGTTCTTGATATCCGTGCGCTTGACGGCCTCGCCCCAAGGGATTGTGCCTCGGATGATATCGGTCAGTCCCTTGGCTGCCTCGAGTTTGAAGAAGGTGTGCAAGGCCGGTCTGCGCAAATCGGAATCCACGACCAGCACCCGGGCACCGGTCTGCGCCAAAGTCGTTGCCAGGTTGGCCAAGATGGTTGATTTGCCTTCTTTTGTGGCCGACGATGTGACCATCAAGACTTTCTTGGGCTCTCTTGCCGAGGTGAACTGGATGTTTGTGCGCAGAGAGCGATACGCTTCGGATACCGGTGCATGGGGCGAGAAGCGCGTAACAAGCTTGGACTCGAAGCGGTCCAGATCGTCAACCGAATAGCGTTTGCCCTCCTGCTTCAGACGCCGCGCGACTTCGGCGATCTTCACTGCCGGGATTGTGCCCAGAAGAGGCATGCCGAGTTTCTCGATGTCTTCGGGTGTCTTGATTGAATCATCGAGAAACTCCAGTGCGAACGAGACGGCGATGCCAATGCCCAGTCCGAGGAGGATTCCAACCAGGATGTTCATTCTCTTGTCGGGCCGGATCGGTGTCAGCGGAGGCGTGGCCCTATCGATGATGCGCGCTGCAGGCATCTTGCCGGCTTCGGCAATGCGGGTCTCCTCATACTTCTCGTTCAGCATGAGGTAGAGCTTCTCGTTGAGCTGGGTGTCTCGTTCCAGTCGTGCTAGGATAAGGCTTTTCTCGGGAAGAGCCTCGAGCTGCGCGTTGAAATCCTCGCAGATATCCCTCAGAGCTTCCGTGCGAGCGGTGAGTGACCGCACCTCGACTTCGGTCGTCAGAATGCTGTTGAAGATGTCTTGAGAGGTCGCGATCGGATCCATGGAGGCGATGCCGGTACCGGCAAGCCTGCGGGTTTCCTCGATCAGCCGCGCCTTGATCTGATCAATCTCCCTCTCAAGTGCCGCCACGGTTACATCGGTCCCGGGACTGGGCACGGCCAGGATACTGGCGACGCGTGACTGGCGTTCGGCGATGTCCTTCTGAAGCTGTTCGATGAGAGGGCTGGTGATGTGAGTTACATCTTCCACCAGCGTACTCTTCGTCTCCGACAGTTGCTTCTTCAGATAATCCAGCCGGCGAAGATTGGCGTTGAGGTCGGTCTCGGCTTGATTGTAGTAGGACTCGAAGGTCGCACACTGTTCGACCAGCTTCATGGTTTCCGGTTCCAGCGCCACCACACGCTCGGCTTCTTTGTATTCTCTGAGCCGGTCTTCGGAGCGGGCCAGCTTGATGCGCGTACTCTCCAACTGTTGTTCCAGGAATTGCCGGAGTTCTGTCACCTCACCGCGGCTGGCCCGGAGGGAGCTCTCGTAATATTGGTCTGCAAGGGCGTTGGCCCAGAAGGCTGCTTCGAAACCGGTGGACGCCCAGCAGGTCAGGACGAGGATATCCGTATCCTTCACCTCGGTGACTTTCACATTCTCGCGCAACATCTGCACGCGGTCATCGAAGGTGAGCAATCGTCCCTCCGGTCCTCGACCCTTCATCACCTGAAGCTCGTCGCGGTAGGGAGAATCCTCGAGATTCCGGATCACTTCCTCAGCGAGCGACCGGCTTCGGAGAATCTCCATCTGGTTGGCCACGTGCGTCTTCTGCCGGAAGGGCATCGGTGCGTTGAAGAGTGTTGTCTCAATAATGTCTTCCTGCTCGATCAGGATGGTGGTCGACGCCTCGTATTCCGGTTCCATTTTGTAGGTCAGGTAGGTCGCCGTGGCCACCACCGTCAGGAACGACATGAAGACAATCCAGCGCCCTCGAAAGAGGATGCGCAAGTATTCCGAGATCTGAGGGGTTGAAGAACGATAATCCAAGACTCACCTCGTGAAGTGAGGAGTTTCAGAATTCTGTGAGGCCTCCTCCGGCTGGCGAAATGAAAGACCCTGCTGCCAGAAGAAGAAGAGGCCCATGCCCGTCAGGGGCAAGAAATTCAAAGCGTGCAGAAGCACGGCGAAACCAGCCGCCCGGTCACCCGGTACGGCTAAGAGGCTCAAGCCCAGAACGGTGATTCCGTGATAGGTTCCTACCGCTCCAGGGGCGCTCGGTATGACGAAGCCGATGGTCGTGATGACCAGCAGGACCAGCGATGCCGCCAAGGGCTCGCTCGCGATCATCGGCATGTCCGGACCGGTGAGCCGCATCGCCACCAGCATCAGGTAGGTTACCAGAGCGTACAGACACCAGAGGCCCAGAGACTGTACTGTCAGCAGCAAGTACAGTCTCACATTTCTCAGCGCCGAAAGGCCGCTGGCGAACCGGTCAAAGAGCGCTACAACTTTCTCCCGCAGTGCAGCCGGTGCGACTGAGAGTGCCTTCCCCAGGACTGTCAGCGCTTTCTGCTTCTGCACGACCATCCAGATCAGAAAAGCCGCGAAAAGCAGAATCACTGCTGCACCGACCAGCCCCGCCTGCTTCAGTGCCGGTGGAAACGGAAAGAGCACCATCGCAGCGGCCACAAAGGGCAGGAAAAAGAGCAAATCCAGAGTGCGCTCGAGGACAATCGTGCCCAGCGCGCTCGAGCGCGAAAGCCCGCACAATTGCCAGACAACCTGAGCCCGATAAAGCTCACCCATGCGCAACGGCAGCAGATTGTTGGCCATGTAGCCGACGAGTAGTGCGGCAAACGCCTGCCCGTAGCGCAGCGAGCAGCCTGAGGGCATCAACAAATGCCAGCGCCAAGCGCGCCAGAGGAGCCCCAAAATATAGAGCACCGCAACGAGGGCGATGAATCCCCACTGCGCTGTGGTGATCGCATGCCAAAGCTCGGTGAGGTCGAACCGCCCGTGCCCAAAGAGCGCAAGCCCCAGCCCCTCTTCGCCCCGGAAGATTGAGCCCAGGTGCGGCACGCAAAAAGTAAGATACAAAAAGAACAGCGAAACGCCAAGGCTGATGCCGATACGCGCCGCCTGGTGACCCTTCGCCATCGCGCCTACCTCTGCTGACCCTTTGGCATGCGCCAGTCGATCACATGATCGACCCGGGGCGGCACGAAAAGATCATCGTCCACTTGCACTCTCTCACGCCACGACTGCACACGGTAGGCGGCCAGCATTCCGTCGGGAAGCGGCCAGGCCAGCTTGAACGGCGTGACGGCGTCACCGTGGAACCAGAGCCAAAGCACTCCTTCCCCGGACTCGCCGATCACAGTAAGCGTCAGTTTGTGTGCGCCGTCTTCCGAGGGGTCGATTTCCAGGGTGTCGGGCTGGACATCGCGACGCAGCGCAAAGAGCACTTGTTCGGGCAGCATCGGTTCATCCTCACGGACGGACTCCAGAATCAGAGTCTGCTGCTTTTTCAGATAGCGCCAGCGGTCATCGCCGCGCTGGGCGAGCGTCCATTCGGGCGTGTCGTGGTAGAATCCGCCGGGTCGCACCCAAAGCATGCGGCCACGATACCCGCTGTCCGGAAACGCCGGTCCTTCGGCAGCGTAGATGACCTCCAACGAACCAAGCTGGCGCAAATGGCGTTCCATTTTGTCGAAAAGCCCGTCCGCTGGAGACCCTGCATATGTGCTGTGCGCGAGCACACCGGTCAACAGGATGGCGAGAGCGATGCAGCCGTAGCCTTTGACAGCCATGAACATTAGGTTATGCGTTTTCCCGAAACGATGCGGGAGAATGTTGATTCCGGGTGAGGCGGCGGATCATGCCGCCTGTAGGTTATAGAGTATGAACAGGAACGCGAAATATACAGATTTCTCTCTCGAATGTCAAGGCTTCTTCGCATATCATGGACGGACGGC
>CAZJAD010000123.1:0-1793 GCA_964543855.1 uncultured Alphaproteobacteria bacterium
GTCGTCAGAGCGAGCAGAAACGCACCGACGCTCGAAACGAGCAGCCCGATGCGCAGGTATCTCGGGATTTCCGATGGCGACCGGTTGCGGCGACTCTTCCAGAGCAATTCCCGACCGAAGGCTCCCGCCGCCAGAAAACTGTAACTGTCCACTGTGGACATAACCGTCGCGAGCAGCCCCGCTAAGAAAAGCCCGAGAAGTCCTACCGGCAGAACCCGCCGCGCAAGCTCCGGAAACGCAACCGTCGGATCGGAAATGTTCGGCAGAAGCGCACGCGCATAGAGCCCCGTCGTCGTGGTCATGAAATCGAAAAGAGCCCAGAAACCGATGGCAATCAGAATGCCCCATGTCGCTGTCTTGCGTGATGACGAGGCATAGACGCGCTCGTAGAAAGCGGGTTCAATCAGCGTCGTTGATGCGATGAAATACCAGACGAAGACGGCGGCGAAAGCTTGCCCACCCGTCGGCGTCAAAAGCTCAGGCGGCGCGTGACCTCGAAGAAACTCCAGCCCTCCATACCGAGTGCCGAGCATGACGACCATGACGGCAAAGCCACCGTACATCACGAGGAATTGGAGGATATCCGTGCGAATAACAGAACGCAATCCGCCCGTGTAAATGTAGAGCGTCGAAAACAGAATGCCCGCCCCCAGTGCAGCAGGATAGCTCCAGCCCGTGACCCATCGCCCGAGCGTTCCGAGCATCACCAGGTAGGCCGCCGGCATGGTCATAACGAACACAACGAGCGCGCCAAAGCGTGCCGCTCCGATTCCGTAAGTCTTTTCCAGCTGGTCGGGAATGCTGTAGAGGCGCGTTCGCCGCGCTCGATGAGCGAGGAACATCGCAAAGATCAACGCGTGCAGATAGTAGGGCACTCCAAAGACAAACCAATTGGAGAGGCCAAAGCGCCACGAATACTCGCTGATCCCCAGAATGCCGCCGTACCATGTCGTGACGAGCGACGCCGTGAATGCGGGCAGCGTCAATCGTCGCCCCATGAGCAGAAACTCATCGGCATCACGACTCTTGCCTCGCCGTCGCACGACGCCAAGCAGCAGCGTGACGACAGCATAGAGAGCGGGAATCGTCAGGTCAAGCGGGTGAAAGCGCTGCAAATGTCTCTCTTTTCATCTCCTGTTCCGGGCGGGTCGGGGGACCCGCCTCGGCGGAACAAGGTTCTTGTCTGGTTGAAAACCCGGCACGGCGAATCAAGCGCAAGCTCAGACATCGATGATCAAGCTGAGCAGGTAGTTTGTCGGTGGCGCAACAAAATAGCGTGGCAGTCCGTCATCGGAATCAATATAGCCACTCGTCTCATATTCTCTGTTCAGAACATTGTTCACGCGCAATCGTAGCTCGATTCCTCGAATGCCCTGAAGTCGTTCAAACCGGTATCCTGCCTCGAAGTTGACGACTTCATACGATGGCACAGCCGTGTCGCCGTTCTCACTGTTGTCCACATATTGCTTGCCAACCGCCCTGAGCGACAGCGCGAACAGGAATGTTCTGGGCCGCCATTCCACACGCAAATTCCCAAGATACGGCGGATCCGCCACGAGCCGATTGCCGTCACGGCTGATGAAATCCCACGCATTCCAATCCCACTCATCGTAGCGAACGAAATGATGATCCGTCATGGCGAGATTACCGCCTACCGACAGATTCAGTCCGGGCGACGCCGCTGCGATTAGCTCAATGCCTTTATGGAGTGTCTTCTCGGCGTTGCCTGAAATCGGCACACCGTTGTCATCGAGCTGCCCGGCGTACGGTACAATCTCATCACGAAGCGACAT
>CAZJAD010000123.1:1893-5301 GCA_964543855.1 uncultured Alphaproteobacteria bacterium
GTCAAGCGCGGAATCCAACCCCAATCGAGCTCGCCCACATTCCGCCGACGCAAGAGGTCGAAGCGTTCGAGGTGATAGACGACGCGACCACCCGCAAGCGTGTCCGGATCTGGCACTCCATCATCGTCCTCATCGACATAATACCACGATTCAAAGAGCGTGTCCGAATCAACCTGGACCATCTCCTGCCCAGGCTGGAAAAAGTACTCGTATAGACTCTTGCCAGGCCGCCACTGATCATAGTAGCCATCACCACGGAAGAGATAGAAGCTGTTAAAGAGGTCCAGTTTGTCTGTCAACTTCCATTCATCATGCAGTTCGTAGTGAGGCTGAAAGAAATTGTCTATCTCATTGGCATAGGTGATGGGATTAATCCTGCGGTCGTGATCCTTATCGCCGGTGACTCCTCCATCGACAGCTTCCCGCGTAATGCCCTCGTAAGCGAGATGTGTCTTCTCGGGACCTCCGTAGAGATTCACATGCGTCGTGTGCGACGGTGTGAACCGCGCCCCCGACAGGTAGTAGCTCCAAAGGTCCGTCCAACTGCCGAAGCGATAGCCGTCGGAGTGGATTCGAGTCAATCGCCCTGTGACACCGTATCTTCCGCCAATGCGTCCGGAACTCATCGCGAGAGACGCCTTGCGAGTGTTGAAGCTGCCGTAGCTGCTGGAAAGCCTGATTCCCGGCTCGTCTCCCATGCCGGGCACTCGCGTGACGAGGTTGATCGAGCCACCCAAGGCGGCCGCTCCATAAAGCGAACTGCCCACGCCGCGCTGAACCTGAATGTCCTGAACATCGCTGGGGAAATCGGGCAGATCGATCCAGAACACCTCGTGCGATTCCGCATCATTCAGCGGCACATTGTTGAGCATAACGGCGACACGGTTCTGCGAAAAGCCCCGCAACTTCAGATAGGAGTACCCCACACCGTTGGCATTGTCGGAGTACGCATTGACTCCGGGCAGCTCCGTCAAGAGAATCGGGACATCCTGAATACCATAGCGCGTATCGACATCACCGCGGTCAAGATTCGAAAACGAGACCGGCGTTTCGCGACGCGCCCGGGTTGTGGTAACGGTCACCTCCGGCATGAGATAACGCGGCTGGCTCGCGAGCTGTTGCTCGCTGGTCGCTTCCTCTGGACTCGGCGCAAGTTCCGGATTCCAGGTGATGACATCATTCTCAGAGAGCACAACCTCACGGACCGCCGTTGTGTAGCCGCGCTTGGTCACTCGCACGACATACCGGCCGGACGGAATCGACTCGATGCGGTAGCGACCATCCTCGGCAGTCCGGACGGTCAAACCTGCTTCCTTCACCGCGATGGCAGCTCCGGCAACCGGACGCCCATTGGCATAATCTGTCACCGTTCCTTTCAGGATTGCTCCCTCAGCCGCAATCGAAATCAGGTGACCAAGAAGAATGAACAGAAGGTTTCGCCGAAACATCTTGTCCTCCCGAATGAAACTAAAAAACCGTCACCCGGAAACCGAATGACGGTCAAGAACTGGTACCATCCTCTTCCGCCACTGTTTCCTTCGCTGGCATTACCCAGATCAGGTTCCGAGGGTATGGTCTCAGGCATGCTTGCGCGCCGGCAAGCAAACCACCCCTACAGTAGCACGAAAAACAATATAGCACGCCGACAAGACATTGTCAAGACCCCGGCAGCGCGCCGGAATTGCAAGCGGACCTCAGGCCGAATAACCGGAACTTTTTACTCCAAAAATCGTATTATAACCAGCAGAGAGGCGAAAAAACTCCATCAACTGCCACACATTTGATGATAAATGAAGACAAATGGTTAAAGTGCTTCATTCAAGCTATAACTAATTCATTTCAAGTGAATAAGACTGAAACGATTCGATTTATCTCTTGAGGCGGCACATGCTTCTCTCTTTGCAGACCGACTACGCCCTGCGGGCTCTTCTGGACATCGCGAGGAACGGTGGACCTCGAGGCATGTTGACACGGCATCTCGCGGCGCGACAGAATGTCCCCCCCGTCTTTCTGACCAAGATCGTTGCCCAGCTTGCCAGTCGCGGCATTGTGCACACACAGCGCGGCAAAGGGGGCGGAGTCCGGCTTGGCCGAGAACCATCGGAGATCAACCTCCTCGAAGTCGTCGAGGTCTTCGAGGGCAGACTGCGCGCCAACGCATGCACCGGCGCGGATGACTGCTGCGATTTTGCCGAGAACTGTGCGATCCGTGACCTCTGGCTGAACTCCGAAGAGAAATTGCGCAGTTACATCGCTCGATTCACCCTGGCCGACCTCGTTGAAGCCTCGAACACATCCCCCAGTGATCAAGCGGCAGAGGCGTAACGACCCGAAGCCAAGACACCTCCACTCAAAGCCGTGAAGAGGAAGAAAAGGAGTATACATTTGGACACGCTGGACATTGTCGACCTGCATGTCTCGGTAGAAGGCAAAGAGATTCTCAAAGGAGTGAGCCTTACGGTGCCGAAGGGCGAGATTCACGCGCTCATGGGTCCCAATGGCTCAGGCAAATCCACCTTGGCGAACGCACTCATGGGCCATCCGGGCTATCAGATCACGAAAGGCGATATACTGTGGAAAGGCGAAAACCTGCTCGGACTCGCGGCCGACGAGCGCGCCAGGAGAGGCTTGTTTCTGGCTTTCCAATACCCGGCTGAAATCTACGGAGTGTCCGTGACCAACTTCTTGCGCATGGCGCAGGCCGCACGCTCCGACGAACCTCACAGCTTTTCAGACTTCTATGCCCACCTGAAGCAGCAAATGGAACTCCTTGAGATAGACCCGGCATTCTCTGAGCGCTACCTGAACGAGGGCTTTTCAGGTGGCGAGAAAAAGCGGCACGAGATTCTGCAGATGGGCGTGCTCGAGCCGGAGATGGCCATTCTCGACGAAACAGATTCCGGCCTGGATATTGACGCCCTCAAGATTGTCGCTCGCGGCGTCAACAAGCTGCGCGGCCCGCACATGGGTGCGCTTCTCATCACACACTACCAGCGCCTCTTGAACTACATCATCCCCGACCATGTCCACATCCTCATGGAAGGCCGTATCGTCAAGAGCGGCGGCAAGGAGCTCGCTCTCGAACTCGAAAGCCGAGGGTACGATTGGGTGAAAAACGGTGTGCTGACATCATAAACAACCATGAAACGCCGGTGAGGAAACAGGTCTCCGACCACAAGTGAACGACAATATGGCTGACAAGACTTCTGATTTGAACATAGGCGACTACGAACGCTACGGCTTTCATAAGCCGGAGAAGTATCTCGTCAAGATGGAGAAGGGTCTCTCCAGATGGGTCGTGGAAGAGATCTCGGCATACAAAAGCGAACCCGACTGGATGCGCGATTTCCGCTTGAGAGCTCTTGACATTTTCCTGCGCAAACCGACGCCCACCTGGGGACCCGACCT
>CAZJAD010000124.1:0-2295 GCA_964543855.1 uncultured Alphaproteobacteria bacterium
AAGAAGCATGTTGCCGTCTCGGTCTCGGGGGCGAGTCCTGAGACGACTGCGTTGTGAGAATCGATGTGACAGAAAGGTGTGCATCAGTTTACCCGCTGCACTTGACTCTTCGTTAGCTAAATAGGATAGAGAGTTGCTTATGGAAATCAGTCCTCTTATTTTTCGTGAATACGATATTCGCGGAGTCGTCGAACGAGATTTGCAGACCAAGACCGTTGAGGCACTCGGACGCGGGATTGGGACTTTCATGAAGCGTCAGGGTGCGCGGGAGATTACGCTCGGACGCGACGGACGCCTGAGTTCTGAGCGCATCGCCCATGACTTGGCCGGGGGACTGGCGTCGTGTGGGCTCAAACTCACGGAGACGGGTCTCTGCCCGACACCGGTTCATTATTTCTCGATTGCTCATCTGAAAAAGGACGGTGGCGTTATGGTGACGGGTTCCCATAACCCGCCGGAGTTTAATGGACTCAAGCTTACCTTGGGTCGGGAGTCTATCTTCGGTCGGGACATTCAGAAAATCCGGCGTATCATTGAGGATGAGGATTTTGAAAAGGGGTCGTCACGACCGGCAGCGCATTACGACATCCTCGATCCTTACATTGACTTCTTGGTGAAGAACCTGTCTGTAGCGCGCGGCGTGCGCGTTGGAATGGATTCCGGCAACGGCACAGCGGGTCTTGTGGCGCCGGCTATCTTCCGTGAGCTCGGCTGTGAAGTGCACGATCTCTACAGTGAAGTCGACGGCCAGTTTCCGAACCATCATCCAGATCCGACGGTTGAAGAGAATCTGGTTGACCTCAAGCAGCTTGTCGCCGACAAGGGCCTGGAAGTCGGAGTTGGTTATGACGGGGATGCCGACCGTTTGGGTGCGATTGACAGCGACGGTCGGGTGCTTTGGGGAGATCAGTTGATGATTCTCTTCTCACGCAGGATTCTGCAGCAACATCCCGGTGCGGCGATTATCGCGGATGTCAAGTCGTCGGACAATGTGTTCGCGGATGTGAAGGCGAGAGGTGGACGACCCATCATGTGGAAGACCGGGCACGCTTTGATCAAGCGCAAACTGTGGGAGGAGAAGGCGCTGTTTGCCGGGGAAATGAGCGGTCATCTCTTCTTTGCCGACCGCTACTTTGGCTACGACGACGGCATTTACGCTTCGGGGCGCTTGATTGAGGTTGTGGCTGAATTGGGCCATTCCATTGAAGAGGAGCTTTCTGATGTTCCCGCGACATTCAGCACGCCGGAAATCCGGGTCGATTGTCCCGACGAACGGAAGTTTGAAGTTGTCCAGAAGGTGCGCGATGCTATGCGCAAGAAACGGTTGCCGATTTTCGACTTAGATGGTGTGCGGGTCACTTATCCCGGTGGGTGGGGTCTGGTGCGAGCGTCGAACACGCAGCCAGTGCTTGTTCTTCGCTTTGAGGCCGATTCGCCTGAACGCCTGGCCCAAATCCGACAGGATGTTGAAGAAGTGCTTGCTGAAGCAGGAGGTTTCACGGTGTCATAGTTTTTGCTGAAAACTTGGCGGAAGTGCCACGCGTAAACCAGGGCTTGAGTCGAACGCACTCGAGCATTGTCCAAAGGGTTTCATGGCACCGCGGTTTGGTTTTGGCAGGGCTTCGTGTGATGACGATGATACCAGGGAGGGGATGAGAAATGGTTTGCCAAGCCTGTGGCAAAGAAATTACCGATGAGAACGCCTATCAGTCGAAGCAGGTAGGGATGGAAGGCTATTACCACTGGAAATGTTTTGTGGCTCGCTGCAAAAGAAGCAATAAAATCGGGGCCCAGCAGATCGAAGGAGTGTCTGTCTCCAGTGGCCTTTATGGAAACCTCGCATCCGGAGACATCGGAACAGGAACATCTGAAGACGATTGAGGCTCTGGCGGTTGACCCGTTGGCGCCCGACGCGGATCGGAAGGCCGAGGGCCGCGAGAATTTCCCGGTCGCGTCGTTTTTCCTGCCACGTCGGTTTCGCCACCCGTTTCGGGTTATTTACGCCTACTGCCGGGGCGCCGACAATCTCGCGGATCAGTTGGACGATCCCGCAAGCGCCCTCGAGGCGCTCGACATCTGGGAACAGAATCTGGAAGCGGCTTTTGAAGGAAGGGCCGCTTTGCCTCTCTTTCGCCGTCTCCAAGAACTGCTGAGCGTTTATCCCCTCGAGAAAAAACCTTTCTCCGATTTGCTCGTCGCTTTCCGTCGAGACCAACAGCAAACCCTCTACGATACCCGGGATGAGTTGTTAGATTACTGCACTTATTCTGCAGTGCCGGTAGGGCGGATTCTCCT
>CAZJAD010000124.1:2395-5090 GCA_964543855.1 uncultured Alphaproteobacteria bacterium
ATCTTTTGTATTCCTCAAGCTTCTCTTCGTCAAGACAGAGTCAGTCAGGCAGTGTATCTCCCCAGTTTTTTGAGAAGATGTCTACATGAAGGGAAATGGAGTCGTTCTATCGCTCCTGCTCTGGCCAATCGTCGTGATGGCCCAGTGGACGGAGCCGGAACCCTTTGACTTGCCGACCGGTACAGCGGTTCGAGGGCCTTGGACCAGCAACGACAATCTCCGTGTGTATGCCGCCTTCACGGGGTACATCTTTTTTACAGAGCGTGACTCGGTTGGTGCTCCATGGCAATCTTGGCGATCTGTAGCTGCGCATATCAACAGCGGCACGCGACAGGAATCGCCATGCGAAAGTCCCAGTGGGGATACGCTCTACTTCATGAGTTGGGAGAGACCAGAGGGGAGTTATGGGGACTATGACATTTACTACTGCGTGCGGACAGATACGGGCTGGGGACCGGTAATCAACTGCGGCGCAAATATCAACAGCGAGTATATGGAGTGGTCAGTGGGGATCAGTCGGGATGGCGAGACGCTTCTCGTGTGTTCCTGGCGACCGACGGGATACGGCGATAATGATGTTTATTACAGCGAAAAGCAACCAGATGGAACTTGGGGGCCACTCGTGGATTTTGGACCCAATGTCAACGCTTCGTCCCCGCGGTCTGAGGAACACGCTTGCCTGTCTCCTGACAACAGCCGGCTCTTTTTTTCTCGATCAGGATCGAACATGGGGGATATTTGGTGTAGCAATTGGGTAAATGGGGTCTGGCAACTAGCAGTCGCCCTGCCATCTCCCGTCAACACATCCGAGCGGGAGTTTGATCCGTGCATCGCCGCTGACGGAAGGACCCTCTTCTTCATCCGCCAATACCCGCAGACTGGCAATATTCTCTACACTTCAATAGACACCACGGCAACGGCGATTAGGTCGCGCGGCCCGGTCGCACTTGGCGTTAGCATGGAAGTCTACCCGAACCCGGTGACCAGCACTCTGTATTTGAGTGTTTCTCACGGTCCGTTCTCAGGCACCTTCTCACTCTTCAATATCCTCGGCCAGTGCGTCTTTTCTGCTCCCTATTCCCATTTAAACGGCGTGCACAGTATTCGTCTCCCGGACGCACTTCCCAGTGGCACCTATTTTGGAACGTTTGTTCCTATGGGGCAATACAGGATGTTTCTATCAAAAACCTATCCGGTCATAATCCTCAAGTAGAAAGCAAACGGCATGGCGGACAGGTGACGCCTGACCCTTCTGAAAAGAATCTGCGGGAGGCGTACGATTACTGCGTTGAGGTGACGCGGCAGGCCGCGCGCAATTTCTATTACGGGATTCGGCTTCTCCGGCGGGAACGCTTCGCTTCGCTCTGTGCGCTCTATGCGTTCTGCCGGGAGTTGGATGATGTGGTTGATGGAAGCAATTCGCAGGATGCGGCTCAGCTTTTTGCCCGCCGTCGGCAGCTTGTCGCCGGAGATACCGCTCCAAATCCCGACATGATTGCTCGGGCATTCGGCGATACGATAGCGAAGTATGGACTGGCAAAGAGCATTCTTAATGAGCTGATCGATACGATTGAATCCGATATGGCTGTGCGCCATTTTGAAACGATGGATGAGGTGCGCGATTATGCTCACGGGGTGGCTTCAACCGTGGGGCTTTGCTCGGTGAGGATATTTGGCGTTGGGGACGGCAGTGCAGATAGTTTCGCTGACACACTTGGTATCGCGCTCCAGTGGACGAATATCCTGCGCGACATCGAGGAAGATCACCGCCGAGGGCGCTGCTACCTACCCCAGTCTGGTCTGCGCGAGTTTGACCTGACCGTGGAGGATCTGCTTGCCGGGGACAAGAAAGAGCAGGTTCGACTCTGGTGGCAGGCGGCGGTAAAACAAGGTCGCGAGTTCTTCCGCGCCGCCGGGGAAGCGTTGCCTGCGAACCGGCGACGGCAACTCAGGCCTGCCATTGCGATGGCGGCTGTCTATCGCCAAGCCTTTGAAGAAATCGCGCGGCGACCGGGCGCGTCTCCACGCGTCCATTCTGCACGAAAGCTTTCCGCGGTCTGCACCGCAGTTTCCGGATTATGGAATCCATTCCGATAAGCCGCCTGCCGGTCGCTGTTGTCGGCGGTGGGGTGGCGGGAATCAGTGCCGCGTTTCATCTTGCTCGCGTCGGCATTCCCGCCGTTCTTTTTGAGCGAGGCCAGCAGTTGGGCGGTCGCGTCGGCTCCTATTTCGACCGCGATTTCGGCCTGCAACTGGATTTGGGCCCTCATGTCATCGCGGGATCCTACCGCGATTTTCTCGCGCTGCTTCGAGGTTTTGGCACAGACCGCGATCTGCTCTGGATCCGTCCGTTCCATCTTCCCTTCAAAGGCATTGACACTCCCGAATATCACCTGCGTTTCCTTCGGCTTCCCGGTCTACTGGCTCCACTCGGCGGACTGCTTTCGTACGGCGCGCTGCCTCTTGCGCAGCGGTTCGGTCTGGTGTCCCAGTTGCGCCGTTTGATGTCCGTGCAGCCGGTTCCAGCGCTCACCGCCGAGGCCTGGCTCAAAGGAGTCCGCGTGACACCGGAGCAGATGAGCCGGTTCTGGCAGCCATTCATACTGGCGACTCTGAACGCCTTGCCACGGCAGGTCGGTGTCATCGGATTGCGGCAGATCATTGAGCTGGGCCGCTCCGGACCAGACGGATTTGC
>CAZJAD010000125.1:0-5017 GCA_964543855.1 uncultured Alphaproteobacteria bacterium
CACGGAGACGACGGCGAGTCTGCTGCGTGCGCTGGTGCCGAACTGGGACGAGGTCAGTGTGGATGTGGAGGTGGTTCGGGGGACGCTGCTTTACATTTTCCGGAGCACTGCGCTTCTGGACAATATCGAACCTCTGGCAACGTGGCGTGAGCGCAAAGGTTACACCGTCGAACTCTGTGATCCGAGTCAGATTTCGTGGACGACGAGCGGTCTTAAGAGCTACATCCAGAACCGATACAACCTCGCCTATCCGCCACTGGAGTTTGTGTGCCTCTTGGGGGATAATGACGGCACGTATGCCGTGCCCGCCTACAGCCAAGGTGGGGGCGTCGGTGATTTCTACTATTCCCGCCTCGACGGCTACGATCTGCTTCCGGATGTGCATCTTGGACGCTGTTGCTTCAATACAGAATCCGAGTTAGATGTCATCGTATCGAAAATCTGCGGTTACGAGCAGGATCCGGCACCGCCTTCAGGGGGCAGCAATCCGAGCTGGTTCAAAGGGGGCGGCTTGTTTGCCGGCAGTGGATCCGGTATCTCGCCGGTACAGGTGATGCGTTGGATCCGGGAACGGATGCTGGAGGTCGGGTATACGAGTTCCTGTATCGACACGGTCTACTACATCCATGAAAGTGTAACCGGCGCAAAGATGGTAAGTAGTATCAATTCGGGCATCTCGCTGTATGCTTATCGCGGTTACCTTCGCATGGAAGATTTCGACCAGACGGAGATCAACAGCCTGAACAATTACTGGCGTTTGCCTTTTATGCTCACCATCACCTGCGGAACCAATGATTTCAATTATGATGATGCGTACGCGTCGGTCTGCGAATGTCTGCTTAAGGCCGGATCGACCGTCAATCCGACGGGGGTGATCGGGGCCATCGGGACCTCGTCGATGGCAACGCATACGCGCTTTAACAACTGCCTGACGGGCGGGGTCTTTCAGGCACTCCTGAGGGAAGGGATATACACCACGGGCGGATCCATCAGCCGCTCCAAGATTGAATTGCGCCTCAACTATCCAGAGGACTCGTCGTATGTGGACGATTTCTGCCATTTCGAGTCCCTGATTGGCGATCCGGCCGTGGATGTTTACATGGACACGCCGGAGCAGTTGTATGTCGATAATCCCGCGGCTGCTTCCGTTGGGTTGAACAGCCTGACACTGACCGTGACAGGCCAAAGTGCGCAGCCGGTGGAGGGGGTCTATGTGAACCTGCTGAAAGGAACGGAAATCTTCCTCGGGGATTGGACGGATGTGAATGGCCAGGTGGTCTTCAATTTTGAGACGGCGACGGCCGAGACGCTCTTTGTGACGGCGACGAAGCATAACTATCGTCCGGCAATCAACTACACGCTGGTCACGACGAGCGCTCGGTTTGTTTCGCCGGCCACCTCCATGTTTGTGGTCGATGACGACAACAATGGGGAAAGTCAGGGGAATGGCGATGGATTGACGAATCCGGGAGAGACGGTCGAGGTCGCGGTCCCGCTTCGGAACTGGGGAACATCAGCCGCTTACGATGTCGTGGCCGAACTGGCTTTGGTGGATCCTTTCCTCGTGAGCATCAACGATGATTATGAGAACTACGGGACGATTAACTCAGGAGAGACGGTCAATCCTCCGGATGATTTCGATTTCACGGTGGCCGACTATGTCCCGGACGGCCATGTGCTGCAGTTTGTCTTGACCGTCACGGATGACGCATCCAATACCTGGATCAGCGCGGTTCCTATTAAGGTCGCCAACGGCAATCTGGAATACTCCAAGTACACATTGACCGATGTGGGGAATGGGGTATTGGACCCGGGTGAGAGCGGTGGAATCTGGGTCAAGCTCGTCAACGCGGGAAAACGCGCGACTCGACAGACATTCGGCTACCTGCGTTCGGGGAATCCGGCGGTGATTATCACCGATAGTGTGGGCACATTTCGCGGGGCGAATCCAGGTGGCAATACGGACAACATGGATGATCCTTTCGGCATATCCGCGACGCTTGACGCTTTCCCGGGCGAGCGAATTCCGCTGACCTGCACGTTTCCTTTTGATCAGGGTTTCGCAGACACAGTCTACTTCAACCTGTACATTGGCAGTATCGCATCGAACTCGCCAACACCCGCGGATTCGCATGGCTACTGGGCGTTCGACAACACCGATTTGGCCTACGAGAAACACCCGACCTATGACTGGGTGGAGATCGACCCACGCTATGGCGGATCCGGCACCTCACTCGGCATTATCGATAACGCCGACCAGGCGGATATGTCCGTGTCCACGAACCTGCCGTTCACTTTCACGTATTACGGGCAGGACTTCACAGACATTGCCGTCTGCTCCAATGGCTGGTTGGCAATGGGAGCTGAGCAAGCGGTTCACACCTCGTTCCGCAACTGGACCATTCCCGGGGCTCTGGGTCCTGCAGCGATGATCGCTCCCTTCTGGGATGACCTGCGGGTAACCGGCGCCGCCTATAGCAGCGAGTCGGAAGATGGAGACAAGGATCCTGCGATGAGTGCGGGAAATCCACACGGAGCCCGACATCTGGATGAATGCTACCCGGATTTCCAAATCTCGGTGGATTGCACGGGGTATTCCAGCCCGGTAAGAAGCACATGCGGTGCGGGCAACGATTGTGACACGCGTGAGACCGAGGATCACATCTATGAGATTGAGATTCTCGAAGACGGCGCGTATACCTTCAGTATGTGCAATTCCCCGGGTGGGCCCTACGCCTGGGATTCTTACATGTATCTGGATGGCGAGTGCTGCGCCAGCAGCCACATAGCTTCGGATGATGATGATTGTGGTTCTTCCGGTTGTCTCTCCGTTATATCAAATGTCTCGCTGAACGCAGGAACCTATTACCTGCTCATCGAGGCTTATTATGCGGAAGGCTGCGGCGAGTATCAACTCGACATCACATGCTGGCACCCGCCCGGAGTGTATAAATATCACGATGCGGCCAATCACCGCTTCATTATCGAGTGGAGCCGCGTCTACAAGTACAACGGGGGCTCGAATCCCACAGAGACCTTCGAGTGTATTCTCTATGAACCGGGTTATCCGCAGACGCCGACCGGCGACGGCGAGATTCTCTTCCAGTACATGACCTGCAGTAATACCCAGGATGTTTACTCATCGAACGATTACGCAACGGTCGGGATAGAGAACTTGACCGAGACCGATGGCGTGCTCTACAGCTATTGGAACCAGACCCATCCCGATATTCCGGGAGCGGCATCAATGCAGAGCGGGCGGGCGATTCTCTTCACGACCCAGAAGGCTTCGGCAGCCAGTCCGAAGGCGCCGGCGAATCTGACGGCGATCTCTCTGGGAAGTGACATCCAGTTGCGCTGGAATGCTGTGCGCGAGGATATTCACGACAATCCCATCACGGTGGATGAGTACAAGGTCTATCGGGACACATCGCCGTTTTTCACACCCGACGCAGGCACCTATGTGGGCACGGCATCGGATACAACCTATCAGGACACCGGCGTTGTCCCTGACGGCAAGTATTTCTACGTGGTTCAGGCCAACACGAACTGAGCATTGATTCATCTATTAGGGCATGATGCAGCCCCGACTCAAGCAATGAGTCGGGGCTTTCCTTTCTTCAGGAGAGCGAGAACGATAAAGGACGGCGCTTGAATGTTGTCTTCACCGTTCTGCTGATTGTGGCGGTAGTATGGATCGCTCTCTGGTATCGCGGTTAGGATTACCGTGTCACCAGTATCTTGTTCCGTGCCAGTGAACTTCCCCGCTGCACCACCTGAACGAAGTAGACTCCCGCCGCGACTGACTGGCCGCGAGCATCCTGCATTCTCCAGGTCAGATTCACGCGGCTGCCCGAAGCCTGCACTTCCTGTTTCCAAACCCGTTGCCCCAAGACATTCCAAATCTCAATGGTTGCCCTCCCGGGTGGAACATCCAACACCTCGATTCGTGTCCCGGCATTTGATGGATTCGGATACGCTTGAATCGTCACCGTCGAACGAAGAGGCGCAGTGCGTCTGTCATCCACCGCCACATGCCATCCCTCATCTCCGGCAAAAACCACAATCTGGCCGTATTGATGGTGACCTGTGGTGTCATCGTTACAAATCACGGCAAAATCGTCTATCCCGTCTCCGTTGACATCGCCCACACCATTCAGATGTATGCCCTCACCCCAGTAGCCTGTAAAACCGCCATGCCAGTAGGTATAGTTGCTGATCCAGGGGCCTCCCAGGAAGAGCACAAATGCGCCGAGATACCCATAGTTGTCATGGCTCCCTGCCAACCAATCCTCCCAGCCGTCCCCATTTACATCTCCGGCATGAGTTGGTAGACTTGCCCAGAACAGGTCACCAAGTGTAAGGGTTGCATCTGGGATCGTATCCAGCTCCTGCCCGCCCAAGTGTATGCGAAAATCAACTGGATTCAAATAGCCTCCATAGTAACCCAACACCAGTGCTGGCCGCCCCGACTGATAGGCTCGAGGAACCAGAGCCGCCCGATGCCCTTTGAAGATCTTGCGGTTCCCAAGATAGTCCTCGGGATGCGGATGAAAAAGTACAAAGGTGGAATCGCGTGTATTGAAATAGCAGGCGAAATCTCCCCAGCCATCCCCATTCATATCGGCCCCGGCTGTCAACTCTCCTCCAAGGTGATGCCCAATCCCATCCAATGTCTCTACCGGGCCCTCAAAGCCTGTGGGAGTCCCCAGGTAGACCATCACCTTTGAATCATTGTAGCTCCCCAGGACCAAATCGGGAAGCCCATCCCCGCTGATATCCCCAGGAATCGCCATGTCTGTGAAATGAATCTGTGGGACCTGCAACACCTGCAACACCTCCACCTGCCCTCGTCCCCCACGATACACGAGCAAATGATCCCAACATGCGACTGCAAATTCCGATATCCCATCCCCCGTCAAATCCCCTGTTCTCTTGAAATTATAGAAATATGAAGAATCGGGCCGATAGATCGTCGTATCGGGATCCAGTGACAGAGATGCCCCTCCCCACCACA
>CAZJAD010000126.1:0-4972 GCA_964543855.1 uncultured Alphaproteobacteria bacterium
GCGATGGTATCGTCCACCATGATGGTGTAGACGCTCTCTTTGGAGAGCACCGCCGCTTCGAGTTTCTGCGAAATGACTTTCTCGGCTTCGATCAGGAGCGGCTGGGCCACCGACTCTCGAATGGCGAACCGGTGATCCAAAGCCGCGAATTTCGTTTCAGTGGCATTGGGCACGACCACGAGCTTCGTGTTGACAGGCAGGAAAGTGCGGTAGTCTCCGGTGCGCGTGAAGACCTCGGTGCCCGCCCAAGCCATCGCGTCCTGGAATTCATCCAGGTTGAGAATCTTCTCGATGTCACTCTTGGCGCCGAGCAGGTGGGTCATGTGCGCCGGGCCCTCAAAGCTCATCGCCAGATGAACAATGTCGCTGTAGGCCCAGGTGCCGGGAGTGCCGTTGAAGACATCCGTCGCACCTGGCGAGGTGCCGTCGCCGTTGACGATGACATTGTAGATTTCTCCGATTTCATCGTAAGCGAGCTGTGCCCCGACCCACCAGAGGAAAACGCGGAACTCGGCCAGCTTCTGATTCTTCAGAATGCGGTACGAGAAGTCAAATTGCCGACCGCGATCCACCATGGCGGCTTCCTTCTCACGGTAAAGCAACTTCACGACGGGATACTGCGCGGCTTCGTGGCGTCGAGACAGAGGCTTCTTGGCCTCGGTCGTCTGCACATAGATGGGCTTGACCGAGGGACCGCGCTCAGGTACCTGCGCGGCGACGAGCTGCGAAGGATCCTGAACCATCTGATAGCCGCGTCGAATCTCGCGCGTGATATATTCCGGCAGCAGAATCAAGCCCGCGCCGGTCATGAATTGCTCCAGCGTCGCAGCGTGCTGACCTGTCACGACAATGTTGGCGAGGTAGAGTTGCCGTTCGAACGCGTCGAGCGGGACCGAAGGCGTGCCATCAGCATGGCGCGGACTGGGGTCGAGCTCCTCGAGCAACTCCGAAAACGACAGCCCGCACTCTTGCGCTTCGGCGTAGAGAGTCAGATTGCCGGAGCGCGAGTGGTCGGTGATTTTGTCCTTCAGCGCTTCAGCGCCGGTGAAATCAATCGTCATAGTATTGTCGTCCTTTCTTTCTTCATCTCAGGCGAGGGGCTTGAAGCCCCTTGTTTCATTTAATCCAGCCAGACATCGCATGTCGTGTTCGTGGTATCCACGGCGATGACCTGGCCTCTGTGTTTGTGACCTCCGGCGGGGATGTCGGCAGATGTGGAGGCGCGGCGAACCTGACCGGTGCCGTCCAACTCCACCATTTCATTGATCACAGGCGTGGGCGAGCCGTATTTAAAGCGCGCAACGCCCCGAGCCTGAACCGTGCAATGTGCCGGAACGGTCGTGCCGGATTGCAGCTCTTCGGAAACATCGATGACCTTGCCGAAGAGCTTGTCGCCAGCACTGCCCATTCCGACTTCGTTGTCGTCCGAGATGGCGCAGGCGGCCAGGCCCGCGTCAAGGTCAGCCTGGGTGAAATCCTGGTCCGCTGTGGTATCCACACTGAAGGTCAGCAGGCTGTCGCTGCCGACGCCTTCATTGTTGACGAGGTAAGGCATAGTGAGTCCTTTCTTTGTTGAATTCAGGCAAGGGACTCCAAGCCCCTTGCGGTAAGCACATCAAGGCAAGGGGTCTAAACCCCCTGTCTTACCGACTGCCCGACTGGAACCGCGCCCAGCGTTCGAGCGGAGGCTGGGTTTTCTCGGGCTGGCGCGCGGTTCTGGCATCGGGCGAGAGTTTGAAGCGCCGGTTGAAACGGCGCGAGATTTCGCGGCGGAAGGCCAGGAGAGCCTTGCCGCGGAGAGGCCAATTAAACATTTGTTCAATCTGAGGTTGTGATATGCCACACAATACTGCGTGACATTGAACCTCCTTCTGGAGTTCACTTTCGTAGCCAGCGAGAGCTTCCCGGTCGTCCGCCCAGACCCGTGAAGCCTTTTCCAGAGCGGTTTTCAGGCCGTCAAGATCGAGCGTTTCAGTCGTGCCGAGGGATTTGGCGAGGGTTTTCAGGATATCAGGTGTCATCGTGGTATCTCCAATTTGTGCGGCTATAATATACAACATTATTCTGACAAGGTCAAGCGATTTTTGCATAAAATAGCCATCTTGCTGTTTTTAAAAACCATAAGTGAACATTTGTTCAATAGATGTGTATTAAAAACATGACGCGATGGGAGATGGGCCAGAGGAATTGGGTGGGTCAGCAAAGCCCGGAGAGAGGTAGGAGTGGGCGGCCGTGACCTGACCGGCAGCGTTGGGGACTGCCGCGGTCGATGCGCGAGCTTGGACGGACCAGGCTGCAATTGCGGGTTTGAAAACCCGCAACGGCGAATACTATCCGTGACCTCCGGTCGCGGAATACAGCCCACCGCCCGTTTCGCCTTGACAATCGAGCGGATTTTGCTTTATTTAGCTTGTCGGCTTGACACTGAACGGACTTTGCGAGCGGTGCTCTCGGTCCGAAGTCCTACAGATTCAACAGGCTTGCTCCGAAATCCTTGACTTTCGGGGCGGCGCTTGCCTTTAGTGGGGTGATTTGCCTCTGTCCATTGGCAGGATCTTCTTCGGCGGAACCCCAACGACTCGGGGTTCCTGCTCCTTTTCCAATTTCTCTCGCCACGATATGCGTGATTTGAACCTGCCTTGCATTCTTTCATCTCTTGTGTATTTTTGCCCTCGTCAATTCTCCTCTACAAGGGGCATCAAGCCCCTTGCCCTATGTCTTTTCCAAGGAATTCCGCGTTTTCACGCGCGACCAGAGGTCACGCCTAGTAGTATTGCAGTGTATCGCGAGTTCTTCAATTTGGCAAGTGCTGGCGCTCCACCGCAGAATATCGAGGCAAGATGAAGCCCTGGCGTCAAGCGATTGAATTCGCAGCTGTGCGGTTCTTTCAGGTAATCGTGACGATCCTGCCACGGCGTGTTGCCGGAGCTCTGGGAGCTTTGGCCGGTGAGCTTGCGTACGCTATCGGAATTCGTCGGAGAGTAACGAAGGATAATTTGCAGATGGCGTTTCCTTCTTTGCCGCCTTGTGCTGTCCGTCAGGTTGCGCGCGGCACCTATCGACATTTCGGGCGAGTGGCGGTCAGTTTTGCTTGGCTGCCGCGCATCAAGAGCGACACGCTGGGCCGGTGGATTTTCATCAAGAATCGCCAGGTTTTCGACGACGCGCTCCGCCAGGGCAAGGGCGCCATTTTTGTCTCGGGGCATCTGGGCAACTGGGAGCTCATGGGAGCTATCGTTGCCGCTCTCGGTTACCCGGTTACCTATGTTGTGACGACTCAGCGCAACAAGCGCGTCGAGGCTCTGATGGATGAGCTTCGCCGATCCGTAGGCATTCAGATTGTGAAGGTGCGAGACGGTGTGCGCGGCGTGCTTTCGGCGCTCAAACAAAACCGACTCGTGGCGATTCTGATGGACCAGGATGCGCACGAAGCCGGGGCGTTCGTTCCCTTTTTTGGACGCGCGGCCTCGACACCGAAAGGCGCCGCGACTTTTCATCTCAAGACCGGCAGTCCGCTCATCTTCGCTCGTTCCCGCCGCATTTCGCGCGAACGCTATATCGTGAGCCTCGAGGAGCTCGACACATCCCGTCTCGAGCCGCGCGACGCCGACACGATCACAGCCTATGCAACGCGTTTTCTCGAAACAGCCATCCGGGAGACCCCCGAACAATGGTTTTGGATGCACCGCCGATGGAAGACGACCCCTCCCGCGTCCTCATAATCGATACGGCTTGGGTTGGGGATGTCGTTTTCACAACATCCTTGATTCAGGCGGTGCGGCGCCTTTGGCCGGATGTCCAGCTTGCCCTGCTGGTTTCCCCTCGGGCGACAGGCGTGGTGCAAAGGCACCCGGCGGTCACCGAACTCATTGTCTACGAGAAAGCGGGGCGCGAGCGAGGGCTTGCTGCACTCCTTGCGCTCGGTCGGAAGCTGCGAACGCGCAAATTCGATATTGTCCTTTGCGCTCATCCTTCGCTTCGGAGCGGTCTGCTTTCGAAGCTGTCCGCGGCCCCGATTCGCGTCGGCTATGAGGCTCCGTGGGCGCCACTGTGTTTCACTCATACATGCTCGAACGACCTCGCACTTGAACCTTTCCATGTTGAGCGGCGACTCAATCTGTTGAGGGCGGTCGGACTCTCAGTAGAGGACCCGGATGTCCATGTCCCGGTTTCTTCTGACGCGGACGAGTGGGCGGGTCGATTTCTCGACGAGGAACAAGTCTCGTCTCCACTTCTGGGGCTTGTGCCCGGGTCAGCGTGGGCTACCAAGAGGTGGCCGGCGACGGCCTATCGCGAGCTTGCCGCGACGGCTCAAGAGAGGCTGCACGCTCGGTGCATCATCTTCGCTGGTGAGCAAGACGCGACTTTGGCTGCGGATATAGGCAAAGGCCTGCACCCAGCGCCGATTGCCGTTCTGGGCAAGCCGTTGGAATATGTGGCGGCGCTTCTGCGGAGATGTCGGTGGGTCGTGGGGAATGATACGGGTCCAAGCTACCTGGCCATGGCCGTGAGAGGGCCAGCCGTCCGTGTCCTGTATGGTTCAACACAGGTCAATTTTCGATTTCACCCACCGCATCTGGCAATCACCGCCGGCGTTCCCTGCTGCTGCCCTCGCACCGGACATGGCAAAAAGAAATGCTCGTGGGGTGACCCGCCGACCTGCATGAGCGCGATTGCGCCGCGCGATGTGCTGGACTCCTTGAGCGCCGAGGGATGATTCTCGGGTTGCATGAAAGACCGGGAAGTGTTATACTATTCCGATAAGAATATTGCCCAGAGAGACCTTCTCGGGGGACGGGTCTCTGTTGCTCACAAGCTGATTGGAGCGATTTCATCATGAATCAAGAGAAAAAACCCAGCGCAACTGGCACGAAGAAAAAGCGCTCGCCCTATCCGCAGACCTTCTGGATTGCCAATACAATGGAGATCTTCGAACGGCTCGCCTGGTATGGGTGGTTCGCGGTTTCGTCGC
>CAZJAD010000127.1:0-4922 GCA_964543855.1 uncultured Alphaproteobacteria bacterium
GAATCAGCGTATCGGACAGGAGCCAACAGTGCATACCGCTGTTGTATTGACCGGTACTCTCGTTACCGCAGTACCAACTGTGCGTGGGTGAACTGGCTCGGCGGGTCGAGATATGCCACAGATCGCCGGTGCCGCCGGATGTCCATCCGCCGGTGCCGCCCTCGACATTATCGGCGAGTGTCGCGATGCCTACGGTTGCCGCGAGTTGGACTACGGTATCGAGTCCGCCGTCAGCGGTCATGTGGAGTGTCAGTGGAATCAGATGAAGCGGCGGGCAAGTGCCGAGCACCGATACCTGAAAATCGGTCGTGCTTTCGCCGAAGTCATAGGAGGCTATCTCCGGCCAATCCGCCTCGTCCTGCACAACGACCGCGTGGGGATCCGTCGTCGCGAGCTGGCCATGGAGACTCGTCAGAGTCTGGGTTCCGACATTCTTCAGCGTGACGGTCAGCTCGAGTCCCTCGCCGGGCTCGGTGACACCGTCGCCATCACCGGACCATTCGTTTTGGCACTGACTCGCGTAGGCCACCGCATAGGGCGGCGGTACAAGCGATGCGGCGATGCGCGCCAAGAACATATTCGCGGGAAGGTTTTCCTGGGCCAGGGGGAGGATGCGCGATTCCGGTGGCCAGAAACCGTCCCCACTGCCTCCCACTTCGGTCGACATCTGAAACATCTTGGGCTTGGAGACCTGGTCGCCGTATTCCCAGTCGATGGAACCGCCATTCACATTGTAAAGGACCTGCCAAGCCGTTCCCGGGGTGTACCAGGCGCCATTGACTTCATGGATGAAATAAGCCATCGAGTCGCCAATCATCTCGAAGACATCATTGTCCTCCGTCAAGCCATCACCGTCGAAATAGCTGGTGCTCCAAGGGTAGAGGAGCCAATTCCCGTAGGTGTGATAATCGTCCCCACAGACGAACTGGCGGGAATTGATGAATTGGCGCACCCAGTCGGTCTCGGGCTCGGAGAATGGAGCGGTGCCGCGATAAGTTGGGTCACAAGGATTCGGCGACGAACCGTTGTCGTCCAGACCCCAAGTGTAGTCATAATTGCGATTGCAATCCACGCCCCAGCATCCCCCTCCGTTGTCACGGCGATTCTTGCGCCACATGCCGCCGCCATTGGGATTGGTCGTCTCATTGTAGACATAGCCGTCGGGATTCTGACAGGGAAGGAAATAGAGCTCGCGATTGTCCACAAGGTCGTTCACTTCGGGATCGATGCCGTAGCCGTCCGTCAAGAAGTTCATGAAGTAGAGGAGTGCCTCCATGCCCGCCGGTTCCCGCGCATGGATCAGCGAATTGAAAAAGACTTCGGGCTCATCCTCGTCTTCATTGGGATTGTCCGAGATTTTCATACACCAAAGCTCTCGGCCCTCAAGGGACCAGCCGATGCTGAACTTCTCTGTGGCGATCGTCGGATGGTCTCTGTGGATGTTGTCGAGCTCGGTGATGATTTCGCTGTAGGTATGATAGCCGCCCATGTCATCGAGCCGGCGGCCGAGGCGATCCGCGTAGAACTTCTCGAGGTTCTCGTGAATGATCGTATAGGCGTATCCTTCGCTCTCGAGAAGTTCGAGGTCTTCCGGATGGGCCACGACATAGGGTTCCTCACGGGTTTCGCCCGGGACGATATCCAACTCCGTGATAAGATAGAGAGCCTTCAGCCTCGCCTCGTTCTCGGGCGTGACCTTGACGAGCATATGGGGACGGTATTCCGATTGACCAAATGCTGTTACGGCGAGGCAAATGATGAACAAGCAGATAAAGAAATTTTGGAAAAGCCGCATGGTAGCACCTCAAAGCTTAAACTCGAAAATGCCCCTGAAATCGCAACGAAAAGAAAGAGCTTACTCTGTATGATGAAATACGAAATCGTTCGACTATCTGACAGAGGTCACGACATAGAACCCTCGCGTGTCAGCAGCTGCCGCCGTATCCAGATAGGTTGTATCGTCAACGCTGGCGACAAAATTCGGAGCCGTGAGTTCAACCGGAAAATCCTGGCTGTGCCAGACATAGTATGAATCCGCGTTCGCCGCCGAAGTCCACGAGAGGCGGATGTTGTCCAGTTCGGGTAGAATCACGAGATCGGTCACCGGTTCCGGTGTCGGCCCAGTCGTCACATCGAGCGTCACGGTTACCTCGAGAATCGGCGTCACCGGATCATTGGACGAGATTGCCAGCATCCCGGAACTGACGCCGGATGGCAGGCAGCAGGACTTCAGGCGTGCTGTGACAGGCAGCGTACTCTGTGCGGGCACCGTGCCGGACGAAGGAATCAACTGCACCATCGAGTGCGGGCAGTAAGCAATCGCCATGTTGTCGTGGATATAGAGCTGGTTGTAAACGACGGTTGAGCCCTTCGTGCGGTCGCTGTTCTGCAGGCCAATGCTGGACGAATTCAAACGGAATTCTCCCATATCGTTGTACTGGAAAATGATCTTTCCTGATGCCAGCAAGATGAACTGGAAGGTGTAGAGTCCGTTGTCGGCATAGCTTGGAACACTGGTGAAAGTGACGATGAGGCTGTCTGTGTTGTTCGTGTAGAGGTGGACTGACGAGCCGACGCGCTGCGGACTCAAATCATCCCACCAGGCAGCGATCATGTTCTCGGGAGCGGTCGCGTCCGGCAGGTACTTGTTGCGCCAGGAGGTCTCTCCGGTGGCGGAGGATGTAAACGAAATCCAGCCGTTGGCCGCGACTCGGAGATTGTTCCGGATCTGTCCGTAGAAGGGGAAGTCGAAGCCGATGGCATAAGGTCCGAGATTCTGGTCGTCGGAGGAGAAATTCAGTTCCTGGCCGATTCCGGTGATGTCCACCCAGTCATACACGGGCCCTCCCGGCTGATCGCTGTCGATGAAGCGCCATCCTGCACCGACGGCGCTGCCGTAGCCGCCCTGATTGACGAAGCCTTCTTCCGCAGACCAGCTGAGACTCAGATCGCCCGTATTGACCACGGTGAATGGGACATCCAATGAATCGCACTCGCCGATGGTTTCGCTGATGACCACGGGATCGGTGGAAATCACGGCACTCGGCGCGCGCGCGAGCTGCACATCCAGGACGGTGAAGCTATCGGCGGGAACGACTACCGAAGGGAATGTCTTCGATTGATAACCGGGCGCGGAAAAAGTCAGGGAATAGGTACCGGCCTGCAGGATGCGATGGTAGTCGCCATGAACCGGGCTGGCGTAAGTCAGATACGGGATGTCCCATAGTTGGACATCGGCTGCAATCGGCGATCCGGTTACGGAATCCGAGACGATGCCGCGCACGCCGTATTTGGCTTCGAGCAGATAGCGGCGCATGCTGAGATGATTGTCGTCCCAGTAATCATCGAGCAGGCTCGTATCCGGTTCGAAAGTGGTGCTCAACTCGATCGTCACCTCTTTGTCACCCATCCAGGTGTAATTCCAGTCCTGCATTCCTCCCAAAATGTGATACCAGTCAGCTCCGTTTGTGATGCCCTGCGGGAACACAGAGCTGTTGTACATGGGAGAGTTCCATCGCGAATACTGGAGGGAGAGGTGAACGAAGAGCGGGTCTTCCGGCGTCGGCGAGTAGATATCCTGATGGGTGTAATTGTTATCCCAGGGATAGTTGACAACGAGCGAGCCCGTATGGAAATTCGCCGAGAGGACGAAGGTGTGATCCCAGGACCAGTTCATCACATGCGCGGTCTCGATTTGGCGCCCTGCTGTGGTGTTCACCGAGTCGTCGACGCGGTCGGGGAAGTCGCGGTTGAGATCCACACCATTTGAGTTCCACCGCTCACCATTCGCATGACCGTCGGGATTCATCAGGGGGATGATCCAGACTTCGAAATCGTCCATCAGCTCGGTCAATTCGGGATCGCGGCCATACTGCACAAGCATGTCTTCGATGAAATACATACACATTTCGGTACCCAAGGGCTCATTGCCGTGCATGGTACTGATATACTTGACCTCAATTTCGGGTTCGTCGACGGTCACATTGTCTGAAAGTTTGGCGACCCAGATGTTTCGGCCGTCGACCGAGAGACCGATCGATCCATATTGAAAAAGGGTTGGATAAGTCGTCTGCCAAGTGCTGAAGTCGGCTTCGATTTCGTTGTTGGTATGGTAATCTAAGAGCGGGCTTGGTCCGCCTCGCGTCTCTTCCCAGAGCTGCTGCATGAATTCCGTCTTGAGGTCCGGAATCCAGCGCACCGAGAAACCGCGGGCGCGCAGATCGTCGAAGTCCTGCTCCAACAGATAGACCTCGGCGATATTGCCGACCACGCGGTCGATGATTCCCCCGGCCTGATTAATGACGGACAGATCAGCCTTCGAGGTGAGCACCACCTCGGCCAAACGCGAATCGAGCATGTTTTCGCGCACCTGAACAGCATCGGCGGTAGATACCGAGAGCGCCACGAGCGCCCCGCAGAACCACCCCAACAAAGTGCGGTACTTCAGATTCATCGTGTTCCTCACAATTGCCAAATCCATAAACCTAATTAATATAAGAAATTTATTGATTTCTCGCCACAACTTTCTCATGTCGTGCCGGGTCAGTTTTGTTTTGTCATCTGTCGCGGTTCTTCTTGCTTTTCTCTGATTTTCTGTTAATTTACAACGGTAGATTCGGTCATAAGTCCTCCAGCGCCCGTCAATCTCTATAGACGCCTCTCGAAAACGCCCAATGACACTGCATAGTACCCCCAAGTGCGCGGCCTCCTGTTAGCGTGCCGAAAGTCCGTACCCGCAGCGGTGGCTCCAGATACAAGGGCAGTCAAAGGGTCTGATTCGTCCTGGTCGTTCCGGACGACAGAATCATGTCACCTCCGATGTTTGAAGGTCCAACTCCGATGGTACTTTATCGACTCAAGAGAGCTTTGCAGTCGGTATTGATTGCCGCAGTTATGCTCTCGATGTCTCCAGCCTTTGGCCT
>CAZJAD010000128.1:0-1897 GCA_964543855.1 uncultured Alphaproteobacteria bacterium
GCCACCTCGCCGAACTTCTATGGCGGCCAGGGCTGGTATAACAATGTGCTGGCCGTTCATCCAACGAATCCGAACATTGTCTACGCGGCGGGAATCGACCTCTACAAATCGACCGACGGAGGCGTCAACTGGTCGCACATAACCTATTGGAACTATCCGTCTGGACACAGCCAATACGCCCACGCCGACCATCATGCCTTTGCCTTCCATCCATCGAACGCGAACACCATCTATGCCGGGACAGACGGCGGGCTCTTCCGTTCCACGAACGGCGGTTCGTCTTGGTCCGGGCTAAACAACGGTTTAGTGACCTTCCAGTTCTACGCGATGGGGAATTCCCTTCAGGCTCCTTCCGAAGCCTACGGAGGTACTCAAGACAACGGCACAAACAAGTATACGGGTTCGACAACCTGGGCTGAAGTGTATGGCGGTGACGGCGGCTATTGTGTCGTGGACTACACCGATCCCAACATCGTTTATGCGGAAACCCAGATGGGCTCGCATGTCAAGAGCACCAATGGCGGGAGTTCATGGTTCTCCATCCAAAACGGGATTTCCGGTTATGGCGCATGGGTGACGCCGGTGGTGATGGACCCGACCAATCGACAGGTGCTCTATACGGCCACGCGCAGAGTCTACCGCACGACGAACGGAGGGTCAAACTGGAGTGCGATTTCATCCGACTTGTATTCGTACGACATCAGCACGCTGGCGATTGCCCCTTCGGCGACGAGCACAATCTACGCAGGATGCGAGGCAGGTGGCAAGGTCTTCAAGACCACGAATACCGGCGGTTCATGGTCGGATATCTCGTCCGGATTGCCGAACCGGTATGTGACGCGTGTCGCCGTGCATCCTTCCGACCCGGACACGGTCTTCGTTACAGTCTCCGGTTACGGCAGTGGGCATGTCTACAAGAGCACGAACGGTGGAGGGAGCTGGAACAACTCCAGCAGTGGCTTGCCGGATCAGCCGGTCAATGTCGTCGTGATAGACGGCAGCAACCCGAGCACGCTCTACGCGGGAACCGACCTTGGTGTCTATCGATCGACGGATAGTGGGGCGACTTGGGCGAGTTTCTCGTCGGGTCTGCCGAATGTTGTGGTGGATGACCTGGCGCTCCATCCGACGACCGGCACGCTGCGCGCGGCGACTCACGGCCGCGGCATGTGGGAAGTCTCCGGAGGCGCGGCAACGATCACGGTTACTTCTCCAAATGGTGGGGAAGTCTGGGCCGTAGGCGCCGGTAACACGATTACCTGGAGTTCCGGCGGCCTCGGCGGCAATGTGAAGATTGAACTGAATCGTAACTATCCCAGTGGGTCATGGACAACACTCTTCACCTCCACGCCGAACGATGGCAGTCAAACCTGGACCGCCACCAGTCCGACCACTTCGAATGCTCGGATTCGCATCACATCCGTCTCCAATCCATCCATTTCCGATGTATCGAACGGGAACTTCTCCATCGTAGTTCAACAAATCACTCTCCTTACCCCGAATGGAGGGGAAAACTGGGTCTACGGCACCACCCGAACCATTTCGTGGTCTTTCGTCGGTGTCAGCAACTTTGTCACAATTCAGATAAACCGGAACTACCCGGGTGGCAGTTGGGAGACGATCGCGAATACGACGCAGCTCTCGTATGATTGGCCCGTGACATCGCCGACGACTTCAAACGCTCGCATTCGCGCTTACTTCTTCTACTTCCCGACAGTCGGCGACACCTCCGATGCCTCCTTTACGATTTCGAGTCCCGGGCTGACCATAACAAACCCGAACGGCGGGAATGTATGGACGCCGGGTGAGACGCGCACGATTCGCTGGACGCGACAAACCTCGACCTCGCCCGTGAATGTCGAGTTGAACCGAAATTGGCCGAGCGGCAGTTGGGAAG
>CAZJAD010000128.1:1997-4900 GCA_964543855.1 uncultured Alphaproteobacteria bacterium
ACCGGTGAATCCTTTGAATGGACCGTAACCGAGCCGGTGACCTCTTCTGCGCGCGTCAAAGTCGTTTCCGCGGCTCAGCCGGCAATTTATGACGTGTCCGATGCCAATTTCTCGATTGATCAAGAAACGCAGAGTCTCACTCTCATAGCGCCGAATGGAGGAGAGACTTGGGTCGTGGATGCGGGTGAAACGATTAGCTGGACCCGCGACAATGCACCGGGAAATGTAACGGTCGCTCTGAATCGCGCCTACCCTCAAGGGAGCTGGGAAACGCTGACAACAACCGCTACCGGCACGACCTATCCCGTCACAGTTTCCGGACCGGCCACGAACTCTGCCCGTGTCAAGGTATTTCTCACAGGCACTCCGACCATTTCGGATGTGTCGGCCTCGAATTTCTTCATCGTCGCTCCCGGTCTCACGCTGACGCATCCATCCGGCGGCGAAACCCTGCCGGTCGGATCGCCGCTTACGATCGAATGGAATCGCAGCTATGCGTCGGGCGCCGTGACCGTTGCTTTGAATCGGGCCTACCCATCTGGGGCGTGGCAGAATCTCACAACGAGCGCCACTGGCAACTCCTTTGTCTGGACGGTCGTGAGTCCGGAAACGGACGACGCTCGCATGCGCGTCTATCTAACGGCTGAACCGTCCATCGGAGACACCTGCGATGGTGATTTCAGCATCGCGATACCAACTCTGACTGTGATTTCTCCCAACGGAGGCGAGACCTGGCTCACCAGCACCATGGAATCAATCACCTGGTCGCGCCGCGCCGCTGATGGCGCGGTATCGGTGCAACTTTGCCGAAACTTTCCGACTGGAGGATGGGAGACGCTCGCGAGTGCCGAGTCGGGCAATAGCTTCAGCTATCCGGTTGCCGGGCCGACAGGTAGCGCCAATCGTGTTCGAGTTTTCCTGAACTCAGACCCAACCGTGGGAGATACATCAGATTTTGCTTTCATCATTGCCACACCGACGCTGATCATCACAGCGCCATCGACGCCCGAAGTGTGGATTGTGGATTCCACGCGAATGATTCGGTGGAGCCGGTCTTATGCCGACGGAAATGTCAGCGTCGAACTGGATCGCAACTATCCTTCGGGGCTATGGGAGAGCCTTACAACGACAGTCACTGGCGACAGCTTCTCGTGGACTGTGACAGAGCCCACGACGAATCAGGCTCGTTTCCGAGTCTTCCTCAGTTCGGAGCCGACGGTGGGAGATACCACTGAGAACGACATTTCCATCATCAATCCCGGAATTGTCCTGCAGACTCCGACCGGTGGGGAAATCTGGGCCGTGGACGACACGGTGGCGATCCGATGGACGCGCCGTGATGTGGACTCGGTCAATGTCCTGCTCAGTCGCAGCTATCGTTCCGGAGTTTGGGAAACGCTCGCATCAAATCTTTCGGCGGACTCTCTCCTCTGGACTGTCTCCGGCACGCCATCGACGGGTTGCGGCATCAAAGTGGAATCGTCTGTGGACTCCTCAGTCTCGGCGCTCTCTCCCGGATCCTTTTCGATTCTCATTCCCGAGCTGCACCTGACGGCGCCCGTTCCGGGAGACACGCTCGGGATTGGGAATACACATATCCTATCGTGGCAGTGCAATGCAGCCGTGCCCGGGAGTGTGCGGGTCGAGATTTGCCGCGACTATCCGTCCGGGAACTGGACAACACTCGCCACAACCGCGGCCGACAGCTTGTCGTGGCTAATTACCGAGCCGGAAGCGCAGCGTGCTCGGTTTCGCGTCATATCTCTTGCGCTGCCTTGGGTTGGCGACACGGTGGATGCCGACATCCCGATTGTGTATCCGGAGCTCGTGCTGCTGGCTCCGTCGGGCGTGACCGTCTGGGAAGTTGGCCGCACGACGACGATTCGCTGGCAACGCGCTCATCTTCTTGCCGGTGTGAGCATCGAACTCAATCGGAGCTGGCCGAGCGGAATCTGGGAATCGTTGGCCCCTGATGTCGTTGCGGATACATTTGCCTGGACTATCACCGGGCCGACAGCGGCAAATGCGCGACTGCGCATCAGCTCCGACTACAATCCTTACGCAGAAGCACAGAGCGACAGCCTGACCATTATCTGGCCGCAGCTCTCTCTCGTGTCACCGAGCGGTGGCGAAATCCTCGGCATCGGCAATACGGAAATAATCCGGTGGCAGCGCACAGACTATGACGGACCTGTCGCGGTCTACCTCAACGCAGCCTATCCCGAGGGTCCGTGGGAGCTCTTAGGCGAGGGACTTTTGGGCGACAGTCTCAACTGGCTGATTGCAGGGGATACTTCACACACTGCACGAATCCGCGTTGTTTCTGCAGATGAATTTCTGGCAGATACTTCAGACAACTTCTCAATCGTCATTCCAAAGCTGGAGATTATTCAACCTGACGGCGGCGAAATCCTTTCCATCGGTTACCCATATGAAATTCAGTTTACCCGTCTGGCCGCGCCCGGTGATGTGCAAGTCCAAGTCAACCGCAACTGGCCAGAAGGCTCATGGGAAACACTGGCGGACACCGTCAACTCCGACATTTTCGTGTGGCAGGTTCCACCGCCGGAGAATTCGACAAACCGAATTCGCCTCTTTCTTGTAAACCGACCGGAAATCGGCGATACATCGGACGCAGATTTCACCATTTCCATCGCGGGACTCTGGGTGACAACACCCAACGGTGGAGACACGCTCGTCATAGGCCAGAATGCCGTGTTTCGCTGGCAGCGTGTCAACACGCCAGGGCCGGTATCCGTCGAGTTGAATCGAGATTATCCCGATGGCGACTGGGAACTCGTCGCCGGTGCCGTCACCGCTGACAGCCTCATCTGGACGGTCGACGGGCCGCCAACCTTGGCGGCGCGAGCGCGTGTGACGCTTCTTTCAAATCCCGTTTTCAA
>CAZJAD010000129.1:0-4826 GCA_964543855.1 uncultured Alphaproteobacteria bacterium
CCGTTGGCACAGAGGAATGGAGCCACACTTTCGGGGGAAGCAGTGATGATAGATGTTGGCAGGTTCAGCAAAGTGCCGACGGTGGCTATATCCTTGGGGGATGGACCTCTTCCTATGGGGCGGGCGGTTATGATTTCTGGCTGGTGAAAACGGACGCCGGTGGCACGGAAGAGTGGAACCGCACTTTCGGGGGGAGCGATGATGACTGCTGCGTGTCGGTTCAGCAGACCACTGACGGTGGCTATATCCTCGGCGGGTATACCTGGTTTTTCGGTGCAGGGAATTATGATTTCTGGTTGGTGAGGACGGACGGCAATGGCAGAGAGAAGTGGAGCCGCACGTTCGGGGGAAGCAATGATGACAGATGCTGGCAGGTTCAGCAGACCGCCGATGGCGGCTATATCGCTGGGGGGTGGACCTCTTCGTACGGGGCGGGTGGATATGATTTCTGGCTGGTGAAGACGGGGCCGGAGTATCCGAATGTGGGCTATGTGAGCTCGATCTCGCAGGGTCCACCCAATCGGGGTTATCGCTTGCATCATGTCAGTGGTGCTCTGTCGCGCCTCGTGTTCACCAATTTCTGTGAAGGTACATTCGGATCCGTCGCAGGCGCTGCGGCAGCAGCCGGTTGGACAGCGACAGACTATGCGGATTCAATCGTGTTTACAAGTGACTCGTGGCTCGCCTCCGGTACGATTGACACCTTCTATCTTTCACATCCCTCCTGCAATGATGTCATCACTTGGACGGCAGGCGACAGCTCAGGCACCATCGAAGAGCCGTTGCCTGTTGAGCTGACGACTTTCGAAGCCGTTGCGGGCGATGAGCGAGTGACGCTGCGTTGGCAAACGGCAACCGAACAGGACAACGACCACTTCGTGCTGTACAAACGGCGGGCGGGAAGAGAGAGCTTCCAGATGTTGGCTCGAGTTTCCGGACATGGAACGACGACAGAGCCGCATGACTATGACTATGTGGACCGCTGGGTCCAGAATGGTTTGACCTATGAGTATCGCATTTCCGATGTGGATATTGCTGGCCATGAGACCCTATATGGAGCGATTGTGTCGGCCACGCCCGAGCGCGATGTGCTGCCACTTGAGTTCGCGCTTCATCCGAACTGGCCGAATCCATTCAATCCGACGACAGCCATTCGTTATGATGTCAAGGAAGCGTGTGTTGTATCGCTGAAGGTCTTTGACCTTCTCGGCAGTGAGGTGGCCACGCTCGTTCATGGGGCGGTTCCGGCTGGCTCGCACACGTTGACATGGGATGCCAGCGCATTGCCGTCCGGCGTGTATCTTTGTCGGATGGAGGCCGAAGGTTTCGCGCAAGTGAGGAAACTCCTGCTCGTCAAGTAACCTTCCGGGCGGGTCTGGAGACCCGCCTCGGCGAGAAGATTCCGGCGGGGTCGGGGACCCCGCTCGGCGGGAGACAAGGGGTTCAAACCCCTTGCCCGTGCAAACTCCCTTGCGCGCGGATTGTGAGAGGCTCCCCGCTCGGCGGGGATTTTGGGTCGGCTGCGACCCCCGATTAAATCGGGGGCGACACCGCGAAAACTACATGGGATGTTGGAACCCGGTTCATCGCCGGGTTTCGTTTTGTGGCACCGGTGAGAGTGAGCGCAGCGAATGAATGGCGTGCACGGCCTGCAGTCGGTGCAGACCAAGGGCAATTCACCCAGATTGTTTTTACTGGAATTAGGCTCAGTAAATGAGAGCTTGAACAGGGTATAGAAGTTGCTCTAAATATTGAGGATAGGTTTGCCTCGGCATGGTAAGGCAATGTAGAAACTCCGCTTGCTTTTCAAGAGTAGATTCCGTAACTTTATTAGATGCGATTATAGCAGGTACGCCGCCTCAACGCGGCTTGCTGTTGGGTCTTTTGTGTGAGGAGGAAAAGGCATGTTTACGAAGCGCAAAGGGCAGAAGGGTTTCACCCTGATCGAGATCCTGATTGTGGTCGTGATTGTGGCGATTCTGGCAGCGATTTCGGTACCAATCTATGTGGAATATGTCCGGAGTGCCCGCGCTGCCGACGCTCAGGCCACCATCGGCGCAGTATGGAATGCGGCGCAGGTGTATCAGCAGGACCTCGGCCGGTCACCTGCCTCCGTGGAGGAGATGGAGCAGCAGGGGTATCTGAGAATTCAAGATGCCACCCGGCTTCAATGGACCTTCCAGCTCGTGGGTGACCCGATCACTTCCATCACCGCCGTGTCCACTGCCCGGATGCGTGGCGGCGAGGGCAAGGTTGTTACCTATAACACTCTGGACGGCACTTTCTCCGGCTACGGCTTCCCGGTCGAAGAGGGAGAGACGGGCTCTGTTGGAATGCAGTAGCCCGTGGCTCGGCTGGTTTTTCATGGAGCTTTGCGCGGTGCTTTGACCGCGACCGCTCGTCGTGCGTGGCGGTCGAGCGCTTTTCTTGGTGCGAAAGGAATGAATTGATGGTGACGCCGGTTCAGGACGTGCAGCGATTGACGATTCACGACCTCCTGCAGTTCGCGGTGGAGCAAGGCGCGTCCGACCTGCACTTGTCGGCCGGGACAGTGCCGATGATTCGTGTGCATGGTCGCATGCGCAAGGTGGATTTGCATCCACTGACGGAAGAGGAGATTGCGGTGCTGGTGCAGAGTGTCTTGTCTCAAGAGCAGTGGGAGCGCTTTTCCAAGCAGAAGGAGATTGATTTTTCTCAGAAGCTGGGCGGCATTGCGAGGTTCCGTGTCAATGTCTTTCAGCAAATCAATGGACTGGGAGCGGTCTTTCGGGTGATTCCCTCGGAAATCCGCAGCTTCGAAGAGCTGGGCTTGCCGGAGATACTGAAGGACTTCGCATTAAAGGACCGGGGGCTGGTGCTGCTGACTGGTCCGACCGGCTCCGGCAAGACGACGACGCTTGCCACCATGATTGACTGGATCAACGAGTACAAAGAGCTTCATATTATCACGATCGAAGATCCGGTCGAGTACTTCCACGAGTCACGCAATTGCATGATTAACCAGCGTGAGCTTGGCGCGAATACGCATTCGTTTGCCAACGCGTTGCGCGCGGCGTTGCGGGAAGATCCGGATGTTATTCTGGTCGGTGAGATGCGCGACCTCGAAACGATTGCGCTGGCGTTGACCGCGGCGGAAACGGGTCATTTAGTCTTGGCCACGCTGCACACGAGCTCGGCGGCCAAGACGATTGACCGGATTATCGACATTTTCCCGGCATCGCAGAAGACGCAGGTGCGTTCGATGCTTGCCGAGTCGATTGAAGCGGTGGTGGCGCAGAAGCTGCTGCCGCGCAAGGACGGTACCGGTCGGTGCGTGGCCTGCGAAATCATGACTGCAACGACGGCGATTCGAAACTTGATTCGTGAGGACAAGATTTATCAGATTCCTTCGGTTATTCAGACGAGCGGCAAGCTCAGGATGCAGAGCCTGGACCAGGACCTCCAGCGTCTGCTGCACCAGGGTCTCATTGACCGGAAAACGGCGCTGCATGTCGCGGAGAACCCGAAGCTCTTTCAGGTGGATTTGAGCAAGTGAATCCGGTGGCAAGACAGACAACATATCGGCGGCGTGAGCGTGGCGCGATTGACCTCATGCAGGCGGTAGTGGCGTTCCTGATGATTACCGTCGCCGTCGTCGGGACGACTTACGCGATGTTCTACGGTCGACAGGCGCTGATACGGCAGGAGCATCGCAAGGTTGCGCTCTATCAGCTTCGTCAGTATGTCGAGCACTGGACGAGTCGCATCACTCTCGGCGCTTCGGGGATTTCGGCGAGAGACATGTTGGGGGGACCCGACACGGCAGTCTATGTTGATCTGGATGATCCGTCGGTTCCAGACGGCGTTGAGGCGGTCATTGTCCGAGGATGTACCGAAGCAGTAGACCTGCCTGAAACAGGCGTGAACGTAGATTACTACCGAATTCATTTCTCGGCAACCTGGCAGGAGCGAGATGGCACGGAGCAGCGGATTGACCTTAACACGAGCGTGGTAGGATTTGACTGAGTCGGACACATTGGGTGGTGCAGAGTTCTTGGTTAAGAAACGCTCACAACGCGGCTTTACGCTCATCGAGCTCGTCATCGCCTCGCTCATTGGTGCAATGGTGGTGACAGGTGCTTTCGTTATTCTGCTCAATTTCCGTCAGCAGACGCGCATAGCTTGGGCGGAACGGAGGATGGATCAGTATATGTATTTGGCCACCCGATTTCTGACGGAAGATCTCAGCTCCGCGCTTTCGCGCACCGATCACGGGGTCTCCCAGAACAATTACGCGGTCTGGAGTTTCACTCATGGGGACCTTACAACAGCGCAGGATCTCGACACGGAGACACGAATTTCCGGCAGCCGCACTGGCGGCTTGCTTATTGACGGTGCTCCTTTCGACCCCAATTTCCCACCGAGGTTCCAAAGTAGCCGGCGCGGCGTTCCAATGTGGGACAGCCGTGACAGCTTCGAGTTACTCTATCTGAGCATTGAGCATCCGAGAGAATCGACTCCTGTCGAGGCGCGCCAGTCAATCGAGGGGACGCAAGTTAGTGTCACGATGCGCATGAGATACCGGCATCGCGAACGCCCCACGTTCGGCTTTCTCTTTGGTTCGGATTATGCTCGCACACGCACATATCATACACGCGCTTTCCTGCGCAATTTGACGGTAGAGGACCCCCGGCAGAAGATTGTAGAGGAAGATGGCTCCGGCGGCGGGAGTGGTTCCACGGTTATGGGATGGAGGCTGGCTTCCGGGAAGAGCGCCGAAGAATATTTGACTGAGAAATGGGAAGCGAGCCAGAGTCGCATTCGTCCTGTGAGATTGCCATGAAGAG
>CAZJAD010000130.1:0-4792 GCA_964543855.1 uncultured Alphaproteobacteria bacterium
GCGATAATCACTTCCGGCACGGTGGACATTCCGACGACATCGGCGCCAATCATGCGCAGCATCCGGTATTCGGCGCGCGTTTCAAGATTCGGCCCGGAGACGGCGGCAAACACGCCTCGCTGCAGGCGAATTTTCTTTTCGAGCGCAATCTGCTCGGCAATCGCAATCAGCCGATGCGAATACGGTTCGCTCATATCGGGAAATCGCGGCCCAAGTTCATCATGATTGGGGCCGATGAGCGGATTGTCTCCCAGGAGATTGATATGGTCGTCGATAATCATCAGGTCGCCCGCGCGGTAGAGCGGATTCATGCACCCGCACGCATTGGAGATGAGAAGCGTGCCGACACCCATCGCTTTCATCACGCGCACCGGGAAAGTGATTTCCTGCATGGAGTAGCCTTCGTAGTAGTGAAAGCGTCCCTGCATGGCCATCACTCTCTTGCCTGCCAGGCGGCCGAAGTGCAGCTTCCCGGCGTGAAACTCCACGGTCGAGACCGGGAAATCCGGAATCTCGCTGTACGAAATCGTCACCGGATTCTCGATGTCGTCGGCCAGGCCTCCCAGTCCGGTGCCGAGGATGATCCCGACCGTCGGTTTCGCATCGATTTTCGACCGAAGGAAATCCGATGTCTGTTTAATCTTGTTCAGTAGTTCGCTCATGGCGTGTGTCTGAAATTGGCGTTTCTTTTTCAAGTATTTCGATCAGTTCTTGCTGTGAGCTGAGCAGGAATCGCAGGCGTTTGAGATACGCGTCTCGCTGAATCGTCAAACGACCGAGCTCTTCTCGCACGGTGTGCACCTGCTGGCGGGCCTCCTGCACCATTCGCTCGGCTTCAAGCTGGGCTTCGCGCAGCATCAGTTCCTGTTCGCGTTTCGTGCTTTCACGCGCTTCCTCGAGCGATTTCTTTGCGGTGACGAGGCTCTCGCGCAACGACGCCTCGATCTGTTTGTAACCTTCAAGCTGGGTTTCGACCTTGAGGTTCTGCTGCGACAATCGCGACGCTTGTGCTTCGAGGTCGGCCAGTTCGTCGGCGACTTTTTCCAGAAAGGCGCGCACTTCTGCCGGGTCGTAACCGCGCAGGGTTCGCCCGAATTCCTGCTTCGAAATATCCAGTGGCGAGAGTCTCACAGGGTGCTCCTTGCCCCGAACAGGGCGGTTCCTATACGGACCTCGGTGGCTCCTTCGGCGATAGCGATTTCAAAATCACCGGTCATTCCCATGGAGAGAGTATCGATGCCCGAGAGCTTCGGGTCCGTCGTAAGGTGGTCAAAGATAGTTTTCAACTGGCGAAAAGCCGCGGAGACCTGACTGGTGTCGTCGGTCAGCGGCCCCATCGTCATCAATCCGCGCAGGCGGATATGCGGCAACTCCGCGACCTGCCCGGCCAAATCGGCGGCTGCCTCCGGCGCTGTTCCGTACTTCTGCGGCTCGCCGGATGTGTTGACCTCGATCAGAATATCCGTTTGCCGTCCGAGCTCGCCGGAGACTCGTGAAATAGCCTCAGCGAGCTCCAGAGTGTCCACGGCGTCGATGCGGTCAACGATGTGCAACGCTTTGCGCACTTTGTTGCGTTGTAAGTGGCCGACGAGGTGCAGTGTCTCGCGGCCCTCAGCTCCAAGCGGTCGCGCATGTTGCCATTTTTCAACAACTTCCTGAACGCGGTTCTCGCCGAAATGTCGCGCTCCCAAGGCATACGCTTTGCGGGCGACCTCAAGGGGGAATGTCTTGGTGATCGCCACGAGCGTGATCGAGGACGGGTCGCGTCCTGCCTCGGCGGCTGACCGCGAAATCCGCTGGTGCACTTGCTCGAGCCGCGACTGAAGCTCTGTGTCGATACTCACTTGCATGATCGCGTTTTTACCGAACCTTCAATATACACCGTTTCGCTGAGAATCGCAAGCATCGAGTGACGAAGTCTACCAAGTGTGCACGAAGCGCCACTCCCGGTGGGCTCACGCCGACGGCACGGGTGCGATTGGTTCTTTTTTTTGTTGATTCTCTGGAAAAATATGAGTATCTTCAGAAAATTCTGGTGTCATCGACTAACTCTCCGGTTGCCGGGTGATTCCGGCCGAATTTGGGGTGAAAAAGAGAGGTATCTTGCTTGCTGATGACCGTTCAAATCTCTGATAACACAAGTGTTACGAGGATTCTCGGGATGCTGTTCGTGGTGCTCGTCGCCGCGACTCTCGTCGCCGGCTGTGCCGCCAGTCGCTCTATGCAGCCTGCTATGGCATCGAATCAGCCCTCAGAGGTCTCGAGCGCTCAGAATGCGGTGCAGTCGATGGGGGATGTCGGGGGGGAGGTCAGCGAGCGCGAGAAATGGGTGCGGGCTCGCCGGGCTTTCAGCCGAGCGCAAAAGGAGGAGAAGAGCGCTCAGATTGACAGTGCGGCATTCTACTACGAGCTCAGTCTGCGGTACCTGGGCGCGATCGATTTGGGCGCGATTGATGTCTCCATGAAGCATGTGCTGTCCGTCCAGCGCAAAGTGCAGCTCAGCTACAGGGAGTTCCTGGCTGGTCTCGAACAACTGCCGACGACCGCTGGCACACAGACCGTATTGACAGAAGTCGAGCCTGCGCCTGAAGGCGAAGCGGGAGCCATGGACCTCTATGAGGAGCCCGATGACATCGCGGAGCTGGGTCTGGACACGGTTGTGGTTACACCCGCGATTGTCCGGCCCGTCTCGGTCTTGCCGCCGGTGCCGCTTGAGCACAATAGTCGTGTGAAGCAGGCGATCAAATTTTTCCAGGGGCGCGGCCGCAAAGTCATGCTCGACTGGATGACGCGCACTGCAGAAGTCTTTCCGCGAATCCGGCCGATTCTGCGCGAAGAGGGGCTTCCAGAAGAACTGATTTTCCTCGCGATGGTTGAATCGGGTCTGAAATACAAAGCGTATTCGCGGTCGCGAGCTTCGGGACTGTGGCAGTTCATCGTCAGCACCGGCCGCATCTACGGACTGCATGTTGACCGGCTTTATGATGAACGGCGACATGTGGAGCGATCCACGCGCGCGGCCTGTGCTTACCTGCGGAAGCTGTACACCGACTTCGGTGACTGGTATCTGGCGATGGCGGCCTACAATTGCGGCGAGGGGAGAGTTGCGCGCCATGTCCGGCGTTACAAGACGGACGATTTCTGGCGGCTCCGATACTTGCCACGGCAGACGCGCAACTATGTGCCGACCTATCTGGCCGCACGCATCATTTGCGAGAATCCGGAGAAGTACGGCTTCCCACCGCTGCCCAAGGAGAAACCGTGGCGGTGTCGCACCGAGTGGGTGCACGGCGCCTACAAGATGGAAGATGTTTCACAGGTGGCCGGAGTCTCTGTCGCCGAGATCAAGGCGCTGAATCCCGAGTTCAATTGGGGCGCAACCTATTCGCCGCACGATTCGGTCATGGTGCGATTGCCGATGGGAGCCAAGGATGGGGTCGCTGAGCGCCTTGCCGCCATGCCGGAAGCGAAGCTGCCGGATGTGGTCGAACATCGAGTGCGGCGCGGCGAGACGCTTTCCCACATCGCCCAGAAATACCGGACGAGTGTCGCGTCGATTCTTGCGATGCCTCAGAATGCGCGCATCCAGCCGCGACGGCTGAAGCCCGGGCAGGTTGTGCATGTGCCGATGGCACCGCAGAAGCGTACTTCCAAAGCCGCTGCTCCGACAAGCAGAGCCGAGAAAGCCGTGCCCGAGGATCGGGTGACCTACACCGTTCAGCGCGGTCAGACGCTGGGGAAGATTGCGAGTATCCTGGGCGTGTCTGTCGATCAACTCTGCGTCTGGAATAACATCCGAAACCGCAATGTCATCGTGCCCGGTCAGAAACTCGTGGTTCGTGTCCCGGCGTCGGATGTCGATTATGCCGAATCGACAAGTGACCCACCGCGTTACCACACGGTTCGCCGGGGTGAGTCCGTGTCGACCATCGCCAAGCACTACGGCCTGCGAACCTCGCAGGTGCTCTACTGGAACGGACTTTCGAGCCGGGATCCCATCTATCCCGGGCAGAAACTGTATGTCTCACCGCATCACCAGACAGTGCACACCGTGCGGCGGGGCGAGACCGTGTGGGACATCGCGAACCTCTATGGGCGTCGGACTTCGGAGATCCTGCGCTGGAACAACCTTTCTCACCGGGACCACATTTACCCCGGCCAGAAGCTGCGTGTTCGACCGGAATAGGTCCGCGAGTGGGGCCGGGTGGCGGCGCTCGACCTCTCTGCTGGAAACCTCGCTGGCATCCAATTCGCTTTAAAAAATGAAAATATCCCTGGGGGGCCGGAGGGACCCTGACGCTTGGAGCGGGTCGCCTTTCGGGAGCAGCGTCTGCGATGCGGCGCTTATGAGAGCTGGCAGAAGCGGCGCGCCATCGGACGAATCCATGCAAATCAACGTGGTGGAGGGCACGATGACAAAGCAAGATTTGGTCGACCAGCTCGCCAACGGAATCGGGCTGCCCAAACCTGATGTTCAGGCGGTCGTTGACGGCTTCATGAGCCTCGTGGTGGACGCGGTTGCTTCGGGGGATCGCGTGGAGCTGCGGCGCTTCGGCATCTGGAAGCCGGTGCGTCGCAAAGGGCGTCACCTGCGCACGCCCAACGGTGCCCACGAAATTGACCTTCCCGACCGCGTCGTCGCGGTTTTCACGCCCGCCGCCGAATTCCGCGAGCGTATGCAAGAAGCCACTGCGTGAAGTCGCGGCGGTGAAGCGGTGAATCAGGAAATTGGGGGCTTGTGACATGTTCTTTTCGGTAGGGGCAGACCCATGTGTCTGCCCGCGGGCGCACA
>CAZJAD010000131.1:0-4764 GCA_964543855.1 uncultured Alphaproteobacteria bacterium
AGATTCCGGATCGAGAGCTTGGCGTAGGTGAGAATTCCGGACATCGGATTGTTGATCTCGTGAGCCACCACGCCGGCCAGCTTGCCCAGCGACGCCATCTTCTCGACCAGAATCAGATGCGCTTGCGCGCGTTCCAGCTCCTCGGTCTTCTCTTTGACCCGATCCTCGAGTGTCTCAGACCATTCTCGGATGGACTCATTCGACCGTTTCAATTCCTGAGTCATTTTGTTGAATGATTGCGAGAGATAGCCGAGCTCACCGCGGGAATGCACCGGAATCGTATGTTCCAGATTCATCGCGGCAACCTGCTGAGTTCCGTGAATCAGCGCGGAGATCGGACGCTGGATGACCCGCTGAATGAAGCTTCGGAACAAAACGGCGGTGAGAAAAATCAGTATCCCGGAGGTCCACAATACGGTGCTTCGAGTCCGCCTCGCACTTGCATCCGCTTCATGCAAAGACATCTGAATGTCCAGCAATCCCAGAAGCTTTTTGTCAGGGCTGTGAGCGTGGCAGCTTGCCTCGCTGCAGCTCTTGGAGTTCTCGATAGGATTGATGAGCCCGAGAATACGGTCGCCGGACTCGGATCGCAGGTGGCGAATCCGATTCTCTTTGGGAATCGTGCCTTTGGCTTGCTGAGCGGTGTGGCAGAACGAGCACTGCTCGGCATCTTTCTCCAGGACGACGCTGAGCGCGGCCGAATCGCTGGCAAAGCGGACCTCGCCGTACTTGTCGTAGATCCAGATGCCCTCGATCCCCTGCTCACGCCCGATGTTCGAAATGATGTTTGCCAAATCCTCACGGTGATTCTTCAGCATCGAGTAATGCGTCGAACCCTTGATGAGATCGCTGACCTGAATGGCATGATTGCGCACATTGTTCTCGATCTGCCGCGTGAAGAGATCCGTGTTGAGGAAGGTGATGACAAACACAAGCAGCAGCAGGATCGCCAGCAAGAGGAACAGCTTCGTACTGATGCTGAATGGGAAAGAGAATGCTCGTTTCATCGCGCTTTCAAGAAATTAATAATTGCCGACTTCGCTCACACAAGAATTCGCCTGTTCAACCACTCAGTAATATAAGGCAGAAATCAAAAAAAGTCAATCGATTACCTGACAACACCAAGAGAGAGATAGATCTCTTTTTCTTTTTTAGTAGAGAGGTTCTTTCATTGCAAGCATCTCTCTTAAGAATTTTAAAGAGAGATCTCTCTATTTATCTCTCTCCAAGAGATCCGCGCGCGCGAGGGGCGAGCGCGTCAACCTTCGACACCACACGAGGCGGTTTCTTTGGGAAAGGCGGCAGACCGGCCACAGCTTCGGGACAAAGCGTTGCAATCGTCACGCCACTTACGACGGTGCGACCCAAAACTTGATGATCGCGCAGGTAGTACAGAAACCGATTCAGCTCGCCTTCGCTCCAGCCGGTGAGGTTTTTCAGGCGCGTGACATCAACCGCGAACTGACCCGGCCGGATCTGGAGCTCGGAACCGTCGGCTCCCTGAATCGTGTAGCAGCCGAAAGCGACCTGAGCCATGACAGCCAGGAGTGCGATAGCCGGGCTGACCGGTTTTTCCGTCTCCAGCAGGTCAGACTTGAAGAATTCCTTTGGACATCTGAAAAAGTAGCCCATGTTGATCCCCAGAAGTGTTGAGAGAAAAAATCATTCATACATTGCCCGTAGGATATGCATGCCTCTCATTGTGGAATATACAAAAAAATCATCAGAAAGTCAAGTCAGAATTCGCATATCATGTGTGTCTGACACTTGTATTGACTCTTAAATCATTCATAATCAAGAAACACACGCTACCCTCGTGCACATGAGCAGTCACCAACCGCACTTTTCACGCGCCGACCCTTCTTTCGACAAGCCAAGTCTTTTTTGGACAATTTCTTAGACCATCATTCGGAATCTCGACCGAGAGGGAGATTCTTATTGACATCAGGCACCGATAGTGGTATATTGAATTTGCCGGCGAGAGCTGTGCAATAGCGCGGGCAATTGAGAACGAAAAGAACCTGTCGCAGCATTTCGTTGCAAAGTCGTAGTATTTGGCGAGTTGGCGCGTTCGTGTCCTCGCCACGAGCGAAACGGCCGGAGGCGTTGCGTATGAACATGCGAACGATTCTGCCAATCATGGTGGTTGTCCTTGCCTTTGGCTTTCGTCTCCAGGAGGCGAGAGCCGAGCGAGCGACGGAAGCGGAAATGCGGCTGGTCTGTGAGAACTGGCTGGCGTATATGGTCTACAATCAGGGAGGCTTTGCCGGAAGCGCCGATCCGAAGATCGCCGATGTCGAAGAGCTCACGCACCGCGATACGGTGCTTGCGCGATGCTTCTCGATCGATCCTCGCGGCCATGTGGTCATCCCCAATCTCAAGGAGCTGCCACCGATCAAAGTGTACTCTGAGCGGTATGGCATGGATGCAAGTCAAACCGTCGGATTTCCGCAGCTTCTAAGGGAGGTTCTGCTCCACCGAGTCAGGCTTTTTGTCAGGAAATACGGGAGCATGGACGCCCAGCAACCACCGACGGGAGATGTACTTCTCGGTCGAGAGCATCGCGAGGAATGGGATCGTTTCTCGGTGAGCCGACAGGAATTCGACACGGAACTTCATGCCAATCCACCTGAGCGCTGGGCGGTGCTCGGGCCTCTGCTGACAACGACCTGGGATCAGGATCCGCCGTACAACAACGACTGCCCGGATGGTGATGGTGGACGGTGTCTGGTGGGATGTGTTGCCACCGCGGCAGCGCAGATCATGAAGTATCACGAGTGGCCTCCCTATGGCACAGGGCAACACTCCTACTGGTGGAGCGGTGACTCCTCTTGTGGAGGCAGCACCCCCGGTCAGTGGCTGTCGGCGGATTTCTCCGACCCGTACGACTGGACGAACATGGTGGACCAATGCACGGTGGGCTCTCCACAGGTGCAGCAGGATGCCGTGTCGGAACTCTGCTACGAAGTGGGCGTAGCCTTTGAGATGGAGTATGGGCACTGCGCGTCGAGTGCGTACACCTGGGATGCATTGAATGTCTTCCCGACCTATTTCCGTTACAGCGTAGCGATTGACAGCGCTAATCGCAACAGCCACACTCCCGAGTCGTGGTCCGACCTGATCATGGCGGAGATTTACGCCGAGCGACCGATGCAGTATCGGATTTTCGGCCACTGCATCGTCTGCGACGGCTGGGCCGACAAGTACGGCATTTGCCGAGTCCACATGAACTATGGCGGGGGAGGTTCAGCCACGCTGTGGTACGAGATTGACGATCTCTACCTGTCAGTGGATCCGATGCTGGAGTACGTGATCAAGAACATCATTCCTATGGCAGAGACCGTGTGGGTCATCGCACCCGACAGCAGCGGCGATTTCATCACAATTGGAGCCGCCGTCGGGTCGGGGCAAGTTGACGACGGGGACATTATCGAGCTGACCGACGGCGTTTTCACAGGCACGGGAAACCGGAGCATCGACTATGGCGGCAAGGCGATTACGATTCGCTCGCAGAGCGGCAACCCGGACTCGTGCATCATCGACTGCCAGTTTCAGGGCGAGCGTGCGTTTATCTTCACATCGGGCGAAGGGGCCGGGTCGGTTCTGGAGGGTGTTACAATCAAAAGGGGAATGGCGTATTTAGGCGGCGCGGTCTACATTGAGGATTCGTCACCCACTTTCATCTACTGCATCATGCGGAGTTGCTCGGCGGATTACGGCGGGGCGGTTTACTGTGAGAACGCATCACCCAACTTCACGAACTGCACGCTGAGGGACAACGGCGCAGAGGGATACGGCGGTTACGGTGGCGCGGTATATATGTGGGAGAATTCCTCGCCGACCTTTGACAACTGCACCTTCCACAGCAACGATGCGCGGCAGGACAATGGTGGAGGTGGCGCGATACTGAGCTACCAATCTTCGCCGGAGTTTACCGATTGTGCCTTCACCAGCAACTCTGCCATCAACGATGGCGGCGCGATCTATGGCTATGAGACCGAGGGGACTTTCACCGAATGCCACTTCCTGTACAACTGGTCGAAGAATGGGGGCGCCGTGAGCTGCATGGCCAACTCACCGGTGGTCCTCAGGAATTGTGTCCTCAGTCACAATGAGACACCGTCGGGCGTAGCTTCGAAGGGCGGTGGCGTGTATTGTGACAGCTCGTCGACCCTGTTCGAAAACTGCGAGATCATCGGCAACCACGCAGACTTGGGTGGTGCGGCCTATTGCGTCGATTCCACCCTGTCACCAACTTTCCTGCACTGCACGCTCAGTGGCAACTGGGTCGGCACGCCCGATTTCGGCGGTGCGTTCTATTGTGACAATTCCGCCGCGAATCTCATCAGCACCATTGTCGCGAATTCCACGGATGGCGGGATTCACTTCGCAAACAGTCCGGGCTGTTATGTCGCCTACTGCGATTTCTTCAACGGTTTTGCAGACTTCTCGGGCACGGGACCTCCAGGGATCGGCGTCATTTCAGGCACGAACGCCAACGGCGACCCGTGCGATCAGTACAATAACATCTTCCTCGACCCATCGTTCGCCGATGAGCAGTTGGGCAACTACGGCCTGTGGATTGACAGTCCATGCATTGGCGCGGCGGACCCTGTGGGTTATCCGGTTCAGGATATGGTCGGCCGCACGCGGCCGTATCCCGCAGAATCCTTTCCCGATATCGGCGCGTACGAAAATGGGCTCGGCACTCCGCAGGAGGAGCTGTGTGATTACTTGAGCGGCACGATTGGTCCGGGGATTTAC
>CAZJAD010000132.1:0-4703 GCA_964543855.1 uncultured Alphaproteobacteria bacterium
GCCAGATGGATGTAGTCGTGCTCATCGAAGAACACATGGACATCGACCCACGGGCGCAATGTGTCCTGATTGCATACGGGTATCTCTCCACCGTGATTGAAGCAGTCTGTATCCGGCGGCGCGAAATTCGTCACATTGATGGGATCGTCCCAGTTTTCTCCCGCGTCCTCTGAGACCTGCAAATAAACATTCAAGCCTCCCAGATCTCCGGCTTTCGTTGCCAGGTACGCGATGGCAACGCGCTGCGAGTGACGAGAGGCGGCGATGTCCGGTCCCATGAAGTTCGATGTGTCAACGAGCTGAAACTCGCTCCATTCAATATCGATACCGAAACCACTCGCATCGAAAATTGGCTCGCCATCCGCATAGTAAACGCGGTAACTCCCGTAATCCGTGTTGACCGTGTGGAGGTGGCCGCTCGTGTCTATCGCGATGTGAGGGAAGATAATTTCCATCTCGCCCAAGTAGGGTATTTCTACAGTTGTAAAGGCATCGATGTAGACGATGTAGTCAATCGCAGCGGCGCTATGCCCATCTTCGGTCAAAATCTGGTGGAAAGCCGGGAAACAGAATCCGTCGTCCTTGACCGCCGCCGTAACGAACCCGGCCCGAGTGGACGCGTCGACGCGAATACCCACAGTGTCGTATATAAAGCTCCACGACTCCGGATCCCAGACATTGTAATACACATAGCGAGACCCGAGAGGATCTTCCGTCAGGCCGTTCATCCAGTTGATCGCGATTCTTCCTGACGCATCCTGACCGATCATCTTGCCGCAGGTGCTGTTGTGCTGGTAGTCGTAGTAGGTTGTGCCGCCAAGAAAGGCGCCCCCTATCGGATCATCCAGACGGCGGGGGGGAGGTTTCCGAACTCCGTCGAGCGACGGCGCGTCCGTTCTGACCACCTGAGTTGCCGGGCCCAAACTCAGAGGTTTTGTCACCGGCACCTTCTGCAGCGGGCTCGGTGCCGCTGAAAGCACCGAGAAACACACGGCGAGGATCAACAGAGTAAGAAGTGTCCGCAGCATAATTGTCTCCTTTTGCCTTATCGTTTCCAGCCCCAGTAGCCTGAGAGTTCCTTCAATCAATCACGAAGGACTAATGAGCGTATATCGTCCAGAAATGAGATGCGCCGAGTCTGTCTCCACGGCAGGTTCATCGGTTGAGTGCGCTCCAGACAGGATCCCAAACCGGCAGAGCAATCGGCGGCTGCTCCAGAATGGCTAACACTCTGTCCGGCAGATACCTCTTGGGAATCACAACATCAAAAACATACTCGTCAAACCACTCATCGTTCATGGTAAAGAGTCCCTTCTCGCCTCGCTCGGCTCCCCAACTGTTCTCCACCAGCCACTTGCGCGGCTTCTCGTCGATGATGTCCACGCCCGTGAAAACCATCGCATGATTGTTCGAACTCTGCCGATAATCAAGCCGCTCGGCCTTCGTCATGTCAAGGTGGACGCCGAAGAGCTCTTCGAAATTGTACAGGCCCTTGACCATCAGCCCCTTCTTACTGTGCACATCGTGGCCCATATCGCAGCCGAACCAGACTCGCTGACTGTCAAGAAGTGCCTTCAGCGCATACGACTTGATTTCCTTGACATCGAGATTGGCGAAAGTGATATCCGGTTTGTCCGCCATGCCCCGTGTGACCTTGATCGCGTAGTTTTTTCCGAAAGGGTGAATGGGATAGTTCGCCAGCGACACAAAGTCCGAGAGGTCAACACCGATGACTTCCCGATAGAACTGCTGCGGCGTGTAGGTAACCGGTTCGCTTGCCTTGCCATCTTCGTCCACCGTCCTCCACACGAACTCGCTGGGCGGCTCGCCGTAGTTGATCACCAGAATCCGGTAGACATCTTCGAGCATCTTCATCTTCTCTTTGCGCAAATCACGCAGGCTCTTCCCCTCCGCGCTCATCGTGCGCAGATTCATCGCATCGCGTCGCAGCATCGTTGTCAGAATGTCGTTCATGCGACGAGTCTCCGCCGAACTGTGAGTCTCCCCCATGAAGCTTTTGGGGACCACGCCGTACTTCTCAACGACGCCAATCACATAGCCCCAGTACCCACCGTCGCCGATGGGATCATCAAGCATGTGATCGACCTCTCGGTCGAGAAGGTCGCGGTCGCGCGTTTCAATCATGAACTCGAGGAAAACATTCGCCTTCTCCAGCTTATCCCAGAAGGCCAAATAGCTCTCGGACAGCTCGAATTCATCCAGCTCAAACTTCTTGATCACCTCTTGACGCAAGAGATTCAGTCCGGCGAAGAGCCAGCAACGCCCCGTCTTCTCCTGATCCGTGATGCCCTTCGTAGGGATCTTGAACGAGAAGACATCATCCGTGACCGCGGCGACCTCTCGATTGAGCGCGAGGTCCCGAATGTCATTGTTGCTCACGGCGTTCATCGCGGTGCGCGTTGCCGGATCCAGCGTGACGGATTCCATGAGCCTGCTGATGTCAGCGGCGGTGATGCCGCCCACAGGCTCCGCCGAATACGCCGTCGCGGCAAGAATGCCGATAAGGACGACGAAGAATGCGAAACGCAAGTTCATAAATACTCCACCTGTTGTCGGTGCCCAGCTGTTTTTCATGTCAGAGCAAATTAAAGGAAATTTCCTTGAAAGTCAAGTAGCATCGGCGCGAACCCACGACCACTGCTCATCGGGCTCACGACGCAGCCCTACACAGTGACGGCCTCCGAGGCTGCGCATTGATCTCTCGAATCACTGCCGACAAGTATTGATCGACACGCCGATCCTCCAGAATCGCCTTGCACGGACGGTCGACCGTTGTTCGTGCCGCGCCCTCGATGCGATTCGGATGCACACAGCGGGCGAGCTGGGGTCTTACGAGCCGGGTTTGTACGCTCCGCCGAGGAACGGGTCCCTAATCGATTAAAAAGCCATTATTTATCCAATTATCCTATCATTTGAAAATCAGGCGATTACATCCCCGACCCACAATCCCAGAAATTTCACAAACAATTGTCGGTATCTTGACAGGCGAATGAGTCTTTGCTATATTGTGATGAAGATTCTACCATTCCGCGACAACCTGCGAAATACCAATGTTCAAATAACTTAGGGAGAGGGGAGAAGCATGAGAAAGGTCTCGATGTTGACGGGAGCGTTCACAGCCCTGCTGCTGGTCGGTCTGTGCGCGCTCATGGCGTCGGATGCGGTGTACCTGGGGAAAGCCCTGCCGTCTGACTTGGCACCGCAAGAGCCACCGGCAAGAATGCCGGCCGACCAGCCATTCACCGGCCACCTCGATGGCGATCTCGATTGCTCGGAGGCCATGCCGATTGCATGCGGCGAAACCGTCATCGGCGACAACACAGGCTTCCCTCAAAATGTACAGCACTACAGTTGCACATCGCGGGATGAATCAGGCCCCGAAGTCGTTTATGAGTTCGTGCTGGACGACTCCATGTATGTCCATGTGGCCTTGATTCCTTCAGATGGTTGTGACCTGGATGTTTTCCTCCTGGATGCGTGTGATGAAAATAACTGCCTTTACTACGGCAACTACGATTTCATGACCGATTGCCTGCTGCCGGGCACTTACTACATCGTGGTCGACGGTCACTACAGCGATGCATGCCCCTACGATTTGGCCGTGAACTGCGTCACTTGTGCAGGCCCTGGTGGTCCCGGCGATGATTGCGACGATCCCATTATGGTCACGCTGCCGGGCGATATGCCTTATGCCGACGTGAACCAGACAACCTGCGGCCGCGGCAATGACTACGACATGACTTGTCTCGGCGATTCTGATGAGGGCCAGGACATCATCTATGAGGTGACCGTGACTTCACCGGTCGATGTGGACATCCTGGTTGATCCCGGCGAGGCCTATTATACCGGAATCTGTATCGACGACGCCTGTCCTCCCGCCGATCCGTGTCTGGCCTTTGCCACCAGCTACGGCTCCAACGAGTACGGCCTCTATGCGTTGCACCTCGACCCGGGCACTTACTACATCATGATCGATAACTCGCCTAGTCCGGATTGCATCATGTGGTTCGACCTGACCATCACCGAGCGGTGCATCGTCGATTGTCCGCCGGAAGGGCTTCCCGAAGGCGAGCCAATTTGCTACGAAGACTATGAAGATCAGTTCAACGGTGGGTGCGGCAGCGATCCGATCATCTTCAGCGACATCACTTGCGGTGACATAATCTGCGGAACCTCGGGCACCTTCTTGTACGACGGCATGAACTTCCGGGACACGGATTGGTACGAACTCGTGCTGACGCAGACGAGCACGATCACCTGGTCCGCGGTGGCCGAGTTCCCCATGTTGCTTGTCCTGATTGATGCGCTGGCAGGCGATTGCTACGACTGGATCATTCTGGACGCCCAAGCCGCACCGCTCTGTTCCACCGCGACCATCGTTGCCGAGTGTCTTCCTGCTGGTCTCTACTGGCTCTGGATTGGCCCGTCTGTCTTCGACGGTCCGCCGTGTGGAGCAGCCTATACCGCCACTGCAAGCTGCGAGCCCTGCCCGGGTGGAACGATTCAGCTCAGCACGGATCATCTGGAGTGCTCCCCCACATATATCGGCGAATCCTTCACAGTGGAGATGACGGTCGCGAACACTCATGAAACCGATCAGCTCGTCGTTTACGATGTCACGACGACCGGGCACATCTGGGAGGTGGAACCGACCAGCTTCGAGCTGCCTCCCGGAGGCACGC
>CAZJAD010000133.1:0-3176 GCA_964543855.1 uncultured Alphaproteobacteria bacterium
TTTCTGGTGCACGAGGCTTACTATGATCTGGAGTTTCGTTATCGGGATGTCGTAGGTAATCCGCCGGCGGCTGACACCGTCAGCGGTTTGTTTGCCGATGTCCTGACGGAAACACCGGACTTCATTGACCCGGCGTCGGGGTCAGCCAGTCAGGGTGACAATGTGCCAGTCAGGTATGTCCTGCCCGAAGAAGCGTCCGTGGTGACGCTGATTTTTGAACGCACGGGCGGAGACGAAGACCCGGCGAGCCCGCATGAGCTGACACTCTGGGAGGGAGGCCTTCATGCCGGCGAGACTCTCTTCTGGCTTGACGGAACGAATATCGGAACGCTCAATTCATACATCGCGGGCAATCCACATGGCCAAGTGGATTCCCTTATGAGAACGGACTACACGGCGACGATCTACGATGTGACTTTTCGGTATCAGGATTTGTTGGGCAATCCCCCTGTGGAAGTGATTCACACGGCGTTTGTTTTCGGGGTGGACTCTGCTACGGCTCCCCCGATTCTTCATTTGCCCCAGAGAAACACAGCGGACAACGCCAGCTTCACGCTCAGGTTCACCCTTCCGGAGGCCCCGCTTGACAGCTCGGTGAAGGCTCACATTTATGAAGAGGTGTCCCAGGGGGTGTGGCGAGGGCGGACGCTCGTCTTGGGCACGACCAACCGTGCCGGGACTTACACGATCGTTCTGGACGGGGAGGATCTGCCCGGCTCGAACTTCGTGATGGACATCCACTATACCGACGGAGACGCGAGCTACGCCCATCTTCTCGATGGTCACCTTTACAGCGTGTATATGAGCTATCGCGATGTGATCGGCCATGATTCGGTCATGAGCAATGTCGCCGATTCTGTCTCTTACGATATTGCCACGATACTTCCCACGATCGACCACCCTGTCAACGGCATGACCTTCGGCAGCGGCGGCTTGACCGTGTCCTACATGCTGGAGGAGAGGCCTTTGGCAGGCAGCCTCCGTCTCGGTCTGCGCCAAACTGCCGGAGAGATGACGGATCACGATTCGCCGCACTTGTTCTACCCGTCATACGATTCCCCGGGATGGTACGAGATACTGTTGCGTCCTTTGGACCTGCAGACGAGCGACGGGCTTGATTCGTTGGATGCAGGACCAACACTGATCCCGAACAGCGTCTACGAACTTACAGTTGAATACCAGGACACAATACAGAATCCAGTTGCTTCCGTTGTGATCAGTGGTTTGACTTATATGACAGGAGCGACCATCTACGCGCGGGGTGAAATGCCTCCCGGTGCAGGCTTTGTGGTGCCTCAACAGGAGAATGCCGTGCTCTTCCGGCTTAGCCTTCGAGCCAGCGGAGGGATCGGCCTATTCCGCGGCGCGAATTTCGATGTCACCGGCAACGCCACCAGTGCGGATTTTGTTCCTAATTCGATTACGCTGTGGTTGAGTCAGGACTCTGTTTTCAACGCGGCCGCTGATGTTCCGCTTGTGACCTTGCCGGACTGGACGGCGCCAATCAGTTTCTCCGAATTCCACACGCCGATTGACACGATCGAGAGGCACTATTTCTTATCGGCAAGCTTTGACAGCCTGGCGAACTCAAGTCACTTCTTCTCGATCAATGTGACGGATGCAACACAGCTGGATTGCGGAAGCGATCCGGTTACTGCGACGAACTGGCCGCTGGTCATGCAGGATGTGGCCGTGGATGTGACGGTCACGAGTTTTGAGGCGCGCACCGATTCGAGCTTTGGCACACTGCTGCTTGTCTGGCATGTTGCTTCCGAGCGTGACAATGATGGCTTCAATATCTGGCGCAGTGAGACGCCCGATACCGGTTTCGTTCGCATCGCACACTACCTCGAGGATCCGTCGCTCGAGGGGATTGGGGATCATGTCTGGGGCTATTGGTACTCGTGGCTTGATCGGGATGTCGAAATCGGGCGAACTTACTACTACCGTCTGGAATCAGTCAGTCTCTCCGGTCTCCATGATTTTTACGAAGAGCTTGCGTTCGGCACGCCGCTGGCGCCACCATCGGATTATATCCTGCGTCAGAATCACCCCAATCCCTTCAATGCAATGACGACCATCGAGTACCTTGTACCGCGCAGTTCGCGCGTCTGGCTGACGGTGTACGACATTCTCGGCCGGAAAGTGCGTACGCTGGCGGATGGTCAGGTGCACAGCCCCGCGGTGTATCGGGTGAATTGGCACGGCCGTGATGATTCCGGTCAGCCGGTGGCGAGCGGCATTTATTTCTACCAGCTTCGTGGTGAGCGCGGTTTCAGAACATCGCGCAAGATGGTTTTCCTTCAGTAGACCATCCGAATCAAAGTCGTCTCCATTCCTGTCACAGCGGCGGTCAGATGCCGCTTTTTGTTGCTCTGTCTGCCGTATTCCTCGGTGATTTCTTGATGTGGCGCGCGCGCGTGCAGGGAGACCGTGAGATAAGGGTTGGGAGGCGCTGAGACTGGTACGGTTTACAGCGACGAACGAGCGTGGTCGTGTAGTGCCAGTGACCTGTGGAATCTACGAGAAAACAGCCTGTTAGAGAGCCTGAGAGGAGTGGAGTAGTCCGAAATTTTGGGGTGAAAGAGGGGGATTTCCGGAAAAAAGACTTGCCATAGATGAAAAATTGCTTATATTATATGGAATGAATTAACATATTAACTCCACAGAGTAGACCGTTGCGGCTTGGTGAGCTCCCGGATGGAGTCGCACGAAGACGCGCGACCAAGTCGAAGAATCCTTAACATAGCAACCTTTGAAGGAGACGGGACGATGGGGAAAAGAGTATTGGGGATTTCAATTGCCCTCTTGCTCGTGTTTAGTATCGGTGTTGTCATCACCTTCGCTGCGCGGGCACCTTTGTCGACGACTCAGATTGGTGATGCCGCTGTCGGTGTGGTGTCAGAGGCACCTTGGGTCGAGAAGTCAACGCCAATCTCGAGCCTTGACGAGCTGACTTGGACAACAAAAAGAGCCATGCCGACGGCGCGTTATGGTGCGATCACCGGCTATTATAGCAACCTGCTCTTCGTGGCCGGTGGGGCACAGGATACGACCCATCCTTTCAATACCGGTGTTGTCGAGGTGTACAACCCGGCATCGGACACTTGGAGCCAGCTTTATACGGCGAACCCAAACCCTCGCCGAATGGCAGGCAGTGGGCAGGTTCAGGTCGG
>CAZJAD010000133.1:3276-4636 GCA_964543855.1 uncultured Alphaproteobacteria bacterium
TACGATCCTGTCGGCAATAGCTGGACACAGCTCGCCAACATGCCGGTCTCGCGCGTCTACGCCACGGCGGTGGGCTCTGGAGGACGAGTTTATCTGGCGGGTGGCGAGAGTGCGGCCTCCGGTGGAGTAGCGCGTCTGAATGTCTACTCGTTCACTCCATCCAGCGGACTGTGGACGAACGAGGGAGCGCTCCCGGCATCGCGGGTGTGGCCTGCGTTAGGGACTTCCGATACGGATGCCTTTGTTGTCGGCGGTTTGAACCGGACGGAAATGCCGGTGACCTTCATGAATACCTGCTGGCAGGCGCCGCTGCCTCTGGCAGATCTGCCGGGGCCGGTGACGAGTCTGCAGGCGACGCTCTACGACAATCCCTTTGGCGCCCTGATTGAGTGGGTGAATCCTGCCGTGAACGATGTGGGTGATCCGCTGACGGATCTGGACAGTGTCTGTGTGGTGCGGTATTCGTGCACGGATACTCTGGGCACCCGGCTCACCTGCTTGACCTCGCCCACGATTGGCGGTGCGGGTAGCTACATGGATGCCGGCATTGTCGCGATGGGAGCGTATCAGTGGGAGGTGACGCCCTATAACACCACGGGCGCAGGTGAAGCCCGCTATGTCTCCGGGTTCATTGGGACGGAAGGAGCGTACACCTATGATGCCGTCGATTACGATTGGACGGACATCTCGGTGATTGGCGATCCGGTTGCCATTGATGAAGAGGACGAGGTGGCCGTGGGATTGCCGCTCGGTTTCACTTTCAATTTCTACGGTGGAAACTACACGGCCATTAATGTCTCCGAGAACGGGTGGCTGAGCTTCACATCGACCGGCGGCTACTACATGAATTCATGTCTTCCGGCGACCGGAGAGCCGAACAACGCCATCTATCCGTTCTTTGATGATCTTTCCATTCCCGCAGGTGGAGCTATCTACGAGTATCAGGGGGATTCGGAATTCACCGTTCAATGGGATGATGTCGGGTTCTACGATGCGACGGGTACTGCGAAGTTTCAGGTGGTGATTCGCGCGGATGGCACGATCGATTTTGTCTATTATGCCGTTTTCAGCGGGCCGATGAATTCCGCCACGGTGGGCATCGAAGACGCTACCGGAGCCAACTATCTTCAGCTCTGCTGCAACGGTGCAGGCACGGCCTGCCCGGCACCTGGAACCGCCTACCAGTTGAATGTCGCGTGCCTTGGCGACTGCTCCATCCGGGGGACCGTGGTTCTGGATCCTTTGTACGGCGGTGCTGTGGAGGATGTGACGATCACGACGGACATGGGCGATGTGGCGAGTCCCGAGGCCGACGGCCAGTATGTCATGACGGGTGTTGCCGCTGGGACGCGCACTCTGA
>CAZJAD010000134.1:0-4576 GCA_964543855.1 uncultured Alphaproteobacteria bacterium
AAATGACTTCTCGGAAGTCAGAAAGGAGTCACCATGAAAACCCTCATTGTCCTCATCTCCGCCCTCCTTATGCTGGTACTCGTTCTGCCGGCTTTTGCTCAGGAGGAGGATGCCGAAGGCTGCGAGGATCCCCCGCAGTTCAACCGCGTGCCGGACTATTGGATTACCGAGTGCGAGGTCACCGATTTCAACTTCTTCGAATTTCCCGTAAATGCTGAAGATTCTGTAAACCGTGTGGAAGGCAAGTACTGGATGGTAGATTACTATGTCAAAGAAGGTTCGAAGCCCAACTCGCCCCTCCAGACGGTGCGTAATTTTAAGGGTGCAATCGAGAAAGCCGGCGGCAAAGTCGTCTATATGAATGACACAGATTGGATGAGAATAACCGGCAGAATCGTCAAGGGCGCTGCCGAGACTTGGGTGTGTGTGTTACCGAGAGACTTGGGTTATGGCTATACGCTTTACATCGTGGAGCAGGAGGTGATGAAGCAGGAGATCACCTCCAACATCATGATGGATTCTCTGAATGCGACCGGCCATATTGCCCTCGCAATCACTTTCGATACCGGAAAAGCCACGATCAAGGGCGAGTCCATGCCGATTATTGACCAGATGGTTGACTTGATGCAGACCAACGCCGATTTGATCGTAGAGATTCAGGGCCACACGGACAATGTAGGCAAGCCGGAGGCCAACAAGAAGCTGTCGGAAGACCGCGCCAATGCGGTGAAGAACGCTCTCGTGGAGAGGGGCATCGCAGCGGACCGCATGTCTACCGCCGGATATGGCGACACGAAACCTGTGGCCGACAACAACACCGAAGAAGGTCGTGCGCAGAACCGCCGAGTGGAATTGGTGAAGAAATAGCATTCAGATGTTGAGGCAGGAGGCAATCAGTCCGATCATGGCGATTATCGCAGTCAGCATTGCTCCATCGGGCGTGGGGCACGCTCTTTCCAACGAGGATACTCAATGAACCTTGCACACATTCATCTTATCCTGAATCATGTGCCGATCATCGGCCTCGCTTTCGCAACACTTCTTCTGCTCTATGGCCTCGCGAGAAAGAGCACGGAAGTCGCGCGCGCCAGCTTTCTGATGTATGCCCTCGTTGCGCTTGGGACGATTGCAGTCTATTTCTCGGGTCTGGGCGCGGAGGAAGTCGTCGAAGGTTTGCCCGATGTTTCCAAGCCGATGATTGCACCTCATGAGGACGCGGCGCTCGTTTCCCTAATCGCGATTCTCATTGTTGGCATTGCAGCACTGGTGGCGCTCATCTCTGTTCGTTCGCGTCCGATCTCCCGCAAATGGGCTGCTCTTGTCCTCGTGCTGTCAGTCTTGGCGGGTCTATCCGTCGCTTACACCAGCAACCTCGGCGGAAGAATTCATCATGCGGAACTGCGCCCTGGTTTTGTGCCGCCATCCGAACACAGTCAGCCTCACGAGAGCGAGCGTTCGTCAGGTCCGGGCGTGCACGAAGAGGTGGAATAAATTTGCTAAAACAGAAAAATCGGGAGGCACAAGATTGGCGATTATCGCAGTCAGCATTGCTCCTTTGGGTGAGGGAGCAAGCGTCAGCAAATATGTCGCGGAGACCCAGCGCGTCTTGCGCGAAGACGGCCGCTTGAAATACCGCCTCGACCCCATGTTCACGACGATTCAGGGCGACATCGACACCTGCCTCGAAGTCATCAAGAAAATGCACGAAGCGGTTTTCGCGGCTGGGGCGCAGCGTGTCGAAACGCTCATCAAAATCGACGACCGCCGCGACAAACCCGTGGACATGGACGACAAAATCCGCTCCGTGGAGGCAAAGCTCAAGCGGTGACATCGCCCGCGTACCGCACGCAAGCGGATGTTTTGTGTATAATTTTCAGATTCTTGCCGGACGGAACGAGAGAACAGACCTCCCCCAATAGAGAGGTAGAGATCTCTTTATAATCTCTCTTAAGAGAGGTTAAAAGAGAACTTATCTATCTCTCTGCAAGAGGAGGTAAGCCGAAATAATTGACCCGAATGCGCTTCCAGGCCAACGCTTCGCAGCCATCTGTTCATAATATACAAAAAATCCTTGACAAAGTCAAGGAAAATTCGTATATTTACTGTGACTGTTGGCGCGGTATAGGCTTCATGATTGGATGAGGACTGCAAGCGGTTTGGTCACCGTAGTGAATCAATGGGATCAGATAGTGCGTCAAATAGAGGGGCGATGGAAAGCACATGAAGCGTGATTTTGTGGCGATCACCGATTTTTCCCGCGAGGAAATATTTGAAACCTTGGCACTTGCCAAGGAGTTAAAGGAGTTGCAGCGGGACGGGACCGCCCCACAGCCACTCAGCGGCAAATCGGTGGGTTTGATCTTTCACAAGGCGAGTCTGCGCACGCGGATCTCCTTCGAGGTCGGCATCTCTCAGCTCGGCGGCTGCTCCATCTACATCACCCGGCAGGAGATCGAGCTGGGGAAGCGCGAATCGATCTACGATGCCGCCAAGGTGCTGTCGCGCTACCTCGCGATGCTCATGATTCGCACCTTCAGCCACGACGATGTGGTTCAGCTCGCCAAGCACGCCGATGTGCCGGTGATCAACGGCCTGACCGATTTGCTTCACCCCTGCCAGGTGATCGCCGACATCTTCACGGTGCAGGAGAGACTCGGGCGGGTGGAGGATTTCAAGGTCGTTTACCTCGGGGACGGGAATAATGTGGCGAATTCGTGGTTAAACCTCGCGTCGCTTCTGAGTTTCCAATTAGTGGTGGCGACCAGCCCCGAGACACTGCCCGACAAGAAAATTCTGGAAAATGCCCGATCCGCGGGGCGTTCGGAGATTGCCATCGAACATGACCCGCAGAAAGCCGTCCGAGGCGCCCATGTCCTCTACACGGATGTCTGGGCCTCGATGGGGCAGAAGGACAGGTTCGACGAGCAGAAGAAGCGGCTGGGGAGATTTCAGCTGAACCAGGCTCTGCTCTCGCAGGCGGACAAAAGCGCTATCGTGATGCACTGCCTGCCCGCTGAACGAGGGCACGAAATTACCGATGAGGTCATGGACGGTCCGCAGAGCGCGGTTTTTGACCAGGCCGAAAACCGCCTCCATGCGCAAAAAGCCATTATGACGAAGCTCCTGGGATAGGAGGGGATGATGCCTGCACGACGATACGCAATTCTGCTGCTTCCGGCGGTGGCGATCTGGTTCCTTCTGACCGGCTGTTACACCCAGTTCTATCGGTCGTCGGTCAATGGGACGCCGGAATCTATGTCCGCGGAAACGCTCTACGACCGCTACGATTCCTCCGCGATCGACACGACGCTGACGAAGAAAGAAACTTACCCGGGTGGCTATTCGAGCGGCTATGACTACTACGACCGCTGGGACTTGTGGGGTCGCCCGCGGATTGGAACGCGCTGGGGCTTTGATTTTTACAACTACAGCCCGCCTTACTACTGGGGCTATTACGGGTGGGAGGATTACTACGGCTACCCTTGGTGGTATTCGTGGTACGGTGACGACTACTGGTACCGCTACCCCACGACTCCGGGCGCACCGGGCGAACCGCCCTCCAAACGACCTTTCGGGCGGCGTGATGGCGAGGACCGCTCGAGTCCTCCGCCGACCTCGGTGAGCCGTCCAAGCTCGCCACCTTCCTACGCGAGTCCCCCGTCGACACCTGCGCCGTCGCGTCCATCGGGAAGTGACGCAAAGAAGACCAAGGGGCAGCGCGACTTCGGACGGAAGAAACGGTGAAAGGATTGATGATGTCGAGGCTCTGGCTGCTCATCGCGATTCCGTTGCTGTGTGGTTCAGCCTTCGCGCAACCGCCGCCGGACACGCCCATTTTGTCGCTCGGCCTGTATTATGGCCCGGGCAGTCGCGCGGTGGGGCTTGGCGGCACCTACACCGGAATCGCCGATGACTACACCGCGACTTACTGGAATCCTGCCGGACTTGCGCAGATCAAGCGCATCGAGATGCAGGGGTCGCTTTTGCAGATGGGCTACTCCAATTCGACGCGGTTTCACAGCACGCCGCTCGATGCGAGCAGCAATTTCACTCGCTTGAACAATATCGGGATGGTTTTCCCTGTGCCGGTTTATCAGGGCGCTCTCTCGTTCGCCATCGGTTACAACCAGGTTGTGGATTTCGGCGCGCGGGCAAACTGGCGCGATGACTCCGGCACGCCGATTCAAGGTGAAACGCAGTCTTGGAGCGAGTTGGAAACGGGACGACTCGGTGCCTGGAATTTTGCGGGAGCCGTGGATGTCTCGCCGAATGTCTCGCTCGGGATGGCCATCAATTACTGGGTTGGGGTCGACGAGCTCTCCATCAATGAGAACTACTGGGACAATTCCCAAATTGTCTCAGAGGAACGGCTGATTGCAACAAACCTGAGCGGTTGGGGTGCGACGGCTGGCGCGCTTGTCAAGGTCGGACGCTGGGCACGTATGGGCTTCAGTCTTGGCACGCCGGTCACCTTCAAGGCGGAAGAAGAATGGTCATGGGCCTCGGAAGGTGACGGGGACAACGGCTATTGGGATTACCGGATTCGAGCGCCCTGGCTGCTTCGATGGGGATTCTC
>CAZJAD010000135.1:0-4401 GCA_964543855.1 uncultured Alphaproteobacteria bacterium
ACTTCCGTCGCCGAATAAGCATCATAAACCACATACGGCCCCTCCGGCGGAATGATCGGCACGGATTGCGCATAGCGCAAGAAATTCTGCTTTGTGACTGTGACCAGCATGGTGTTGTCCGGGAGTTGGGGAGGAATCGTGATCGGCACAGGCGCGCCGGTTCCCTCTCCAACGGCGATAATCTCGCCGTTAACGGTCAATCCGATGAAAGAGCCCTCGTCCGCGGTCACGGTAAAGAAATCGACACCCGTCAGCAGAACCGGGTCATGAGTCACACTCAGTGGCCTCGGCACTTCGGAGTACACATTCATAAACGCATCGCCGTGGTGGTGAAACAGATGATAGGTGACTGTCTTATCCCCGTCGTTGTACGGCCAGTTTGACACCTGCAGGTAGTACTTGCCGTAGACATTGGCAAAAGCCGGGCGCATGATATGAGGCCCCGGCACACCGTAGCCGGGATCGAAATCGGGCCACATGTAGTCATACATGCCCCACACATAGGTGTCATTCACGAAGGAATAGGAAATTTCTGTGGCTGCGATGATCCCCAGCGCTCTCATCGGGTACCGGTGAAAGGCTTCGGCGAAGCACTCGCCACTCATGTCGAACATACCCGTTAGGCAATTGATCGAGAAGACAAAGACCGGCATCTCATTGAACAATCCTGCAAGATCAGGAGTCGTGTAGTCTGGTTCCCCCCAACCGTCTGTGCCGCCGTGATCTCGATGCTGCAGAATAAAGGCACCGTTGTTGATGTCCGCATTGATGCGTGTTGCATTCCCGCCCCAGTCATTCAGATGTTCCGGTGTGGCGGGAATATATCCAAGACCGTTCGGGCCGAAGTAGTTCACCACGATGCTCGTATTGGGTCCCTCAGACCATAGAACGCCTGGGTTGCTGCCGCTGACAACCGCGTATTCCCGAACCGGACTCTTCCCCAATACCTGTTCCATATACCCTAATAGCACCTCACAACAAAGGATGAACCAGCGATCATCTTGCCAGCCGCCCGCAATGACAGGGTTGCTATAGAAACGGGCTTCCATCGGCGGTTCCCGCTCGTAGTCCAGGAGCTTCCCTACGGTGTTGGCCAAGTGGGTCGTGTTTTGGGCTGTGATCCGAGCAAATGCCATGTCGGGCATATCATCCCCGTCACGGTCCGCGTAAATGTTGTCCGAAGCACAGTAGCTGCTCCAGATGGGCGAGACGATGCTGCTGTTGCCCGTTGTTCCGTAATCGGCCATCAACAACACGGCCACCGGTGGGATATCCCAGGTATCGTAGGCGTTGTTGATGTAATTCTCGATGAGCGTCGTGCTGTTGCCGCCGATATCAGCAAGTGTCACCACGCCCGCGCGAATCCCCTGCTCAGTCCTCCACAACTGAATGGAATCGGCCCACGCGATGAAATCGGGATTGTCCGGAGTGATAATGATATACTCGAAATCCTCCGTTCGCGAGTCGGATATGGTCCGATATTCCACCTCCGGAAGGGAGGCACTATTCAGCAGCATGTTCTTCAGCATCGGATCCCACCAGCGGCTGCGCAACCGGTCTTCGCCGATATAGCCGTTCCCGCCCGTGAACGATACGTCCACACGCACATCACGGTGCACAATCAATTCCTGTGTAATGGGATTGTACTGAAACGGAGTGATGCCGAGCAGAACGACATCCACGCCACGCACTTTCATCGGTGAAGACAACTTGACGGGATTGTCTGGATAGAAGGCGTTCTGCGAGTAGATACGGGCATCTCTCTGATAAAACAGCGGTCCGTCCTCATCTTCCCGAGGAATGCGCGGAGCGGGTGCCATGTCCACATCGAAAAGAGACTCCGTGCGCGAGTCGATGATGTGAACCTCGGCTGTGGCACCCTGCGGTATCGCAATATAACATGCGTTACCCGGCAGATCAGGTGCCCCTTCGTCGTTGGGCAGAAAAGTCCCAGGAAGATGGATAACCTGCAGGTTCTGTCCATTGATCTCGCGCTCGCTCAGAATCCACTGGTTGACGGAGAAGGTTATCTCCACACCCGTCAGATTTTCTCGAACCAGGGTGAAACCGCCCTCACCCCAGCTGTCGGGATAGGTTGTCACGGCTGCCTGAGAGTCCGCGGCCACACATAGCATCAGACCGAGAAGTATGACCGACAGACAACCTCCAAGAATCCCGGACCCGAGTCCACGATTGCACACACATCCTAAATTAGACATACATCCTCCATTTCAGGATATCATTGAAAAAGGTTGAGCGAGAAAAAGCGAACCCTGCCTTGCCATTTGTCCGGTGGAGGATTCGCTAAACACATACTCCCCATTAACTTCGACCATTATCCGACTTAGCTATGTAATTATATTGCTTTTTTCCCAAAGAATCAAGAGAATTCCAAGTTGTCTCGTATCCCATGCGCAGCTATTCATCTATCTGTTATCGAACGATTTGGAAAATCAAGACGGCCCGCAAGTGAGCGATAGCAGGTTCATCCGGAGGCCATTTTGCATTTCAGTCCACCCGCACGGGGCGCGGTTCTGCGCCGCGACGATATAGCGAATGGTATGTCCGATACCGCTCGACCTGTCAGGCGGTCATCTCGGGAGTAGGCAGGGAGGCAAAGCCCGGTTTTCCTGAGGCTCACGAGTCAGTTGCGGCGAAGAGGAATATGATCACGATGGCGAGGAGTCGATGAGAAATGAGAAGCAAAAGTGGATTGTTCTTGGTTCACCAGCTCAGCCAATAGGTCGCTTTGAGCAGGAGGATGTTGTCTGAATCCGCTCGGAAGAGACGGTCGAGCGAGCGGTTCATGTCGAAGTGACCTCGAGTTTCGTCGTCCCATCGGCCGTGCGTCCAGACGAGATAGAGCGTTGAACCGGGAAGGTATTCCCAGCGAAGAACCATGTTGCCGCGCAAGGAGCGATAATCGAAATCGGGATTGTCGAACTCGATAGGCGCTGCGGGTCCGTTGCCATCCGGATCGACGGTGTAGGTTTCACCATCGAAATGGATGTCCTCTTCCGGGTAGGTCCGATAATCATTGCTGTTCGGACGGCTGAGTTCCTTAAAGCCGGTGTAATCGCCGGAGGAAATCAGAGGTTGAGCGTAGAGTTGCAGACTCAGCTTGGGAGTGAAAGTCCAGTTCATACGAATAGAAGCGGAGAGTTCCGTCTGGTACATCTCCGCGAAGACATACCGGTGACCATAGGTATGAGTCGCCGTTTCGTCTTCAAAGTAGTCGACCCACTGCAGCCAGTCATCATTCCAGAGGATCTCCGGCGCAACCTCAAAACTGAGATTTGATGCGGGCTTCCACTTAGCATCGACCCATAAAGCGCGATTCCAATCATCGCGAGCGCACGCATTTCCCCAAGAGCCAATGCCAAAGATTAGACTTTTGCGACTATCCGTATGCATTTCACCGTTGATCTCCCAACCCGGCCGATTCCATGTCAGTAGCCCTCCGCGTGTGCGTGTATTGCTGACCGTTCTGGGATAAACTGCTGCGTTGATATCAGCGGTGTAGTAATTGAGAAATTCGAAATAACCTTCGGACCAAATGCCACCCCAAGTGTGATTGCCGTCAAAGTCGAAGTTTGAGAAAACAGAGCCTATTAAATAGGCACACCGGGTCCAAGATGTTATATCCGTCCATTTGTATCCGTAGCCAAAATGACTGTTGATGACATCTGTGCGGCATAAATATCCCAGATCATTCACGTCAAATCCCGGTGAGATGACACCAACGGCTGTATTCGTGATGATATTGCCCTTTTCCTTATTTAGCAAAACTCTTCCAGCATAACCGGTCAAAGATGTTGCGGTGCTGTCCACCTTAACATGAGATGCATCTGGACGCTGGAAGTAATGGCGGCTTGAACGCTGCAGCGAAATCATGCGATCTTCAGAACCGCGAACATGGGACATCCCTGTCCAGCAGGACAGCATATACTTCTTGTCCCTGTCGAGAGCCGTCCAGCCGTCGATGCCGAACGCATAGGCGTCACCATTGATTTCTTCTTCAAGTTTCTGTTCGTCGAAAAACCGGTGCGTTCCGGTGAAGATTGCGCCGAGACCCTGCTTGCCATCATTCATTTCTTTCTGACCACGTGTTACGGTGTAATAGGCAGCCGGCTCGACTTCTATTTCTGATTTCTCACCTTCATATTCAATCTCGGCGTGTTCGCGTCGAGTGACAGCATGCAAAGATCCTACATTCCAATTGCCAGGCAATTTGCCAGATAGCTTCCCAGCGCCGATGATGTGCACTCCTTCTGGTTCATCGATGTAATCGTAATCAGGGAGCTCGCCTTGAGGAGAACGCCCGATTCGCCGGCTGTAAAAGAAGCCCGGAGTTGACCAATTGAATCCCCAGTAGTTGGTGGCGCCTCCATAACCAAATTC
>CAZJAD010000136.1:0-4300 GCA_964543855.1 uncultured Alphaproteobacteria bacterium
ACGCCGACGCACGAGCCAAGAGCATGCGTGACCACAATATCACCGACAGTGGTCGCGAGCTTCATGTCGGCAGACCCAACCGTGTGATGCATCGACGGTGCTCTCTATCGTGTTGAGTTTCGGAGATCAGACGGCAGCAATCACTGAAGCCAATTCTTCATCGCTGAACAACTTATCAAGGGCCAGCAGGGTTTTGGCCGACCCTTTCGCCTTACCGATTCCCAGGACTACGTTGGCGTTCACCATTGTGCCGAATGAGGGAGCATCCTCGATCTGCGCGGCAGAAATATCGAGAACTTCCGAGACCTGGTCCACGATGATTCCCATCAGTTTCCTCTTGAGCTCCACCACAATGATGCAGGTCTCGGGAGTGTAGGAGGTTTCCTCCATTCCGAGCTTGAGGCGCAGGTCAACAGCCGGGATCATCTGCCCACGCAGATTCACGAATCCTTTGACATAACGGGGCAGTTGAGGTGCCGCTGTGATGTCCATGAGGCCGTTGATCTCACGAACACTGAGAATTCCCAGTCCGTACTCCTCGCCAGCCAGAACGAAGGTCAGATACTTGCCCGCCTTGGTCTTGCGCGGAGTTGCCCCGGGGGTGCCCGAGGACGATGCTCGGCTTCCCATTCGCTGTTCTCCTGTCTTGTCGATGGATAAGGCTGGTTCTCAGCGCTCGCCGTTTGCCGCGATGCAGGCGATCTTGTCAATCGCACTAACCGCAGGCATCCTCCAACCGAGGTGTTGCAGCGTGTGCTATGGAGAACCCCCCGGAGAGTTACAGCAATTCATGTGCCCGCCTCCGTGAGGCCACCTTGCGGAGCGTGCAAACAGGCATTACCCTATGTTTATCATCTAATTAGACAAGAAGTGCGTGTAGGGTAAGTGCTCGCTTGACAGGTAAAAGAGAACAGAGGAGGAGAGGCACAATTTACCGGATTTCGAAGCAGGAGATGGCCAGACATTGAAGAGCTGTTGACTGGCACTGGTTGCTTTCAAAGGGAGCGTGGCACGGTCTGGGGCAGTTGGAGGTTGACAACAGGAACGGACAAAGCTTCTGCCCTACTTGAGAAGAATCATCTTTCGAGTAAGGCATCCTTGAGGACACGAGAGGGTACAGAGGTAGATACCGCTGCTCCACCCGGCAGCGTCAAGAGCAACGCGGTAGTCGCCGGGCGAGAGCTGTTCGTGAACCAAAACACACCGCTCATGACCCAACAGGTCTGTGATACGCAGGGTCGCAAGGCCGGGTCTCGAGACGGAGAAGCAGATGGTCGTCACTTCATTGAACGGATTCGGATAGTTCTGCGATAGGCTGAAGGTCAAATCTACTGGGCGCCTCGTCGGCGGACTCGCAGCCCCATGAGCGACCACAATCGGCGCACGGGCATAGAGCTGGATGGAATTGACCGGATCATCCACGCGGGCATACGGCCACAGGTGCCGACCGTTCGGGAACTGGGCCACAATCCATCGTAAGGTGTCCGGCCCGCTGTCTTCGGAAATGCCCGCACCACCGGGAATGACATAGCCGTCGAAACCCAGGCTGTCCGTATCGTAATAAAGATAGATGACCGCATCGTCCTCGACATCTTCCACACTCCACTGCAGAAGATAGCTTTGGTCAGCCGTGTCCGGCTCCAGTCCGGGCCGGATCCAGGAGAATTGCGGCGGGAAGTTCGGCTCATCTACATGAAAAGTCGAGTCAATCAAGTTGTTGTCTTCGTAAGTCTCCTCGACATCGTTCATCGGGTCGAGCTCAAATGAGTAGGTGTGGTCGCCGCTCGTCATGACCTGAGCCGGATAGTAGCTCTCATAGACACGTTCACATTCAGCCCAATCAACGAGCAGGTCCAGCTCCGTCCCGTCATCGAAGTCTCCAATGAGATAGAACGGTGGCAGAAGCCCGATGCCGAAGGTCGCCCACCGGAGCTCGGCGATGACGGTGTCTCCATAAGCCGGCGGGTCGGTCAGAGCGACGCTGTCCGGCCCAAGAAAAGTCAGGCGAACCACCGCCAAGTCTGCCAGTCCGTCATCCCATGAAATAACCAGATCATCGACAAACCCGCCAATATTCACATTGGCATCGGCGTTGCTTCGGAACGCGAAGTAGATGTACACGCTCGTTTCCCCGAGCATCGAAACGCTGTCCCCTTCGTCATTACGCAAGTCGGCGAAGTCCATCAGCCGTATTTCGAACCCGGACAGAATGCCGGAGTGCTGACCGCCATACTTGAGCTCCGAACCGTTTGAATTCGTGGCCGCCGCCCAGTAGAGCGAATCCCCGCCTCCGCTTCGATTGAAGATATAGAACGACGCCAGTGCCGCTTCGGCTGCGCTCAGATCCATCGGCCCCCAACACATGTGAGCGTAATAGTTGGGAGGATAGGTGTCATACTGCGGATCGTGGCCGTTCTCCCAATCTTGATAACACCAGGCTGACTGCTCGCCGACACCGCCGTGGAAGTAGGTCGCCTGGATTCCCCACCGATCGTTGCCCGCCGACAGTACCCAAGACCTGCCGGCGGTCGACCACGGCCAATAGTAAAACGGGCGCTCGAAATTCTCACTCATGATGAAGTGCCAAGTCGCTCGAGCCCGTTGTGCCGAGGCCAAAACGCAGAGCAGGAGCAAGAAGAGAAGCAGCATAGAAGTTGTCGCTCGTTTCCCAATCATAGATCTGCCTCTCGTGCTCGACACAAATCCACGCCACACCTCGAGAACCTGTTGTTCGAGCTGTTCGTTACTTCAGCAGAATGAGCTTCCGCGTCGCTGCAAAAGACGGATGCGCTTCCGCACCTACGGTCAGCCTTGAGAAATAGACGCCACTGGGCAGAGCGGATCCGTCCCAGCGAGCCGTGTAAGCCCCAGGGCCTCGCGTACCGGAGATCAGCACTGCCACTTCGCGCCCAAGAAGGTCAAAAACGCTCAGCTTAACCGGATTGCGTTCGCCAAGCGTAAAGGGTATCGTGACAACCGGATTGAAAGGATTCGGATAACCGGAACCCAGATTGAACGACAGTGGCGATACCACGCCTTCCGGCTCTGTAGCCGAGCCTGCTCCCAGCCAATCCATCATGTTGGCCATCAGAAGGTCCCGGCTATCTTGATCCGCAATGGCCTCGAACCCGAACGCGAGATAAACCGCGCGATAATTGGCTGTCTCGATTCGCAGTGCGGCATTGCGTTCAAAGCTCCCGGAGGTGTAAGTCAGAAAACTGGTCGCCGTATCATCGAGCGGGTCAATGTCTGCCTGTCGTGTCTGGTTGTCCGCACACTCTCCGCCAACGATGTCGAACGATATGCCATCGGAAATCGGATCACCGCTCACGCCATATATCGTCTGGCCGTCATAGTATGGCTGGATGAAGTCCGCATGCAAATAATCTGTGAAGAACGCATCGCCCGGATCGGGGTGCCCAATGTCCCATCCAATCCCCTGCCCCGACACAAGGAGGCGACCTCCGCCGTCCAAGTAGTCAGCCAGCTTCGTCTGCTCTGACTCATCGAGCGTGTTTGTCGTGGCGTTACCTGTCAGCCAAACAACACAGCCGACCTGGCCAAGATCATCTGCCGATGGCGCGTTGTATCTCGGATCCCAAACTCCGCTGACGAGCTCGCCGGACAGCGGCTCCAGTGCCGCGAGATAACACTGCTCGAGGCTATCCCCCTCGTCGTCATCGACGACAAGCACATCCAGGCCCGAGAGCATCACATAATCTAACTCGCCTGTCAGTTCTGGCACGGTCTGGGAGACCGCGCTCATCGTGATGTCCGCCGTGCCGGGGTTTCCATGTGGATCTACGCGCACGATGATCGTCGCATCGGCGTAAGAGTCCAATGCGACATCGATCGTGGACGGCTGCGACGGATGTCCCTGTTGTTCGATTGTGCGGCTCCAGCCGCTCGGCAGGTCGCCGCTGACCGACACCGTGTAGGTGTCCGGCTCGATGCCAATGTTTATCAGATAACTGATGAAGAACGCGGTGGAAGTCGGCGACACCAGGCGCGTGTGAGGTGAACCGGCCGACAGATCCATTGCATAGGCAATGTGCACATCCGCGTAGCCTGACTGCAGAACCTCGCGCGTGCTGGAATTCTGGACGAAAGCGATGACCATCATGTTATCGAGGTTCCATCCGGGCGGCGTTGAGAACTCCGTCTCATATTCGAAGGTATCCCCTTCGTCCAACATGAAAGCCTGGCCCTCTGTGGTAGGTTCCATATCGCGGAATGGATAGCGGTACACAGTCGATTGGTGCTGGTAATACCGGTGAATCAGCGCCACAAACAGCCGGTT
>CAZJAD010000137.1:0-4183 GCA_964543855.1 uncultured Alphaproteobacteria bacterium
TAACGCCGGTTGTAGCCAGTTTCCCAGTCGGATTCGAGCCTGTTGAATATGAAGCTCACATTCAAAAGCCCACCGCGATTGACCGCATTGATTCGGTCAATCTCGATATTGAGCCGTCAGACCTACCACATCCTGTTCTCCGACGGATTTCCTTTAGCGCAAGCACGGGTGACACTCTCTGGACTCTGACTTTGATACCCGCCCATTTCTGGGGGATCGCGTCAGGCCTCTACGAATTTCACTTCGTCCTGTGGGATCGATTTGGCCTCTCTGCAGATACATCGCACCGATTCATCACAATTATGAATGGCATCCCGATAGTCTCCAATTCGACTCTGCCCGACACAATCTGGCGACCTCGGCAGGGCGAATCTAATGACACGACCGCCGTCACGGTCCAGGCCGACGATCCCGAATCACTTCTGGACATTGCCGAAGTCCGCTTCGAGACGCGCAAGGTCTGGCAGGACTGGCAGAGTCACCCGGATTTCTATCTGCTCGATCTGGGAGGGGAATGGGATGAAATAGCCGGCGACGGCATTTACGCGGTCCCACTGGTGACATCTCCCAGCGACTCCCTGCACAACAACCTCTTCTACTTCCGCTTCTACGCCACCGATCGAACCACGCAGAGAAGCGATTACCTCGTGGACAGCGTGTGGGTCGTCGAACGCCCCGGTGCCCTGTAGCGACCCGCGCACGGCCTTCGCTCATCCCCGACGGGCGTTTTCAGCTCGGCTGGCAGAAGAGCATGCTGTTTAGAATCAACAAGATACGATACCGGGGTACATCAGACCCAAGAAGCTGAACATTTGCTTGACAATGCCTCGTATTTTGGGTATATTTTCTGCTGTAAGATTGCTATCTCGATGGGCCCGCGCGCCGAGTGCGGGTCGCTCTACGCAGGCATTGTCCTGCCACGGAAGCACAACTGAATTCCTTCGAATGGAGAAGTCTGAGTTCAAGTGTGCTTTTTTATTTGTGTCGCGCGGCAAACCTTGGGGCTCGCTCATGTCAAGACTCTTGACACTCCTACTCGTCCTGAGCCTGTGGCATCAAAGCTTCGCCGTTTTTGTAGACGGGTACTGCTATCTTGAGGGCGAAAAGGATCATTCGGGCACGAAGGTCAGACTGATCGGGATCGGCTCGTCGGCCATGATCGATTTCACCTACACGGAGCCCTCCGGCTACTTCATGATCAACCTGGAAGCCGACAATTATGATGTGGAATATACCCATGGTTGCTTTGACACAATCCTCGTGCCCGACCAGAGACTTGCCGAGGATTCAACGCTTGCACCGGTGGTCCTGCCGGTCTCCTGCCCATCTCTCTGGGGCTGCCTGAGTGGTGTCATGGAATCCGGGTACTATCGAGTCATCGGGAATATCCGCGTCATTGCCGGTGATACCCTGCGCCTTATGCCGGGAACAAACTTCCGGTTTGACGGACGTTATGCGTTCAAGATCTGCGGAACGCTATTAGCTGAAGGAACCGAAGTCGACTCGATCCTCTTCACATCCAACATTCATCGCAACCACCACAACTGGCGCGGGCTGCGCTTCTCAGGCAGCGGGAGCTCCGGGAGCCACATGGCCTACTGCCTCATAGAACATGCGGACAGCCGAATCGGTGGCGTGATTTGCCGTCGTTCTTCGCCCATTTTCATCCATTGCACCTTCCGCGGCAATTCAGCCAATTGGGGTGGTGGCGTGCTTTGCTCCAGCGGCTCGCCCAGCTTTGAAAACTGCCTCATCACCGGCAATCGCGCAAAGTACGGCGGTGGTGGCGTTTACTGTCGCCACTCCGTGTCGACATTCACGAGTTGCGCAATCGCGGAAAATTCAACGGAGTGGTACGGCGGCGGCTTGTACTGTCGTCGTTCTTCGCTGACATTCACAAATTGTACCCTGACCGGCAACCGGGTGGCTTGGTACGGAGGGGGAATCTACAGTACGGACTCTTCATTGAATTTTACAGATTGCACCATCGACGGCAACGCTGCAGGCCAGCACGGTGACCGCTGGGTTCGAGATAATTCATCGCTGATACTCACGAACTGCACCTTGCAGCAATAGTGGCAATAGTCTGCTGGCGCGTTTTCTCGGTTCGCGCATGATTTCATAAGTGCAACCAGACTGGTCGGCTCAGCCGACCAGCCGCGAAGATAGATAACAGGGGAGATTATAATGAAACAGGTCTGGAGCATCTTGCTCCTGCTCGGCCTCGCTCAAATGAGCTTCGGCCAGCTTGAAGGGCCTTTGAGCGGCACGCTCGGCCCCAGCGAGTTTCATGTCATTGATACGATTTCCGTCGAAGCAACGGACACCTTAACGCTCATGCCCGGCACGACTTTCAACTTCGATGGAGCCTATCCCTTCCACATCTATGGAACGCTTCTGGCTGAGGGAACGGAGAGTGATTCCATCATCTTCACAACCGACACCTTGGCGAATCCCGACCGCTGGCGCGGCTTGCGCTTCTATGATTCAACCAGTTCGGGCAGCCAGCTTGCCTACTGTCTTGTCGAGAAGGGCCGCGCGAGTGGTGACTTGTTTGACGGTGGCGGAGTGTATTGCAGCAATAGTTCTTCCCCGAGATTTGTCAATTGCACTATCAGCGTCAATGAGGCTGTCCGTGGAGGTGGGGTGTCATCCCTCGATTCTTCCCCTAGCTTTGCCAACTGCGTCGTCCGAGACAACACCACATACGGCTATGCAGGCGGTGTGTATTGCGGGGGCTGGGACGCCCGCGCGACTTTCACGAATTGCACCATTAGTGGCAACACGGCACGCTCGGGCGGCGGGATCCTTTGCATAAATTCTTCACCTGTGCTTACGAGTTGCACCATCAGCGGCAACTCAGCCGATGACCGCGGCGGCGGGGTCTATTGCTCCGGATCATCCTCTTCCGCCAGCTTCACCAATTGCACCATCAGCGGCAACTCGGCGGATGACTATGGCGGTGGAGTCTTTTGCCTGTATGAGTCTTCGCCGGTTTTTACCAATTGTATCATCAGCGATAACTCGGCAGCCTCGGGCGGTGGGGCATATGTCATCGATCATTCTCCGGCCGAGTTCACGGACTGCACTATCAGTGACAACACATCAAGCTGGGGCGCTGGCGGGATCTACTGCAGAGGACTATTCCCCAGCTTCGCGAATTGCACTATCAGCGGCAACACATCAGGCTCGGGCGCTGGCGGAGTAAGCTGTTTGAGTTGTTCGGCCAGTTTCACGAATTGCAGTATAAGCAATAACTCAGGAGGCTTGGCCGGAGGGGTGTTCTGCGAAGAGTGGAGTTCGCCAACCTTTACGCGCTGCACACTCAATGGCAACCGGGGTGTTGGAGTGTCATGTGGCCAGTCTTGGCCCTCTTTCGCCAGCTGCACCATCAGCGGCAACTGGGGCACTGGCGTTTACTGTGTACTCTCTTCTCCCACCTTCAATAGCACCATCATCGCCTTTTGTGCTGGCATGGGGGTCTACTTCGACAGCAGCGATAGCAGCCAAATCAAGTTTTGCGATATCTTCAGCAACAGCGGCGGAGACATCGCATTCTGGAATGATGATCCGTCCAACGGCCCAGCCAATATTGGCCAGATTGTCGGCACCAACGCCAACGGTGATTCGTGTGATGCCTACTACAACATATTCATGAATCCGATGTTCGTAGATACAGCGGAGGGTGATTATCATCTTCTGGCAAGCTCACCGTGCATAGATGTAGGCGATCCAACTCTGCCTCTTGATCCGGACAGCACGATTACGGATATCGGCGCGTTCTACTTCCACCAGGTTGATGCCGAGCCGCCGATTGCATCGTTGCCAATAATGTATGCCCTTCATCCGAACTGGCCGAATCCGTTCAATCCGACAACCACGATTCGCTACGATGTGAAGCAGACAGGCCAAGTGCAACTGACGATCTTCAATCTGCTCGGTCAAGAAGTGATAAGACTTGTCGACAGCAGGCACCTCGCCGGGACCTACACGGTTTCTTGGAATGCTGACAACCTCCCTTCAGGCATTTATCTCTGCCGGATGGAGGCTCTGGGATTCGTGCAGACCCGCAAACTCGCGCTCGTGAAGTAGGGGGACGCGCGTGCCTTATTGCTCCAACAGCATGCTGCCGTCCGTCCATGATATGCGAAGAAGCCTTGACATTCGAGAGAGAAATCTGTAT
>CAZJAD010000138.1:0-4174 GCA_964543855.1 uncultured Alphaproteobacteria bacterium
TGTGGAAGACGCCGGATGGCGGTTCGACCTGGGGGTTGTTTCCACTGATGAAGGACGCCGATGAAGAGAGGGGCGCGCAATTCTATGAACCGACAACTTACAGCGCTCTGGCGTTCACCGGATGGTTGTGGGTTGGGGGCACCGAAGGCATTGCGTATTCCCCCGACATGGGCAATACCTGGCACATTTTTCAAGCTGCGCTTCCGCTGTCGGATCCTGCTCGCCCTGTCGATACCTACGCTTACCCGAATCCGTTCTCTCCAACGCGCTATTCGGTCGTGCGATTCCGGTACAACAACCCTTCGGCCGGCGAGGTGAGTATCTCCATCTTCGATTTCTCGATGACGAAGGTGACGGATCCTGTGCCTGGAGTTCAGCGACCGGCGGGAGAGAACTATGAAGTCTGGGATGGGAGAAAGAACGGCACCATCATCGCGAACGGCACCTATTTTTACCGAATCAAGAAGCCGGGAGGCGAAGTTTGGGGGAAAGTGGTTATCCTCGACTGATGTAAACTCGGTTCTGTAACATCACGAGAACAGCCCGTGAGTTTCTCACTTCCGAAACGGCGCTCGGAACAGGATTTTTCTGAAGCACATCCTGTCTATAGCCACCACGACGCACTGGCGGAGGCACGGCGCTGCCTCTTTTGCTTTGACGCACCGTGCATCAAAGCCTGCCCGACGGCGATTGATGTGCCGACCTTTATCCGGAAAATCGCTGAAGGGAATGTGCGCGGCGCAGCCAAGGCGATTCTTGCGGCCACTATTCTCGGCTATTCCTGTGGCCGTGTTTGCCCCGACGAAGTGCTTTGTGCCGGGAGCTGTGTTCTTAAGGATTTTCCGAAACCCGTCATTCAAATCGCGCGCCTTCAGAGGTATGCAACCGAGACACTCGTGCGGGAAGGTCGGCGGTTCTTCTCCCCGGCGGCAAAGACCGGCAAAAAGGTTGCGCTGATTGGAGCAGGACCGGCATCTTTGGCTTGCGCCCACGAATTGAGACTTCTGGGACATGAAGCGGTTTTGTTCGAGAAACGGCAGTTCCCCGGTGGACTCAACACAACAGGCGTCGCTCCATACAAAATGCAAGCCGACGATGCTCTTCTCGAAGTCGACTACATCCGCGGAATCGGCGTCGAAGTGAGAACCGGCTTTGAAGTCGGGCGCGACATTGACCCGCTTTCGCTCCTCCGCGAGTATGATGCACTGTTTATCGGGATTGGCATGGGCAGGGACACCAGATTGCATGTGCCCGGTGAAAGTGGCGCCGGTGTCGTCAACGCACTTGAGTGGATAGAAGAGATGAAAACGACCGACCACCGCGCACTGCCGAGCGGTGTGAGGCACGCGCTTGTCATTGGCGGCGGGAACACAGCGCTTGACGCGGCGCGTGCATTGTGTCGGCTTGGTGTCCCTGAAGTAACCATGCTGTATCGCCGAACCGCTCAGGTGATGCCGGGCTTTCGCCACGAACTGGAGGCTGCGCGACTCGAAGGCGTGCGTTTTGTGGAGCGCGCCGTGGTCACCGAGATATTGCGTGATGGCCAGCGCTTGAGTGGCGCGCGCGTGCGCATCATGGATGAAGAGACGGTTCTTCCAGCCGATTTCATCGTCGTTGCCATTGGGCAAACCAAGTGGCGTGACACACCGATGAAACTCCCCGGCGTTGAACTGAACGAGGCCGGTGAGATCTCCGTGGATCCAGCGACCGGACGAACCGGCAACCCGCAGATCTACGCCGGAGGAGATGCAACGCCGGGTATGAAGCTGGTCGTTCAGGCCGTCGCGGAGGGGAAGCGGGCCGCACAGGCCATGCATCGAGACCTTCTGCAGCACGTGAAAGGAGACCGGTAAGTGGTGGATCTCTCCGTGAATCTGGCTGGCATCGAGTCGCCGAATCCTTTCTGGCTGGCATCGGGACCACCCACGAATTCCGGCGACCAAGTCATGCGCGCCTTCGATCTCGGTTGGGGTGGCGTCGTGTGGAAAACCATCGGCGACCCGATTGTCAATGTGTCGAGCCGATTGGGAGCGGTGGATGCAGGCGACTCCCGCGTGGTCGGCTTGAACAACATTGAGCTCATCACTGACCGACCACTGGCGCAGAACCTGCGTGAAATCCGCGAGGTCAAGCGGCGGTTTCCTGACCGTGCCGTTGTTGTTTCGCTGATGGTCGAGACGAAAGAGGACTGGCGCGAGATTATCCGGCGCACCGAAGACACCGGCTGCGACGGTTTGGAGTTGAATTTTGGGTGCCCGCACGGCATGTGTGAACGCGGGATGGGGTCAGCCGTCGGACAGGAGCCGAAGGTGATCCGTGAAATCACCGCGTGGGCTCGCGAATTTGCCACTACGCCTGTCATCGTCAAGCTCACTCCAAATGTCGCCGACATCGTTGAACCCGGGCGTGCGGCTGTCGAAGGCGGCGCACAAGCTTTGTCACTCATCAACACAATCAAGAGTCTGACTGGCGTTGATCTCGACCGATTCGTGCCGTATCCTGTCGTCGGAGATCGGTCGACACCGGGCGGGCTTTGCGGTCCGGCGGTCAAACCGATCGCGCTTCACATGGTCGGCGCTCTTGCGAAGGACGAACGGATCACCGTTCCTATCTCTGCCATTGGAGGTATCACAACCTGGTGCGACGCTGCCGAGTTTCTCGCGTTGGGTGCCACGACGGTTCAGATCTGCACAGCTGTGATGCACTACGGCTATCGCATCATTGACGGGCTTGTCGACGGACTCTCGAACTATCTCGAAGATCATTCCATGACATCGGTGCGAGAACTCATCGGGCGAGCGGTTCCGGCCCTCGTGGAGTGGGGAGACCTGGATTTGAACTATCGTGTGATCGCCGATATCGATCCGGAGAAGTGCATCGGTTGCCAGCTTTGTGTGGTTGCGTGTGACGACGGCGCGCATCAGTGCATCTATGTTCCGGGCGCCGAGGCAAAGCCGGGCCATGTTGCGCCATTGGCAGCGCAAGCAGCCGAGAAGCTCAAGGTCAACCCGGACTATCGAGTGCCGTGGGTGGATGAGACGGACTGCGTGGGCTGCAATCTGTGCGCTCTCGTCTGCCCGGTCCCGGATTGCATCACAATGAAAGCCGTCGAGACCAGCAGGTCTTTCGAGACCTGGAACGATCGCATTCGCCGGGGTACGGCCTTCGTACCTGGAGGGCTTCACGATTCTCGCGCACGCTGAGGAAAAGACTGACTGTTTTCTGAAAGGACTACGATGAACCGTCGAACAATCGCAGCCATTTCCGTCGCTGTCTTTGTCTGCGCGCCTCTCTTGTGGGCCGGGACGAACGGCGGGCGTGCCGGAGCTTTCGGACGCATGGGAGCCGGGGCACGCGCCAAGGCTCTGGGTGACGCGTACACCGGTTACGCCGACGGCCCTTGGGCGATTTACTTCAATCCCGGCGCGTTGCCTTTCCTCGAGTCACGGGAATTCTCATCCGCCGTTTCCATCATGGCGCTCGACCGCAGCCTGCAGTTCCTGTCGTTTGCCACGCCGCTGCATCCGAAGGCAGGCAAGACGCGCGCGGATGCGGGACTCGGAATCGGCTGGTTGCACGCAGGCATCGGCGACATCGACAGCCGCGGATTCGACGGCGAACCGCTGGATATGATGAGCCAATCGTCTAATCTTTTCTTATTCTCCTTCGCCAATCGATTCCATCCCAGGGTCGGCGTGGGCATCACGGCGAAGGTGGCCTACGAGACATTCGGCAAAATTGGCGATGGTGGGCGTTCGATCAACGGCAGCGGATTCGGCCTCGATTTCGGCGTGCATGTACGGCCTATAGACAATTTCACTGTCGGCGCGCAGTTGAAAGATGTCGCTCTCAAAACCACCTGGAACACGACCGACTACTGGACGCAGGGCACAACGAAAGGAGATGAATGGCCGCTCCAGTATCGACTGGGCGCGGCCTATCGGCCATTGCCTTACCTGCTCGGTCTTGCCGATATCGAGGGTTCGGATGAAGAAGATTGGCGGCTTCATGTCGGTGCGGAAGGAATGTGGCGAATCACCGACCGGCAGGTCTTTGCGCTGCGCGCGGGCGTCAGCCATGAGGACATTGCCTTCGGATTCGGCCTCAACTTCGATTTCTGGCGCGTGACCTCGAAGGTTGATTTTGCCTATGTCGTCGAGTCCATCGCGCCGGA
>CAZJAD010000139.1:0-4150 GCA_964543855.1 uncultured Alphaproteobacteria bacterium
GGATTTGGCGCTGGTGCGGGATGTGCGCGACATGGATTTTCCGAAGGGTGTCGGGGAAGTCCTGTTCCGCGATGTGGCCAGTCGCATTGATGCGACCTCTGTTCACTTTTCGGCTCCCGGCGTTCAGATGCTGGAGCAGAATTACGACTACGACCTCGTGAGCACCGATAAGCTGATGCGAAAGTACCTCGACGAGAATGTCCAGCTCGTTACCGAAGATGGGAGCCTTTTCAGCGGCAAGTTGCTTTTCTCGTCTCCGGGGGATCAGGGCGAGGTGATTGTGCAGAGCGAGCGCGGGGAGGTGCAACTCATTCGCAGTTCGCAGGTGCGCGATGTGACTTTTCCGAGCCTGCCGGAAGGACTCATCACCCGACCAACCTTGCGCTGGCTCGTCGATTCGCCTTCAGCCGGAGCGAAGCGAACGGAAGTATCGTACTTGACCGGCGGTGTCGAATGGCGTGCCGATTATGTGGCGGTGGTAGGCGCGGACGGCAAGTCCTTGAGCCTGTCGGGATGGGTGACGATCACCAATCAGAGCGGAGCAACTTACAAAGATGCGAAAGTGAAGCTGATCGCCGGCGAAGTCCACCGCGTGGAAGAGAGGCCGATGATGAGAGATGTCTACGCCAAAGGAATGACACTGGCTGAGGCTGCGCCGCAGTTTGAAGAGAAGGCGTTTTTCGAATATCACCTGTACACACTCGTGCGTCCTTCCACGATCGCGGATAATCAGACGAAGCAGCTTTCGCTGTTCCCGCCTGCCAAAGTTGCTGCGAAGCGCCTGTATGAATACGATTATCGGCGGGACCCGAAGCGCGTGCGCGTTTCGTTTGAGTTCACGAATTCCAAGGAAGCGGGTCTGGGGATGCCACTTCCGGCTGGCCGAGTCCGAGTCTATATGCAGGATGAGGACGGCGCGCAGGAGTTCGTGGGCGAGGACAACATCGACCACACACCGAAGGACGAGAAAGTGCGCGTCGCAGTTGGAAAGGCGTTCGACATTGTCGCCGAGCGGCGGCAGGTTGATACGCGTCGCATCTCGGAACGCGTGCGTGAGGAAAGTTACGAGGTGAAGCTGCGCAATCACAAAGAGGAGCGGGTGGAGATTTCGGTGCTCGACTACTTCTGGGGTGATTGGGTTGTTCTCGAGAGTTCGCTTCCTTACGAGAAGAAGACGGCGCAGCAAGTCGAATTCAAGGTGACAGTGGATCCCGATGAGGAGGTGGTGCTGACCTATCGTGTTCGCATCTCCTACTGACAGACCGTTGCCACCCGAGAAGGCATCGAGCAGACTGGCGCAGAGCGTTCAGTTTGTCAAGGGCATCGGGCCGACGCGAGCGGAGGCGCTGGAAAAAGTCGGCATCCATACGGTCGAAGACCTTATCAACTATCTCCCGCGTGGCTACCTTGACCGGCGCAATATCGTTCCGATCAAAGATGTGCAGCTTACGGAACGGGTGATCACCGTTGTCGGGGAGATAGCCTTTGCCGAGTTGATTCGCGGTCGCCGCGGCTATCGTCTGGTTGTGGGAATCGGCGATGGTACCGGCTATTTGCAGTGTGTCTGGTTTCAGGGTACGACTTACTGGCGACGACTCCTGGAGCCGGGACTGACCGTTGCGGCCAGCGGCGTTGTTCGTTACTATGACGGGTATCAACTTGTTCATCCGGCGATTGACATTCTCAGAGAGGACGACGACGGTCGGCTCTATCAGACCGGGCAAATCGTTTCACTGTATCCTTCGAATGTTCATCTGCGCCAGGTCGGGCTGGACAGTCGCGCGCTTCGGCGAAGCATTCATGCGGCGCTGAACATCGCCCGAAGCGAGCTCACGGATCCGTTTCCCGAGGAATTCCTGCAAGCGGCCGCTGTCCCGAAACGGGTTGACGCCATTTCTGCCATCCATTTTCCGCAAGATGACGAAAGCCTGCGCGCCGGATGGAATCGAGTGAAGTACGAGGAGCTGTTTTTCTTTCAGCTCCTTTTTGCTCTTCGGCGGCGGGCGGTGAAGACTCCTGAGCGCGCGATGCCGTTCGAGACGGTGGGTGAGGTCACGCGCAAAGTGCTCGCCGCTCTGCCTTTCAAGCTCACCGAAGGACAGACGGCCGTTTTGCATGAAATTCGTCAGGATCTTCAGAGTTCATTGCCGATGCAGCGTCTGTTGCAGGGTGAGGTCGGGTCGGGGAAGACGACGGTGGCGCTTTTGGCGATGGCGATGGCGGCGGACAGTGGTTACCAGTCGGTTTTGATGGCGCCGACCGAGCTTCTCGCCGGGCAGCACGCGGAGAATCTGCTGCCGCCCATCGAAGCGGCCGGACTCACGCTGCGGCTCGTTCGCGGCAAGCAACGCACGCGCGAGCGGCGCGAGATTTTGTCTGCGGTGGCGAGCGGTGCAGCCGATATCGTCATCGGGACTCATGCGCTGATTGAAGAGAAGGTGAAGTTTCACAAGCTGGGCCTTGTGATCATCGACGAACAGCAGCGCTTCGGAGTTGCTCAGCGGACGCTCCTGCGCGAAAAAGGCCCGATGCCGCACCTGCTCATGATGACGGCGACACCGATTCCGCGCACACTGACGCTGTCGCATTTCGGTGATCTGGATGTGTCGCTGTTGCGTGAATTGCCGGGTGGCCCTCGACAAGTGAAAACGGTTCTCCGCAGCGGCGCCGACCGCGATTCAATCTACCGATTCATCATCGAAACCGCCCAGAAAGGCGATCGCGTTTTCATCCTGTGCCCGCTTGTCGAGGAATCCGAGAAGATGGACACCGAAGCGGCCATCGAGTATCACGAGCGTGTTCAAAAGGGGATCTTTCGTGATTTCGAGGTGGGCTTGTTGCACGGGAGACAGAAGCCGGAAGAGAAGTCGGAGATGCTGGCGAAGTTTCGCTCAGGGAAGTTGAAGATTCTGGTGGCGACGCCGGTGGTTGAGGTCGGCGTGGATGTGCCGGATGCGACGGTCATGCTTGTGGAAGGCGCTGACCGGTTCGGGCTTTCGCAATTGCATCAGTTGCGCGGGCGTATCGGACGGAAGGGACAGCCGGCTTTCTGCATTCTCCTGCCGGGGGATCGCATTACGGAGGAGGCGCAGACGCGGATGGAGGCCCTGTGTGCGATCGATGACGGGTTCGAACTGGCCGAGCGGGACTTGATGCTGCGTGGCGGAGGCGAGTTTTTCGGCACGAGGCAGCACGGCGAGGTCGAGCTGCGATGGGCTGACCCGGAGCAGGACAAGACGCTGCTGCTTATTGCCCGCGAGCAGGCCTTTTCGCTGGTCGAGCGTGACCCGGAGCTCAAAGTTGTCCCGATGCTTCGCGCACATTTCGAGCGTCGCCATGCACATCGCCTGCAATTTGTCACAGCAGGATAGAAAGTAGAGAGGCTTATGCGTTTGCAGCACACTTGTTTCCTGCCAGCCGTGATTATTCTGGCGCAAACCTCGGCTTTCGCCGGGGATTCTTTGCGATATTATCTCCCGGAGCAGACGATTACGGCGACGCGGTCGGAGCGAAATTGGCTCGAGACACCGACCGCGTTTACCGTGCTCAAGAAGGAGAGTCAGCCGGCGGATCGCGGAATGGGTGTGACGGAGTCGTTGCTGCTGGTGCCGGGTCTCGTGGCGAGTTCGCGGTTCGGCACCGATGACATGCGGCTTTCCGTTCGCGGCATGGGTGCGCGCAGTAACACCGGCGTGCGCGGCGTGCGCGTTCTGTACGATGGGATTCCGGAGTCGGAGCCCGACGGGCAGGCGAGGCTCGAAGGCATTGACCCGGGAACGGTCGACCGAGCGGAAGTCTTGCGTGGTGGCGGGTCGGCGCTCTACGGTAATGCGTCGGGTGGCGTGGTGAATTTGATGACGGCCGAGACTTTTCGAGTTCCGGGAGTGCAGGCTGAATTCATCGGTTCCGGGTACGGTTACCGGAAAGTGTCGCTTACGGCGGGAACGAAACCGGCTCGCAGCGACAGTGCGATTCATGTGCGCCTCGACCTGAAGGAACTGCAGTTTGAGGCGGGCCCGGCGAGTGGTGAAGGAGGGACGATTACACTCTCACGAACGGTGTCCGATGGCTGGCGAGAGCAGTCGAGGCATGAAGGCTATAATGTGAGCGGAGCATGGACCGTTTATGGCGACGCGAAATCGTCGCTGCG
>CAZJAD010000140.1:0-4097 GCA_964543855.1 uncultured Alphaproteobacteria bacterium
GGCGATGATGAGTGCCGGTCCGTTCAGCAAACATCGGACGGCGGCTACATCCTCGCAGGCTACCAACGCTCTTGGACGCCCTTTTCGGACGGCTGGCTGGTTCGGGTGGACGCCAACGGCGACAGCCTCTGGACCCGCAACTTCAATGCAGGGGGCAACGACTACTTCAAAAGTGTTCTGCAAACACCGGACGGTGGTTTTGCCGTGGTTGGGATAACCGATGGTTCTGGAGCGGGTCACAATGATTTCTGGCTGGTTCGGACGGATTCGAGCGGCGTGGAAATCTGGAGCCGTACCTATGGCGGCAGTTCGAATGACTTCTGCTATTCTCTTCAGCAAACTTCGGACGGTGGCTATATCTTGGCGGGAAACACCCTTTCTTTTGGCGCAGGCAGTGAGGATTACTGGCTGGTGAAGACCGACGCGAATGGCGACAGCCTCTGGAGTCGCACCTTTGGAACCAGCGGACAAGAATATGGCAGTTCCGTTGCGCAGACATCGGACGGCGGCTACATTTTTGTAGGAACTGGCGAGGGCTTCGGAGGTCTCCAGGATTTTTGGCTGGTGAAAACAGATGTCAACGGCGATAGCCTCTGGAGCAAAGTCCTGGGAGGCAGCGGCTATGACGCCTGCGATGCAGTTCAACAAACCTGGGATGATGGCTTCATCCTGGCGGGGCACACCGATTCTTATGGGGTACAGTATAGTGATTTCTGGCTGATAAGAACGGATGAAAACGGCGATACCTTGTGGACTGCCACCTATGGAGGAAATGAACATGATGACTGTTACAGCGCATCGCTAACTTCCGATGGAGGATACATCCTGGGGGGGCGCACCCAAAGCTTCGGAGCGATAGGCAATGATATATGGGTGGTAAAGACCGAGCGCGATCCACTCCTTGCCCCTCCCGGTTCTTTCAATCTAATTGCTCCAGCCAACGGAAACACGATTGCGCTTGTTGAAGCCGACTTTGTCTGGCAGACAGCCTCTGATCCCGACCCGAATGACAACATCACCTACTGCCTCTACCTCTCCACCGATTCCATCTTTGCTACAACCGACAGCGTCTGCTCACTTTCCGATACGACCTATCATTGGCAGGGGCTGGCCGACGACGAACAATACTGGTGGAAGGTCAAAGCGATAAATGACTTCGAACTCTTCACCTGGTCCGATGAAACCTGGAGCTTTACCGTCTCCATCCCCCAGCCGCCTTCAGCCTTCAATCTCCTCGCACCTGAAAACGGATCGCTCTTGGAGCCCGGCGTAACGAGCTTCATCTGGGAAAGCTCGACCGACCCCAATCCCGGCGACATCGTCACTTATACGCTTCATTTTGTGACAGAAACAGACTCGATTTCATACACCATTGGAACCGATACAACAGCTGATGTGAATCCGGATACGGTGGATGTGCTTGAGCCGGGAGGAGATGCCACCTGGTATGTCACCGCCCACTCCAGTTATCCGGATACAACGATTGAAAGTACGCAGCGATTCACCTTCACGGCTTCAGCCGCGGAGGTTTCGGCGCATCTTCCAACCGAGTTTCGTCTCTACCAGAATTACCCGAACCCCTTCAATCCAACAACGATGATTCGCTTCGATCTGCCCAGAGCCTCTGCGGTGACCCTGCGCATTTTCGATCTGCTGGGACGGAAAGTGCTGACGCTCGTGGATGAAAACCGCGCCGCAGGAAGCTACGCCGTCTCATTCGACGGCTCACGATTGGCATCCGGCATTTATCTCTGCCGACTCCAAGCGGGAGCTTTCGCCACAACAAAGAAAATGGTCCTGTTGAAGTGAACTCCTTGTCAAAAGGACCCGATTTGATATCACGTTAGTGGAAGTGCTTCCGACTATCAACTCAAATGGGGGTCGAGATGAGCGGCGTAAAGGGGACTATTTGGGAGGCAGCACCTCACACAATAGCGAAGCACGAGATTCTGAAAGGATACCTCGGCGCTTGGTTCCCAATAATGGGTACCATCACTGGTCGCATCGTCTATATTGATGGATTCGCTGGACCAGGCAAATACAAAAGCGGGGAACCTGGGTCCCCCATAATTGCTCTTAAATCTGCACAACATCACCGTGTTCCTACGTGGAAGGAAATCAAGTTCCTATTCATTGAGCGTGATAAGAGGCGATACAATTGTCTGAAAGCATTAGTTGAAGACGTAAAATGGAATCCTAAGTCACAAATCATTTTGAGGAACAAATCCTTTTCAGAATTTATTACACCGCATCTCGATGACCTGGAATCGAAACGTGGGCTCTCAGATCCAACGTTTGCCTTCGTTGACCCATTTGGTTGGGCAGATGTACCTTTCGATTCAATTAGGCGAATTCTAGGAGTTCGCTGGTCTGAAGTTCTTGTCACTTTTATGATCGAAGAAATAAGAATGTACATCTCGGTAGAGGCGCAACGCCGTAATTTCACAACATACTTCGGAAATGACAATTGGAAATCGTGCATAGACTTGTCAAAAACGGCGCGTGAGCAATGCTTGATTGAAACCTATGTGGATAATCTAAGAAGTCTTGCTGGAGCCAGACACGTACGTACTTTTCGAATGATTAACCAACGAAACATGACAGACTACTACCTTGTATACGCAACGAATCATACACTGGGCCTCGACAGAATGAAATGGAGCATGTGGAAGGTAGGTGCGGGAGGGGATTTTCAGTTCTCTGACATTACGGCTTTCACCAACCAGATTAATCTTAACAAACCGGACTTCAGGATAGGATACGATCAGATATCTCAGAAATTTCAAGGGCAGACTGTCTCAATAGAAGAGGTTGAAAAGTTCATCATAGAACAAACACCTTTTCATAGCGGCAACTACAAGACCCCAATTCTGAAAGAGTTAATGGAGGATATAGAGCCGCCATTGATCAAAGTGCAAGGGCGCAAACGTCAAAGACCAGGTGAATACCCTAAAGGATGTCGGATAACTTTTGACGACAAGATGGAGTAGCATGACAATGAAGGCTGTCCCGATAGTCTCGCGCCGCAAGTTCATCAAGCAGTTTCACGGTCCGCCGCCCGGGTCGACGATTCGGTGTTTTAGGTTCTGGGAGCTCGTCGCCGCAGCAGGTTGTCCATATCGGTGCGCCTATTGCTTCTTGCAGGCTACTCCCTCCTTCGTTTTTGGGAACTACCCGCTGTCGGGCGCCATATTCGAAAACTGGCAAGAGATGCTGCATGAATTGGAGGGATGGCTGCAATCTTCCAAGGGACGCGTCCTCGTTCTCGGAGAACTGCAAGAAGGACTGGCTTTCGAACGAGCTTATAAGCAACATGCCGGACAGTCCTTGACTGAGATGCTAATTCCTCGGTTCGCAGAACAAGAGGATAACCAGTTGCTTTTCCTCTCCAAGTCCGTCGATATCGGGTATGCAAAGAAGCTTCTTCCTACGGACAGGGTTATCTTTAGCTGGTCCGTGAACTCTGAGAGGGCCGCAACCAGATGGGAGAAAGGTGCGCCAAAGCCCTATCGGCGTTTTCGGGCGGCAGAAGAGATGAAAGAATTGGGATGGACGATAAGATTCCGTTTGGACCCGATGATTCCGTATGATGGATGGCAAGAGGACTATGCGGAGACAATTGAGCGTATCAATTCACTGAAACCCGAAATGGTGACTCTGGGCTCCATTCGGGCGTCAAATACTCTTGTCGCCCACACAAAGAGGAACGGTAGGAATTCATCGGTGTTTCACTTTCTTAGCGAAAAAGACCCGAGCAATTTCAAGTGGCGAATACCGTATGAACAGCAATTAGAACTCTACAAATTCGCCATCGATAGGCTTGACCCGAGTATCAGGGTCGCGCTGTGCAAAGAGGACAAAAGGCTATGGGATGATCTTGGAATGACATTTCATGGATGCAATTGTCTTATGATTGGCAAGCGAGAAGTCTCACGAAAAGGCGCTTCAAGACGGAGACATATCAAAAGCCAAATGCAAATCCCGTATGATATAGCACCCTTGGCCGCGAAAGGCAGACGATAACTTGCCTCTCATCATCCAAAAATACGGCGGGAAATGCCTCGCGTCGATGGGCGATGTCAAGGCCGTGGCGGCGC
>CAZJAD010000141.1:0-4081 GCA_964543855.1 uncultured Alphaproteobacteria bacterium
CGAATGTCTTCCGGCCGGATGACGATATCCGGCAGTTCCTCGACCTCGGGAAACACAAAAACGCTGGCGAACGAAGTGTGCCGCCGCGCATTCGCATCAAAGGGCGAGATGCGCACGAGGCGATGGACTCCGATTTCAGCCCGCAGAAACCCGTAGGCGTACTCGCCGGTGACCTCGACCGCCGCGGCGCGAATCCCGGCTTCCTCCGCGGGATCGAAGTGCATCACCTCTGCTTTCCAACCGCGCCGCTCGAACCAGCGCATATACATACGAAAAAGCATCCCCGCCCAGTCGGCCGATTCCGTACCGCCGGCGCCGGGATGCAGTGTCACGATTGCGTTGCGCGCGTCGTCAGGCCCCGAGAGCATGGTTTGAAGCTCCAGGGCCTCGAAGGACGAAACGAGCGCCCGGTATTCGGTCTCCAGCTCTCTCTGTCCCGCCTCGTCTCCTTGTTCCTCTGCGACTTCGGCAATAACCTGCAGGTCCTCCAGAGACTTCGCGAGCTGGGCATATTTTTCAACCCAGGAACGATGCTCCGACAGCTCTTTCAGGATGTTCTGAGCCCGCTGATTGTCCTCCCAAAAGTCATCGGCCGCAGCCTCCTTTTCGAGCCGCACAATTTCCTTTTCCCGGGTTTCGAGGTCAAAGTCCCCTCCGGAGCTCGCCGAGGCGTGTGGCAAGGTCCTTGATCTCGATCGCAAGGTCATCACTTGGCATACCGTTTCCCCCTCTATGCGTTTTGGAAGTGCCGCACGATAATCGAAGCCACTTCCGCGCCGACGCGAGCCTGCGCTTCGCCGGTGGCAGCCCCGATATGCGGCGTGCAATAGACATTCGGATGTTCGACCAAGTCGCGGCGCGGGTTCGGTTCATTCTCCCAGACATCGATTCCCGCCGCACGCACCTTCCCGGAATTCAACGCCTTCAGCAGCGCGTCCTCATCCACGACACCACCTCGAGCGCAATTGATGATAATCACACCGTCCTTCATCTTCGCGAACTCGGCCTTGCCGATCTCAGGTTTCCCGCCCGCTACTGGAATGTGCAGCGAGATAATGTCGGATTCGGCCAGAACTTCATCCTTCGAAAGCTGCGCGACCCAGCGGAACGGCGAATAATCGACATACTTGTCGTAGGCGCAGATGGCGTTGAGTCCCAGCGAACTTGCCTTCACCATCAGTTCCGTGCCGATGCGGCCAATACCGAAGATGCCGAGTGTTCTGCCCTGCACCTCGAAGCCTGCGGAGAAAGCTTTCTTCTCCCATTTGCCGCCTTTCATCGACGCGGTGGCGTCCGGGATCCGACGCGCAATCGCAAAGATAAAGGCCAGTGCCAGCTCGGCGACCGACGCAGACGACGCACGCGGCGTATTGCGCACCGTAATGCCGAGCTTCTCCGCATATTTCACCTTGATGTTGTCCAACCCAACACCGCCTCGCACGATGAGCTTCAGGCTGGTCGCAGCCTCAAGAACGGGCTCCGTGACCTTGGTGGCGCTGCGCACGACGATGCAGTCGTAGTTCGGGATGACCTGAATAAGCTCAGGCTCGTCGTAGTGTTGTTCGTCCACCTGGTGGCCGGCAGCTTTGATGTGCTTCACGGCGTCAGCGGACATTCCGTCTGTTACAAGAATCTTTGCCATGGTCCTCTTCCTGATATGGTTAGGTGATTAACCTGTCCTCGTAGCACCTAATCGCGCTAAGCGCGCCGAATCATGCGGTGACCTTCTGTGGCTCGAGCGTCGGAATAATCTCGTCAATCCAACCCAGGAGTTCGCGGATTTCCGGTTCCGTCACATCTCCCATGTGGGCGATTCGGAAGGTTTTCTCCTTAAGGTCGCCGTAACCGTTCGAAATCATTGCGCCTCGCTTGCCGAGTTCCTTGTTCAAACCGGCAATCGAAATGCCTTTTGTGTTGTTGATGCAGGTCAGTGTGCGCGATTCGTAGCCCTTCTCGGGATAGAGCGTGAAACCGGAAGCGAGCGCCCATTTCCTTACGATTTCAGCCAGACGAATGTGCCGCGCCCAGCGATTCTCCAGACCCTCTTCATTCAGGATATGGTCCATCTGGGCGTTGAGCGCAAAGATCTGCGGAATCGCCGGCGTGGACGGCGTCTGATATTTGTCGTTGTACTTCTTGGCCATGAGAAAATCGAGGTAATAGCCGCGGTAGGGAATTGTCGCCGCTTTCTCCATCGCCCGATTTGAAACCATCGCCACGGTCAAGCCGGTCGGCAACGCAAAGCATTTCTGCAGACCTGCCAGAACGATGTCGATGCCGAGTTTGTCAGCTTCAATCTTGTCACCGGCCATGCACGAGACCGCGTCGACACAGAAGCTCACCTTGGGATACTTCTTCATCACCTTCGCGATCTCTTCGATGGGCGAACGCACCCCAACGGAAGTCTCGTTCATCACGACCGTTATACAATCATACTCGCCGGTCTTCAGCTCCGGCTCAATGAGTCCCGGCGTGATCGGTTTGTTCCAAGGAACTTCGATCTTCTTGCTTGGAATGTTGTTGGCCAGAGTCATCTTGTACCATCGTTCGGCAAAGGCTCCGTTGACGCATGAAAGCACTTTCTTGCCGCACAGATTGCGTATGGCCGCTTCCATCACCGCGGTCGATGAGCTCGTGAAGAGGAAAACCTCCTGCTCCGTGTAGAGCAGCTTCTTCAGCTTGGGGATCACCGCGGCGTGCAGGTCTTTGTAATCCTGGCTGCGATGCCCGATCTGCGGCGTGGCCATCACCTTCAGCATTTCCGGACGCACTTCGCTCGGACCCGGGATAAAGAGTTTCTTGTGCATGATACACCTCAAAAGCTATGAAAGCGCCTGTTATAGAGCTTTGTGGAGAAATCTTCTTGCGAATTAAATAATATATAGACAATTGTCCAAAATATCAAGCCCCACACTTCCGCAATCCCTCCGTCCACGAACGGCAACCGCCCTTGCTCCAAACAAAAAAGGCTCGCCGAAACTTCACGACGGGCCTTTCACACGATGGGCGTTGGACCTACGGATCCAACCTCCCGGTCCGTTTACTCACTGGACCACCTCCTTTCGGTTAAACCAACCGAAAACATCCCCGGTAGTAGGGGGAGCGCTCTATTCTACGAATTATTTCCGAAAAATGCAAGCCTTTTTTGGGCCAAAATGACCGTAACTTCACAGCTCCACGCCAAAAGCAAACCGGTGGCCTTCCCCAAGGTCCTCGCGGAAGGGGATGTAGGCGTAGTCAAACTGCAAACCCATGAACGCCAGACCGAAACCCGCCGTTGCGCGCATGGCCTCGACGCCGTAGACCAGCCCTCCACGGAGGCGCAAAATGGCCAGAGGCGCCAGTTCCACGCCGAACCGCTGTTCCGGACTCTGGTCCTTGACCGCCACCCAATCGGCGGCAACCGCCATCGAACCCAGAGGCCCCGCCCCCATAGAGAAGCTTGCCCCAGCCCGCAGAAGGGTGGGGAGGTCCGGCGCTTCCGTGACGAACTTGCTCGCCTCGCCCAGATTCTGGACGGCTGCGCCGAGCCGAAGACCGACCAGAGGAGCGGCCCACGCCGCCCCAAAATCAAATCCCCACGCGTCCGACGCCTCGACATAAATCTTTTCCCAGATGTAATTTACGCTCCCGCCGACCGACAGGCCAAGGGGCAGTCGTCGCGCCACGGAGATCCCGAGGGCGGCATCGCGGCCTGTGAAGAGGTCGATGGGCTCCTGCGAAGGACGGTCACGCAACTCGATGTCCGGCACGGTCGTGCCGAGGTAGTGAGGCGTGATCGCCCATGGGCCGGTCCGCATCGTAATCGCCATGTACTGGCTGGCGATGTCGGCGAAATGCCGGTTCAGCACCACCAGTGCGCCGCCCCGCTTGCTTCGGACAAGGTTGGCCGGGTTGTAGTAGGCCGCCGCCGGATTCCTTGACAGAGCCGCTCCGGCTCCACCCATCGCCCCCTCGCGAGCGCCGACACCGATCTGGAGAAAAGTGAACCCGGGCGCAGCGATAACCGGCCCGCCAAACGCCACCAGCAACACCGGCAGCCACATTTTCAGAAATCTCATTCCCGTCGCCCCATCTCCTT
>CAZJAD010000142.1:0-1116 GCA_964543855.1 uncultured Alphaproteobacteria bacterium
TCGAAGGCGTGCCCACCGCCAGCATGTGTGGCGGGCAAATGGAAGTCTTCTTCGCCCCGACTCCTCCCCGCGATGTTCTCTATCTCTTCGGCGGCGGCCATGTCGGAAAGGAAACGGCAACCATCGCGGCTCAGGCGGGCTGGCAGGTGGAACTCTTTGATGAACGCCCCGACTTGGTTGCGCGAGAGCGCCATCCTTCGGCTTCAGGCCTGCACACGGGTGATATTATGGATCGCGCTCGCAAATTGGTGCTGGGGCAGCATGACTTCGTCCTGCTGATCACTCATCGACATGACCTGGACCTCGCGCTGCTGAAAGTCATTCTGCCGAAAAACCCAAGATACATCGGCGTGATTGCCAGTCGCAAGAAGGCGGCCGAATTCCGAAAAGAACTCGCCGCGGCAGGCCATTCAGCCGAGACCATCGAAAGAGTGCATATGCCCGTCGGGCTCTCCATTGGCGCGCAGACTCCCGCAGAAATCGCGGTCGCCATTGTCGCACAGATGATTGAAATCCGAGGTGGCGGCAAGGTCAAATCGTCATGACGCAGATTGCTGTCCCGAAAAGCTTGCAGGAAGCTCTCGAGCTTCTCGCTGCAAAAAACTCGCCGCAACCGCTGGCAGGTGGGACGGACTTGCTCGTCCTTCGCAAGGATGAGCCCGACCGCTTCGCGAGCTTTGTGCTGCTGGAAAATGTGCGCGAGCTTCGTGGCATTCACAAGCAAGATAACCGCATACGCATCGGCAGCGGAACAACTCATGCCGAAATTGAGCGCAATGCCATTCTGGCGAACTACGCCCCGATTCTATGCTCGGCTGCGTCGCACATCGGCAGCGTGCAAATCCGCAATCGAGGAACCATCGGCGGCAATATCGTGAACGCCTCACCCGCGGGCGACCTTATCGCGCCACTCATTGCGCTTGATGCCGTTACCGAGCTGCAATCCGTGCGGCAGAAGCGAGAAGTATCGCTTCGTGAGTTCTTCCACGGGCCCGGAGAGACGGTGCTCCAGCCTCAGGAACTGCTCATCGCCGTTCATTTCTCTGTTCCCGATGCGCGCGAGCGCGGTGCGTTTGTCAAACTCGGGCCACGGCGAGCGGTCGCGTGTTCGAAGGT
>CAZJAD010000142.1:1216-4041 GCA_964543855.1 uncultured Alphaproteobacteria bacterium
ATGAAATCCTATCCCAAAAACCGCCGCGTCGACGGCATCGGCAAAGTCACCGGCAAAGCTGTCTTCGCCGCTGACCAGTCCGCAAGCCATCTCCTCTATGGTGCGGTCAAACGCGCTGGAATTCCGCACGCGCGGATTGTCCGCATCAACGCCGATAAGGCGCGCAAATGCCCTGGAGTGCGCGCCGTGCTGACAGCAAATGACATTCCCGGAGCCCATGGTTTCGGGATTATTGTTCCGTACCAGCGCGTTCTCGCGGACGACAAAGTGCGCTACTTCGGTGATGGCGTCGCCATCATCGCCGCTGAAACACGTGAACAAGCCCGCTTCGCTGCCGAGCAAATTGAAGTCGAATACGAAGCGCTACCGGGAGTCTTTTCACCCGACGAAGCTCTCGCACCGGGAGCGCCACTGATTCATGGGGACTCGAACCTGCTCATCGAGCACCGGGTTCATCATGGCGATGGCGACTCAGCGCCCGATGCCGCGGTAAAACTCTCCCGAACCTATCGCACGCAGCACGTCGAGCATTCCTACATCGAGCCGGAGGCCGTCGTTGCCTGGCCCGCTGAACATGACGGTGTCGTTGTCAAAGGCTCCATCCAGAATCTCTTTTCGACACGGCGTTCCGTGGCAGCCGTGCTGAATCTGCCGCTCAACAAAGTGCAGATTCTGCAAACAACTCTCGGCGGCTCCTTCGGCGGCAAAGACGAAGCCGCAACTCTGCTTTCGTGCCGCGCGGCACTTCTGGCACTCGCGACGGGTCAACCGGTCAAGATGGTCAATTCACGCGAAGACTCGTTCATCGAATCCTACAAGCGACATCCCTACCGATTGCACTACCGGCTCGGCGCAGAAAAAAACGGGCGGCTGCGCTCGATGCAGGTAGACATCCTTGCCGACGGCGGAGCTTACGCGTCGACGAGCCAGTTCGTGACTTGGCGCTCGGCCGTGCAAGCCGTCGGGCCCTACCGCGTGCCGTGGGTGCGAACGCGAGTGCGCGCCGCATTCACAAACAACAACTACACCGGAGCCATGCGCGGTTTCGGCTCGCCGCAGGTCAATTTCGCAATCGAGTCCCTCATGGACGAACTGGCTGAAGAAACCGGCGCAAGCCCGCTTGAAATTCGCCGCCTGAACGCCTACCGCGATGGCGACACAACTCCCACCGGCCAGCAACTGCCCGGCAAAGTCACGCTGCTGGAAGCGCTCGAAACCGTAGCGCGCGCATGCGACTTCGAGAAGAAATGGACGGACAACCGCACGCGACAGAGCGACACCAACCCAATCAAACGCGGCATTGGATTGGCTTGCAGCTATCGTGGCGTTTCGCTCGGCGCCGAAGGCGTCGATGCAGCCGGCACACTCGTCGCGATTCAGACCGATGGTTCCGTCATCGTCGCCTCCGGCATTACCGACATGGGTCAAGGCGCGCAAACGGCTATCAGCGCCGTCGTCAGTGAAACGCTCGGAATTCCGATCTCCTGCGTTCGCTTTCTCAACACCGACACCGACCGCGTGCCGGATTCCGGCTCAACGGTCGCGTCTCGCGGCACGATCATGGGTGGAAGCGCGGCTGCACAGGCCAGCGTCACTCTCCGTGACCGACTCTTCCAGCTTGCCGCCAGACTCCACGGCGGAACCAGCGCTGATTTTCGCTTGGCCGATGACGCACTCTACAAAGGCAACCGGCGTCTTGCGGCTTTCAGCGAACTTGCTGACAAAGCATTCGCCAGCGGCGTGCCGCTGATGGCTCTCGGATGGCACAAAGCACCGCAAACCACCTGGCACGAAGAGCGCGGTCAAGGCACGGCGTACTTCACTTTCGTTTACGGCGCAAACGCTGCCGAAGTCGAGGTCGACATCGAAACCGGTCAGGTGCGCGTCGCTGATGTCTGGGCCTGCTACGAAGTCGGCAAGGTTGTCAGTTATCCGCAGGCGTTAGGCCAAGTCTACGGCGGCGTGACGATGGGTCTGGGCTACGGTCTCCTCGAAGAATTCCATCAACACGAGGGCATTCCGCAGCAGCAGAACTTCGACGAATATACACTGGCAACCGCCTTGGATGCTCCGAACATTCATGCGTCCTTTCTCGAGCACGCGGACCCGCTCAGTCCCATCGGAGCGAAATCACTCGGCGAACCTGCCACCGAAATCTGCGCTCCGGCAGTCATTAATGCCATCTTCAACGCGACCGGTCATCGCATCCGTGAACTTCCGGCATCGCTCGAACGCGTGCTTCTCGGACGACAACTCAGACGGACGGGTGCGCGAGGCAGCGATGCGAGGGATACGCTGTGAACCCCCACCGCATCGAGCAACCTGAGACGCTCCTCGAGGCGCTGTCTCTTCTTCAGGCTCCGGACTCCGTGCCTCTTGCCGGTGGAACCGACCTGATGCTCCAGCGACGAGCGGCGCCGTTTGAAGCTGACGAGACATGGATCGCTCTCGGTTCGCTCGCGGACCTGAAAAACATCCGTCAAGAGAGCGGTGTCTGGCACATCGGTCCTCTTGTGACGCACGCGGAACTTGCCCGACAAAGCGCGCTGCGTCGTTCCGTCTCGTTTCTGCCCGACGCCGCCTCGCAGGTCGGCTCGCCGCAAATCCGCGCAGTCGGGACAATCGGCGGCAACATCGCCAACGCGGCAAGCTGCGCCGACACGATTCCGCCTTTGATCGCTCTCGAAGCGGAAATCACGCTCGAGAGCGCCGCGAAAAAACGGAAGATCACCCTCGCGGACTTCTTTCTCGCGCCATACAAAACATCCCAACAACCCGATGAACTCATCACCGACATTTCCTTCCCCGAACCTCCCGCGTCAGCG
>CAZJAD010000143.1:0-2294 GCA_964543855.1 uncultured Alphaproteobacteria bacterium
CGCAACGCGGACGAGTCGCTTTGCGTGTGTTCAACATCTTGGGACAGGAAGTCGCGGTCTTGGTGGACGGCATTCAGCCGGAGGGGGAACACAAGGTTCACTTTGATGGCTCGAATTTGCCATCCGGCATCTACATCTGTACGCTCGTTACCGATGGCTACTCAGCCTCCAAGAAACTGATCCTGTTGAAATAGTTGCGTCGCTTGATGGGGGTCTGTGAGGCCAGGTGGAGTAGTCCGTGCCTGGCCTTCTCTCTTTGGCGCATCACTCCTGTCACGAATACATGGATTTCCCGGGGCCACAGCGGTATGACTTCAACCGGAGGACGCATCATGCTGAGGAGACTGTGTATCCTGCTGCTAACGGCATGCATCGGCGCAAGTTCGCTCCCGGCAGCGCCGCGACAAACCTCCAGCAAAGCCGAAATCAACTCTCCCTCCACTTCCAGCCAGCCAACATTCCACACTCTTGACGATTATGTCGGAACCACCGACACGGCGGGAACGACCTGGTACGACTACCAGCACAGCGGCTCTTGTGGCAAGATGATTGATGTCGACGCAGCCGGGATGGTATCAGTCGCGTGGATGAACGCCTTGGACGAAGCTCTTGTCAATCGCTATGTCTATGCGAATTCCTGGGATCCCACTACGGAAGACTTCATGTTCGATACAATAGGGGTGTGGATCGATCATTCTCAGCGAGCCGGATACATCTGTCAGACTCTCATACGTGACGCGCTACCTGCTTTCGCTTTCCATCAGATAACTACGGGGTCTGACTCTCGCGCCGCCGTGGCTTTGGGAGACGTGATCTCGGAACCTGAGCAGTGTTACGGGCCATACTTGGAGATCATCTGGCCCAAGATTGGTGCCGACATCAACGCCAATCTTCATCTCATTTCAACCGAAAACCCACGGGATGCCAATCCAGATGCACCCCGCCGGATTTACTATTCCCGGGGTGTGCCGGAATTCGATCCGGAGGGATTCCCTCTGGACATCGTTTGGGACGAGTTCGTGTGTGGGAATTTTGAGCTCTGGGATACGGTTATGGTCATTTCGGCGGATGTCGCCTGCTCCCGTCACTCCGAGCGTTGTGCCATCGCTTGGTGCCACAGCATGGATGACCTCAGCGACAACCCATCTCTGTACAACAACGAAATCTACATGCGCATTTCCGAAGATGGCGGACTCAACTGGGACGAGCCCATCAACGTCACTCAATGGACACCCTGGGACCCCGATTGCTATCACTCGGGCGGCGATCCCCTCGTGTGCGATCGCGATACTTTCCGATGCTATACAGACCTCTCCATTCTCCTTGACGAAAACGACTATATCCACCTCGCCTTCACGACCATAGGTTTCTGGTGGTATCTGCCCGACCAGTCAGACTCAGGCTTCGTCGACCCCACCAGGTCCATGATTTATCACTGGTGCGAAGGGACCGGCTACTACCGTTTGGTCGCCAATGGCTGGTTCGACGGCTATCAGCCTGGAGCTTGGCAGCGCAATGTCCAGCGCCCCAGCTTGGCCGTTGACCCACAGACAGAGTACGTTTACTGTTCCTATATGCAGTACGATACGACCACCTACAACTGGGCCGGATTCCCGATGGCGGATGCGTTTGTGACCGTTTCAACCAACGGTGGGATTCACTGGGCAGTTGGTACGAATGTCACGAACACGACGCCGGACGTGACACCAGTTCCGGCGGGTCAGTCCATGCACGAGCGTGATGTCACCGTCGCACCTTTGGTATCAGGTGGTTTCCTGCACATGGAATATGTTGTCGACAATGATGCAGGTAGCGTCGAGCACGGCGAGGGTACTTGGTCTCTGAATCGGGTTATCTACCAACAGATTCCGGTCGACCAGATTGCTGTTCTGCCACTCTTGGAAGACTATCCAATGCACTGCCGTGATTCCCTTGGTACTTCGCGCACCTCCAGTGGCGTGCCTGCTCACCTCCTCCTTCACCAGAACTACCCGAATCCGTTCAACCCGGCGACCATGATTCAGTTCGACCTCACTCAGCGAGCGACGGTAACACTCAGGATCTACAACATTCTCGGTCAGCAAGTGACCACGCTGCTTGATCACATTCCGCTTGCGCCGGGAGCTCATAAGCTGGCGTTCGACGCCTCGAGCTACCCTTCCGGCGTCTACATCTGCCAATTGACCGCGCCCGGCTTCTCCGCCGCTCGCAAAATGCTCCTCTTGAAGTGACGACACGACTCATGCGCAACGTGAAAAGCCCCGACCGGTCTCTCGCCGATCGGGGCTTCATAT
>CAZJAD010000143.1:2394-3968 GCA_964543855.1 uncultured Alphaproteobacteria bacterium
GGATAGCGAACGCGAAGGATAAGCACATCTCCTTTTCTGACTGGAATCGGGTCGTAATCGCGAGCATAGAGCGGACGACCCCAATCGTCATAGAAGATGACGCTCATTGGATGCGCCCCCGGAGGCAATTGAAAATCCGCCGCCAGAATTCTCTCCGGCAAAGTCTCCCACGAACGAGTGTCAGCCTTTTCGGTTGCCAACCCTGCGGCATGCACGAGACCACCGAAAAGAATGCTGAAGATCGTCTTCGTCGTCTTCTTCTCACCGATTTGCTTGCCGGCTTCTTTGGCGGCTTCCGTGGCGGCATACTTGATGATCGCGCGCGTGATAGCGCGAGCCACAACGCTGACATATCGGTCCGCCAGATCTTGCCGGAGAATGCCTGCAACATTCTGTACAAGCTCCGCGCTGTATTCGCCCTCTTCGGTTCGCACAACAACGCTCGCCACGCGCGACGGATTGGGATGCTCGCGGTAGACCGGCAACGCCACCTTCAGGAGATAGCGCACATGGGTCTCATCGTAGGGGTTGTCCGCCCGCCACCGAAGCTCCGAGACGAAGTCGTCGCGCCCGTCCTCCGACCACCAGTTCTCGCGGTCATGATCAAATATCGGAATCACAATGTTTTCTTCTTCAATCGGAGGCGCCTGGCCGACTTCGCACAGCACAATCACATGCCCGGCGCGACCGAGCAATCTCGTGCTGTCATCGGGACATTCTCTTGCGAGAGCCTCTTCTTCCTCGGGATAGCCGAAGGCTCTCGCGGCAGCCAGAGTCGCGCCGCACAGAAACGGCGGCTCAGGTACGCCGTAGTAATCGCGGTAGACCTCTCGTGCGCGCCGGTAAGAAATCCACGCATCGTTCACCTGACCCCCAAGTTCGTAGAGCGCTCCGTTGAAGTATTGCAGAAAAGCATCATCATGGTAGGTTGCACCGCTTTCTGACGCCAGTACGGTCAGATATTGCGCGATGCGCCGACCCTCCACAACCGCCGACTGCGGCTGTCCGACGGCAAGGTAGGCCAGCGCTCGGTAATAGTGAAGCATGCCTTGGTCAAAGGTGGTTCCCTCATAGGCGCGAAGCTGGTCGGTCACCGCAACAGCCGCTACTTCTCGTGAGAGACTGCGCGTGAACCGCTCTTCGGCCAACCGCTCGGCCTCAGCCAGATACTTCTGCCCTTCTTCGTAGCGCTCGGCTTCGATGGCGAGTAGGCCGAGGTTGAGCAGCTCGTTCACGCTCTCCGTCTTTCCAACCTCCTCCTTGTAGCGCTTGAACGCCTCGACATAGCTCGCCTGGGACATGTCTGCGCGCACACGCTGCATCAGCACCGTGCGAGCCGTGCAGCCCGCAAGGATGCAGGACAGTGCGATCAGAATTATCTGCTGAAGGCGATGCTTGCTCAGAAACCCACCTCACTTCTCTGCGGGCAACGAATCGCCCTCGTCTTCTGGCCCGCGACGCCGACGGAAAATTCGGGCAATCCTTTCCCACGGAACAACCAGAGCGCTGCGTGTCTCTCGCCATAGCAGAAAGAGCCCTAATGCACCGAAGAGGACATTAGGCATCCACATCGC
>CAZJAD010000144.1:0-3950 GCA_964543855.1 uncultured Alphaproteobacteria bacterium
CCCTGTGTCGGCCCGGTGATTGTCGCACTGCTGGCCTGGGTCGCCAAGACGCATAACCTGCTCCTCGGTTGGGCCTTGCTCTTTGTCTTTTCACTCGGGCTGGGGTTGCTCTTCTTGGTCATCGGCACTTTTGCCGGAGCGATTCAGGCGTTGCCAAAAGCAGGCGCTTGGATGGAGGGAATCAAGAAGGGTTTCGGGTGGATTCTGATTGCCGCGGCGCTTCTCCTGTTGCGACCGCTGCTGGCTTCGTCGCTCTATTTCTTCCTGTGGGGAGTGTTGCTGGTGGTCTTCGCTGTTTTCTCGGGGGCGTTTGACGCACTCGCCGAAGCAGCCAGCGCCGGCAAGCGGCTGTGGAAAGCGGTTCTGCTCATCTGCATCATCATCGGCGCCATTTTTCTCTATCGCGGCTTGGGTTTCGGAGTCACTGCGCCACCGATGAGCGATGTTACAGCGTGGAAAGTCAATCAGGAATCTGAGGTGCTGGCCAAGGCGCGCAACGAAGGCAAACCGGTCCTCATTGATGTCTACGCCGATTGGTGCGTGGCATGCAAAGAGCTCGATGAGAAGACCTACATTGTTCCCCAGGTCGCTGAGCGTCTCGGGAAATTCGAACTGCTGAAACTTGACTTCACTCGCCCATCACCCTGGGTCGAAGAGATGAAACAGAAATACAAAATCACCGGCATGCCCACGGTGATTTTCCTTGATCCTTCGGGTGGCGAAATCACACGATTCGCCGGATTCAAACCGGCGGACCACCTGCTGGCCCTGATGGATGCTCACAACTTATAGCGAGAGGAGACGATGGCTGAACTTGTCAGTGTGACGGATGAGAATTTCGAAGAGACGATTCTGAAAAGTGACCGGCTGGCGATTTTGGATTTCGGCGCCGAGTGGTGTGCGCCGTGCAAGAAAGTCACGGCGATACTCGAAGAACTTCTGCCGGACTGGGGTGACCGAGTCGTCATGGGAGAGATTGACATCGCCACCAGCCCAAAAACCCCGCAGCGTTACGGCGTTTTCAACATTCCGCAAGTGCTCTTCTTCAAGAACGGCCAGCACATCGAGACGATTATCGGCGTTCTTCCGAAGGCGAAATTCATCGAAAAGATGAAGAATCACTTGGACTGACGGGTCTTCTTCGCCGATTTCGATCTCTTCGCGGCCTTCTTCTTGGTGGGCTCTTTTTTCGAATCACCCTTTTTTCTTGCAGGTGAGTTTTTCGCGGCGGCTTTCGTCTTGGGAGTCTCCGCTTTTTGCTCTCTTTCGGGCGGCATCTCCTCGGAGGTCGTGAGAGCCTCCAGCTCGTCCCGCAGCGCTCCGATAGCCTCCTCGAGGCGTTTCCGGTCTCGCTCCGCCTGACTCCGGATCGTCCCCGGGCGGTCCGCGTGCAAAAAGCTCCCTAAGCGGGCATACTTCTGCGACGCGGCCAGTTCCTTCTGGAGGCGCAGGATTTTCAAGCGGATCTTCCGCGCTTTTCTTTCCGTGTCCTCGTCCACCGTGGTCTCCTTGTGCAAATTGCCGGAGCCTTTCAGCTCTCTCAAGTGAAAAGAGTTTCCAGATCCTTCACAGGGCGCAGGCCATCACGGTCGCAGATGAATTTCACCAAAGACCGCTTCGGTGCCGGCGAATCTGAGATGACAAAGGCCTCCTCAAGGCGAGCCAAGGGCTTGATCGCGTCCGTCAGATGACTCCACACGACCTCGGCCAGCGTGTCTCCCTCTTCGACCTTGTCCCCTTCGCGAGCGATGAAGTAGATTCCTGCTGTCGGATCGACCGGATCGCTTGATTTCTTTCTCCCGGCACCCAGATCCACCAGGCCCCATCCGATTTTCTGTGCATGAATTCGCGTGAGCACACCCGGCCTCCGGGCTGTGATGGCGGTTTTCTTCTTTGGCTGCACCTTGAGCTCGAAATTCTCAAAGACGCCTCGCGCGCAGCCTTGGGCCTGGGCAATCGCTTCCATCTGTCGAAACGCCTTGCCGGAGGAGATCGCATCGCCATACGCTTGGCGAGCCGCACTTAAGGTCTCCGTTTTTCCACCGAGCCAAATCATCATCGTCCCTTCCAGTTCGCAAAGAGTGGCAAGGCGGGGGTCTCCCTCTTCACCCTTCAGGATGCTCAAGGCCTCGACGACTTCCGGTGCGTTGCCCGCCGCATAGCCCAGCGGTGTCTCCATGTCCGTGCCGAGAGCGACGGCCTGTAGACGATTCTCATCGGCCCATGTCACCAGCAGCTTGGCGAGCTCCGCCGCTTCGCTCTCTTTCGGCAGGAATCCACCTTCGCCGACCTTCACATCAAGCATGAGCGCGTTGGCTCCTTCAGCGATCTTCTTTGACAGGATGCTCGCGGCGATAAGGCCCGGGATTTTCACCGTTGCCGTTACATCGCGCACGGCGTAGAGCTTGCGGTCGGCGGGAACCAGTGAATCGCTCTGTCCGGCCAGGACTCCTCCAACCTCCCCCAGAATGCGGCGGAATTCCTCTGCGGAGAGCTTGGTCCGGAAGCCGGGGATGGATTCCAATTTGTCCAGCGTGCCGCCCGTGTGACCGAGTGCCCGCCCAGAAATCATTGGCACCGGAATTCCGAGCGACGAGACGACTGGTGCCACGACGAGCGATACTTTGTCCCCGACGCCACCGGTGGAATGCTTGTCTACCTTGATGCCGGGAATTCCCGAAAGGTCCTGTCGCTGGCCGGAGGAAATCAGGGCGCGCAGGAAAGCCTTACCTTCCTTAGGCGTCAGGCCCTGGAAGTAGATGGCCATGAGCAGTGCGGCCATCTGGTAATCCGGGATGGCGTCTTCGGTGTAATGGATGATGAGGTCGCTGATCTCCTCGGGAGTCAGCTCACCGCCATCTTGCTTGCGACGTATCCAGTCTATAACCATGCCAATTGCCTGAGAATGCCTTACGGCAATCTGCTTCCGTCAGGAATAACAGCATCTTTTTCGACCACGGCGATCCCATCACGCACCGCCCAGCCGTCTCCTTCCATGTCGGGAGCGTCTTCGGGTGGATCGATGCGAACGCCGTAACCGATGCGTGCATTCTTGTCAATAATGGCTTTTCGGATGTAGGCATCCCCTCCGATGCCAACATCCGGCCTTTTTTGCTCCCGATTCTCTCGGATTTCATCCGCTGTTTCGTAGTAGTCTGCGCCGATGAGAACGGTTTCCTCGAGTTGGACCTCTCCGCGAAGAATGGAGCAGGCGCCGACGATAGAGCGGTCGAGCTTGGCTGTCTCGATGCGGCAGCCCTCCGAGATAATGGAGTGGTGGGCTTCGACCTGACCGGCGTGTGATCCCGGTAGGAAACGCGGATGTGTGAAGACGCGCATCTGCGGGTCATAGAAATCGAATCGCGGGTCCGGGTCTGTCAACGCCAGGCTGGCGTTGAAATAGGTGCGTACGGAGTCGATGTCTTCCCAGTAGCCTGCAAATGGAAATCCGAAGGTCCGATAACGCGAGACGGCCCAAGGGATACTCTCGCTTTCAAAATGAGTCCCCGACTGCTTCGTCAGAATCTCTCGCAGTGCATCGCGGCGGAAAAGGTAAATGCCCATGCTCGCCAAGTATACTGGGTCCTTGCCGACATTCGCCTCGCTGCCGAAGAGACCGGGCGCCAGTGCCCAGTCTCGCAACTCGTCGGGATCGTCTACGGGCGCGTGATGGTCTGTGATGCGCCCTTCGGAATTCATCTTGAGGATGTGGAAGTGTCGGATTTTGTCCGCCTGAACCGGTCGACAGGCGATGGTGATATCAGCGCGCTGCCGTCGGTGGAGTGAGACCATCACCCGATAGTCCATGCGGTAAATGTGGTCACCGCGCAGGATAAGGACATCTTGGGCCTTGGAGGGATCGAAGTGGCGCAGGTTCATGCGTACAGCGTCCGCACTGCCTTCATACCAGTCGCTGTGGTCCGGGGCTTGCTCGGCCGCGAGCACAGAAA
>CAZJAD010000145.1:0-3910 GCA_964543855.1 uncultured Alphaproteobacteria bacterium
GAGAAATGGGAAGCGAGCCAGAGTCGCATTCGTCCTGTGAGATTGCCATGAAGAGCACCTCCCCTCCAAGAGACGATGGCGGGCATGTGCTTGTGATGACCCTCGCGGTTATTCTGTTTGTCATTGGGACGGGCTTGGCGTTTCTCAAGTGGTCGGCTGACGAAGGTTACGAGGGTCATCACCAGGAGGCCGCGGTGAAGGCCTATTACTTGGCGCAGATGGGCATTGCCGAGCAGGGGTTTCTGTATTTGCGCGGGCGTGAGGCAGCCAATTTGCCCACGGGTCTGGTCACGCTTTATCCGCGTGTCGTTCCCGGGATCGGGGCCTACGACCAGGTTTATGTCCAGCGCCTCTACGGCACGAGCGCCGGGGACATTTTTACATCGAGCTGGCATTATGAGCTGGGCGCTACCGGTGTGGTTGAATTCGATGACGGCCGGGGGCACAGCCGGGAAGTCCGGCGCAGCGCAACCTTGATTGTTCAGTTGCGCAGCTTCGCGGACTACATGTATTTGACCGACCACGAACTGACGATTTTCAACGATCGGATCAAGTTCTGGCATGGCGACACCCTCTGGGGGCGGACTCATTCCAACGATCAGATCGCCATTATGCAGGACCCGGTTTTCTACGATGTTGTTTCGACGACGGCTGCCGATTTTTGGCGTGGCATCTCGTACAACCCTCAGTTCCTGGGTCCGGCACCGGTTTTCAACGCGCCAATGGTTGTGGTGCCGGATCATGCCAGCAACCTGCGTGAAGGCGCCATGGCCCAGGGATTGTTTTTCCAACCTCCACTGAGCGAGCAGATGCGCGCGGTCTTCAGTGACTCGGGCCTGACGCTCTACTTCTGGGAACTCGGCACCCCTTTCAGCGACAGCAATCGGGTCAGCATATCCACGCTCTACGAGACATGTGTCTTCTGCGATTGTCCTCTCGAGGTCATGGGTACTGTGCGAGGCAGCGTGACGATTGGCAGCTCTTACGATGTTCGCATCATCGACAACATTCGCTACCAGGATGCTGACCCACTGAATGGGCGAGTGGATTCCTCCTCAACGAACTACCTGGGGATTATTTCCGAGCAGAATGTTCTGATCGCCAATACTCCGGCTAACGGGCGCGATCACTCGGCCGGATTGGGTCGCCAGCAGACGAATCCGGCGCTGACCAGCGTCGTCATCACGGCGGCGGTTGTGGCCTTGGGTGAATCGTATACCTTCGAGGACCAGAACGATGTGTGGGACCCTTACCAAGGGCCTGATCCGGATGAACGAGGCACGATGTACATCTGGGGGAGTCTCACCCAAAAGCGCCGGGGCTATGTCCACCGGTCAAACCACATGGGCACCGGTTACCTCAAGGACTATCACTACGACTCACGTTTCAAGCGGAAGCGGCCGCCCTGTTTCTTCGAAGCGGTCGATGAAGCGGGTCGGGGCCTATTCAACATCATCGCCTGGGGCGGGCAAGTGAATTAAGATGGCCCGCGGTCACAGGCTTACGGAGTGCAGGACAGCCGCGCTGCACAACGGCGAGCCCTTTTCGGGACTCGTCTTGCTTTTCTTGTTTTGTGCCATGTGAAGGGATTTATGTTTGGCTTGAAATCGAAACTGCGTGTGGGACTGGATATCGGATCCCATTCGATCAAAATCGTCGCGCTCGAGCGCGGGACGCACCGCACGCACCGGCTCATCCATGTCCGTCACCGCGAACTCTACACCGGCGCTGAATCCTACGACCCCGAAGGCCCGAAAAAAGCGACCGTCGTTCCGTTGCTTCTGGAGATGTTCTATGAAATGGGCATCGCGCCGAAGCGGCTGAGGCATTTGGGCAGTTCCGTTGGAGGCGTGAATATCTCCGCCAAGGAGATTCGAGCGCTGCAGCTTCCCGAAGACGAAATGGCGTCGGCGATGTTCCTAGAAGCCCGCAAACACCTGCCTTTGGACGGCACCGAAAGCATTGTGGACTATCAAATCCTCGGCGATGATCCCAAAGAGCCTGACAAAGTGCGCGTCCTTCTGGCTGCGACTACGAAGCGCACCTTCGAGGCACACCTTGATGTTCTGCGCGAGATCGAACTCAAGCCTGGCGTTGTGGACATCGAGCCGTTGGCGATGCTGAATTCCTACATCGGCACGGTGGACTTGCCGGATGACGGCGTCGTCGTGTTTTTGAATGTCGGATGTCGCAAGACGAACCTGTCAATTCTCGGTCGCAAAGATGTGTTCTTCATGCGGGATTTGCCGATTGGCGGTCATCACTTCACGCTCGACATCATGCGCAACCTGTCGCTGGAGTACCCGGAAGCCGAGAGGTTGAAAACATCGCGGGGTCTTAAGCCGGATGTCAAGCGTGCTGGCGAGCCCGCGGCGGCACTTTCCGTGCGAGAGAAGTCGGCGCTGGACAAGCTTGGCGACGAAGTGACGCGTTCGCTGCGCTATTATGTGAAAGAAACCGGGCAGAGCATGTTCATCAAGGTGATCCTCACCGGTGGTACGGCCGGCTCGAAGGATCTGCATGCTTTTCTGCAGGAGAAGTTCAATTTGCCCGTCGAACCATACAATCCGCTGGCGCAGTTCGAAGGTGGCGCCGGTCGGGATGACAATCCGTGGCAGTGTGCCGCGGCTGTTGGCCTCGCACTGCGGGCACAGGCGGTGTGAGCCTTTGACATTTGACGGGCCGCGACAGGGCAAGCAGGAATGGGATGTTGGATGTGAGCGCGCTTCGATTCGTTCTGTGGGGAATGACCTTGATTGCTGTGGCGGTTGCCCATGCCGACGCACCAGACAGCCTCTGGAGCCGCACTTTCGGTGGGCCTTCGACTGAGATGTGCAATGCCATTCAGCCCACCTCGGACGGCGGTTTTATCTTGGTGGGGTCAACTCAATCGTTCGGCGCGGTCTGTGCGGATTTCTGGATGGTCTGCACGGACTCGACTGGCGACAGCCTCTGGAGCCGCCAATACGGAGAGGGTTACTACGAATACTGCTACAGCGTTGGGGGGACGAACGACGGCGGCTATGTTCTGGCGGGTTCGAGGATAGACCAGGAGCCCATATGGCCGACGGACATCTGGGTGATTCGGACCGACGCAAATGGGGACAGTCTGTGGAGTCGCGCCATTTCCCTGGGTGGTTGTGAAGAGTGTTTCTGCGTGACCCAGGTTTCGGACAGCGGGTACATTGTCGCCGGTCAAACATGTGCCGAATGGCCGGGTTACCTTGATTTCCTGCTGATGAAACTCGACGATGGCGGCGAGCCGTTGTGGAATCGCTCGTTTGGAGGAACTGAGGACGAGATATGCTACGCGGCGGCAGAGACTCCGGGCGGCGGCTACATTCTCGCTGGAGAAACCGCATCTTTCGGCGCGGGACTTATGGATTTCTGGCTGCTCAAGACCAATGCTGATGGGGACAGTCTCTGGAGCCGAACCTACGGCGGGACGGGCCACGATATGTGTTATTGCTTGGCTCAAACATCCGATGGCGGCTATATCTTAGGGGGAGAAACGCGGAGCTTCGGCGCGGGGGGAACCGATTTCTGGGTCGTGAAGACCAGCGCGGATGGAGACAGCCTGTGGAGCCACAGCTTCGGAGGCAGTTCCTACGAGTACTGCAGAGCCATCATGCAGACTCCGGATGGCGGATACCTTCTGGCCGGTTACACGCAATCGTTCGGGTCCGGCAATCATGATTTCTGGATGGTGAAGATCGATGCGAACGGGGACAGCCTCTGGAGCAAGACGCTCGGAGGTGCCTCCGTGGATGTGTGCAAAGCCGCTCTTCAGACCGCAGACGGCAGTTACATCCTGGCAGGTGGAACCTACAGCTTCGGGCCGGGACTCATGGATTTCTGGCTCGTGAAAGTGGGCCCGGAAGAAGCGCTCGCGAGACCCTACGATGCGACG
>CAZJAD010000146.1:0-3907 GCA_964543855.1 uncultured Alphaproteobacteria bacterium
CCGCGAAATGAGAAAAATCTTTCCGGATGAGCCGCTCGTCGAATTGCCGTTCGACCATCCGGTCTACCACATCTACTTCGACTTCCGGCGCGGTCTGCCGAAGATTCACGAGCATGACAAACTGCCGGCGCAGGGTTTTGGTCTCTTTCATGAGGGGCGGCTGGTGGCCTTCTACGACTATCAGTGCGACCTTGGGGATGGCTGGGAAGACCCCGATGTCCACCGCGACCCACCCGAGAAACGCCGCGCGGCATTGGAGATGGGCACGAATGTAATTCTTCATGCGTTGACGCATTAGCGCCATTGCGAGTATAGAGACCAACAACAGCAAGAAATTCGTTCTCGTATCGTGCACTTAATGAGTATCTACTTTGTCATAATCTTGAAATAGCAGGGAAGGAGTAGGTCATGCGGTCGGTACGTTTAACACTGTTTCTCTTGTTAGTTTCGTTGGCTAATTCCGCATTTAGTCAAGACAGCCTGAATGTGCGAAAGGTCGGGCAGTATAATTGGTGGGATTTTGCGTTGGCTGTTGTTGTGCAAGATACATTGGTATACGTAGCCGCTGGTGAAGCTGGCTTGCGCATAGTAAATGTTGCCGATCCAACTGCACCAGATGAGGTCGGTTTCTGCAATCGTCCAGAACTCGCGATAGATGTTGCTGTGGAAGGTGACTATGCTTACATAGCAGATTTGGGGGGCTGCTTACGTGTGATTGATGTCAGCAATCCTTTTTCACCAATGGAAGTTGTCACCTATGATCCGCCCGGTGAATCAATCAATGCTGTCAGTGTTGCGGTAGAAGGCGACTATGTTTATGTGGTTTTTGCTTATGGCGAAGAAGGCACATTGCATATCATCGACATCACCATTCCATCTGCGCCGAATCCAGTTGGTTTCTACGATTCGATTACGGGGAGCATTTGGTTTGATCTGAAGGTGCGTGGAGACTTCGCCTACCTTACCGAGCCTTATTGGTTAGAAATTGTCAACATCCAGGATCGTACATCCCCCTTCCAGGAGAGCATAACAAATCCACCCATTGGTGGTATGCCATGTGGGGTGGCGTTGTCAGAAAATTACGCATTCCTTTCTCATTGCAGCATAGGAGGTGGAGGACAATATAATCTAAGCATTGTGGACATTAGGGATCCAGGAGATCCCGAAGTTGTGGGAACATGTGTGATAGGCGGTCAAGGCTTGAGGGTCGCCGTAACGAGAAGTTGTGCTTTAGTGGCTGCCAATTATAATGGTCTTCGAGTGGTCGATGTGTCGAATCTGACCAACCCCGTAGAAGTGTTCGGAGGCTCTGGGTACACCACCCATTCAAGAGATGTTGCTGTCTCAGGCAACTTCGCATATGTAGCAGATGGAGCTAACGGATTGGTTGTGCTGGATATTACAGAATGTACGTCGCCAGTTCTAACGGGTTATTTTAACACACGCGGAGACGCAGTAGCAGTATCAGTAGCAGGGAACTATGCATACATTGCCAAAGAAAGTAGTGGTCTGCGAGTAGTTGATGTCTCGAACCCATTATCCCCTTATGAAGTCGCCTTCTTCGAATCAACGCAAATAGGATCTGCTCGTGATGTTGCACTGTTGGGAAACCATGTTTATGTGGCATACGGGGGTTTGTGGGCACTTGATATCACAAATCCCGAAGCACCAGACCCAGTGGGATTCTGCAGCGGATTCACTGCAGATGGCATAGCTGTAAGCGAAGACTACTATGCATATATCGTAGGTGGTTCGCGTTTAAGAGCTATTAATGTCAGCAATCCAGCAGATCCTGTGGAAATGGATAACTGCACGGCAGGCAATAATCTTCGGCGAGTCGCAGTTCACGACAACTATGCTTATGCGGTAGGAATTACTGGAATGCGGGTGATTGACATTAGTAATCCTAACGATCTAGATGCGGCCGGTAGCTACGATGTGTCTTGGGCTAATGACGTAGCCGTGAGAAACAATTGTGCATACGTGGCTGGTTTGGATGGTTTGCATATTATTGATGTAACTGATCCGGATAATCCAACGGAGTTAGCGCAGTGTGACTTGCCATGGACACCACTTGGTGTAGTAGTACAGGGAGATTATGCATACGTTGCAGATTCCGATAGTGGTTTATATGTGATTGACGTCACGGATTGCGAAAATCCTGTGGTAGTTGGTTTCTATGACACTCCCGGTGATGCTTATGATGTTGCAGTATCAGGAATATACGCCTACGTAGCAGATGGGGATCGCTTGGGTATTTATGATATCTCGGATGCAGTTGAAGTATCACTGCATCACGATATTATTATACCATCGACATTTATGCTTTATTCCGCCTACCCCAATCCGTTCAATCCGACGACCACAATTCGGTACGATGTGAAGCAGGCCGGTCAGGTTCGGCTCACCGTTTTCAATCTGCTTGGGCAAGAAGTGGCGAGGCTCGCAGACGGTCGTCATTTGGCTGGTTCTTACTCGGTTTCTTGGGATGCTACGAGCGTGCCTTCGGGAATTTATTTGTGTCAAATGCAGGCACCGGGTTTCATGCAAACGCGGAAGCTGGTGTTGTTGAAATGACTTCCGCGACCGGAGGTCGCGGGTAGTAGTGGGTGTCGATTTTCGGCCAGGTTAGGAACCTGACTCGGCGGAGGGACTGAGCCTATGGGTGCGCAAGAGATTCTGATGACAATCCGGGGATGGATGGCCGGTTTGCGCCGCGCGGCGTTTGGGACGCGATTGCGTGCGGGGCTTTTCGGCGTGGTCGCAGCCGTGCTGGCGTTGACGCTTTTCGTCACGATTCTCGAAGCCGTCTTTCGTCTGCCGGAAGAAGGGCGCTGGATCCTTCTCGGTCTCTGGGCGGTGGGCAGTCTCGCCGCTTTGGGTTATGGACTTCTCTGGCCTGTAGCGCAGTGCGTCCTTGTGCCTTCTTCCGATGAAAGGTTGGCGTCGCATTACGCCGAACGCATGCCGAGCATTCGCGACCGCGTGCTGAACGCTTTGCAGCTTCTGCGACGCGTGGACAATCGCGAGGGCTATTCGGTTGACCTGATTCTGGAAGCCGGTCGCGATGTCGCCGAGGATTTGAAACCGATCAATCCGCGCGATTTGCCCGACCGAAAGCCTGTGCGCCTTTTCGGTCGAGCTTTCCTTGCCAGCGGCGTGCTGGCGGCACTGATGTTTCTCATCTTCGGCGGTCCGCTCATTTCGGCGGGGAATCGGGTTTTGCATGCCGACGAGGAATTCGCTCCGCCACCTCCTTTCACGCTGTCCATTGAGCCGGGATCGTGCACGGTGCTGCGCGGTGATTCGCTGGCGGTCACGGTCACCGCGACGGGCAATGTGCCGGATGAAGTCATTCTCGAGCGCCTCGAGCGCGGCAAAGTGGCCACCGAACCCGTTATCCTCAGGGATCATGGCGAGAACCGCTTCCGTTACACTTATCGCGGCGTAGCGACTTCCTTCAGTTACTGGGCACACGCCGGGCGCGTCGAAACCGAACGCTATGAAGTTACGGTGCGCGAATTGCCGGCCGTTCGATCGCTTTCGGTGAGGCTCACCGCGCCAGCCTACACAGGCCTGGGCGAGCAGTTGCTGGAAGAGAATATCGGCGACATCAGCGCGCTTTTTGGGACGACGGCGAGGCTCCGCATCGCTGCAACCAAGCCGCTGAAAGACGCGAGTATCGAAGTCTTCGAAGGAACATCGCCGCTCGTCAGCGAGGAGGCGCGTGAGCCTTCGACAACGATTCCACTGGATGTTGCGGGATTCAAAGCGAGTGGTGAACTCAAGATACATAAGAGCGGCTATTATCGCATCCGGCTTCTTGACGCCGAAGACTTGGCGAATCGCGATCCGATTTTGTATCGAGTGATTGCGCGGCCGGATGAAGTACCGGTCGTCAGCCTGG
>CAZJAD010000147.1:0-3891 GCA_964543855.1 uncultured Alphaproteobacteria bacterium
GTGAGCGTCACCGTTGTCTTCGCCGGTTCGGTGATGCCGATAATCACTGTAGGGTGCAAGTCTCTCCAGCCATTCGTCAATGTCGGCAAGGAGTCCTTCTTCGGCATCATTGACCCACACTCCTGCCGTGATGTGCATCGCCGAGACAAGCACCATGCCTTCGGCCACGCCGGACTTGCGCACCGCGCCAGCGACTTTGTCTGTGATGTTGATATACTCCCGGTGGTTGCGCGTATTGAAGGTTAAGTATTCCGTATGCGTTTTCACCAGAGAAATTCTCCATGAAGATCGAATTCCGGCCAAGTTAGGAGCCTGGCTCGGCGAGGACTGCAAGAGTATCCCAGAGGTGCTGACGACATACAATTACGTCAATTTATTGACGATCTTTATCATGGTCTGAAACGCAATGCCTGGTTTTGCTTGCTGGTTTGTGGTTCCCGTTATGTAAAGACTCATATCCGGCACGAAAAAAGCCACGGAACCTGTGGAGCCACTATGCCCAAGCATGTCGGGCACCGGATGAAATGGCGAAAGAATGCGTGGCATATAGAATTTTTGTATCCCGACACCATATTTGAAAGGAAAAAAGATGTTATTCCATTTCTCCAATTCGCTCAACCCCTCTTTCGGGAAAAAATACCCGCCGAAGAATGCTCTTAGGAATGTCATTTGGTCCCTTGCTGTCGAAATAATATCATCCTTCGTGGATGTGAGAAAGAGCGGGAGGTGCAGTGTTTCCGATTTATAGTTGATGGGAACAAGATTATTGTCACTTCCATCCTCATAAACAGAAGTGTTGTCTAAGTTCAGTTCTCGAAATAGGTTTTTCAGGATGATGTTCACAGGCTCTCCTGTGATGTTCTCTATGACTAAACCCAGAATTCGATGGTTTGTATCAGCATACCTCGCCCTGCCTTCCTTCCCCGGTGGAAAGTGTGTCTTCATCTTTTTTACTTCTTGAAGCATTTTGCCAATCGGCCAAGGTTGGTCAATACCGGCTTCAAGTTCTGCCATCGCCGTCTTTCCACTGGCTTGCCTATCGATTACATAACAGGGAAGTCCAGAGGTGTGAGATATTAGATGGGTAATGGTAAGGTCATCGGAATAATCCTTACCCTTATGCAGATGCAATCCCTTGATTACTTGTTCCGGAAGGTATTTCGAGATTCTGTCCTGAAGGTTCAGTCTTCCCGCCGTACACAGTCTCAAGATGATTGCAGAAATAAAGAACTTGTTTATGCTTGCAATATAGTATTGACTATTTTCTTTTATGTTCCCGGATGCACTGAGCAAATCAATGCTGTTGTCATGAGACAATACACAAAAAACACCTCCGAAGATGTATTTTCTCGTACTGACGGCACTCACTATTTCATCCAAAGTTGCTTTGTTCAGCTTGTCTTTCATTTTTGTCTGTGAGGAACTTCTCGTTCTCGATGACTCGCCATGGTGACTGTGCCATTCGCCCGCTGAAAGAGCGCACTGCCGAGTGGCACTACAAGACCATGTTTTCTCGGCGCGCGTGGGTACCCTCACACCGCGCAAAAGTTTACTTCAACAGCACCATCTTCCTTGCTTCAACGAAGTCCCCTGCTTGAAAGCGACAGAGATAGACGCCGGAGGGAAGACCCGAAGCGTTGAAGGAGATCGTGTGGATTCCGGCAGATTGTATCTCGTCCACAAGAGTGACCACTTCCTCGCCCAGAAGATTGAACACTCTTAGCGATACCTTGTCAGTTTTCGGAAGCGCAAAGGTGATTTGTGTGGATGGATTGAAGGGATTGGGGAAAGCAGGATGAAGAATGTACTCGTTCGGCATGGCGATTCTGGCCGGTTCGGTTTCCGATATGTCCGGCCCCGTCTTCACCAGATAGAAATCAGTCTCGCCCGCACCGAAAGAATTGGTGGATCCCGCCACGATATAGCCTCCGTCAGCGGTTTGCTGAATGGACAGGGCGTTTTCATAGAGGCTCCCCCCATAAGTGCGCGTCCAGAGCGTATCCCCTTGGCTGTTTGTTTTCACCAGATAGAAATCACCCTCCCCCGTACCGAAAGAATGAGCCCGTCCCGCGACGATATAGCCACCGTCGGATGTCTGCTGAACGGAATGAGGTATATCCACCCCATATCCTCCATAGGTGCGTTCCCACAGCGGCATGCCCGTGCTATTCGTCTTCGCCAGATAGAAATCGTTGTCGCCTCCATCAGAATATGCATCTCCTGCCACGATATAGCCGCTATCTGTGGTCTGCTGAACGCAATAATATGCCCAATAAGGACTGATCCCGCGCCAAGTGCTCGTCCAGAGGGTGTCGCCTTGGCTATCGGTCTTTACAAGCCATAGATCGACATGTTTGTTTCCTATTATAACATAGCCTCCGTCGGAGGTTTGCTGAACGGAATAGGCCTCATCACCATCGCTTCCTCCATAGGTGCGAGTCCAGAGTGTATCGCCTTGACTGTTCGTCTTCACCAGATAGAAATCACCGGAACCCGCACCGAAAGAATTGGTGTGTCCCGCCATGATGCAGCCGCCGTCGGAGGTCAGTTGAACGGAATTAGCCCCGTCATCATCGCTCCCCCCATAAGTGCGCGTCCAGAGCGTATCCCCGAGGTCATTCGTCTTCACCAGATAAAAATCAGCCCCACCCGTTCCGAAAGACCATGTATATCCCCCTACGAAATAGCTGCCGTCAGTAGTCTGTTGAACAGATAAAGCTACGTCCCAGTCACTTCCCCCACAAGTGCGTGTCCAGAGCGTGTCGCCTTGGCTGTTCGTCTTCACCAAATAGAAATCACCCTCGCCCGCACCGAAAGACAGGGTATATCCCGCCACGACATACCCGCCATCGGCTGTCTGCTGAACGGAATAAGCTACATCAACATCGTTCCCTCCATAGGTACGTGTCCACAGCGTGTCGGGACTCGGCTGGGCAAGGCCTTGAGAAAGAAGCAGCGGTAAGATGTTGCCGACAACTGCAGTAAGAAATACTCGCCTCTTCATGACTACTCCCCATTGCATGATAGCCGGGCGGCATTCTTGAGCACTAATATCTTTCCGACACGATCCTCGTTTTCAACTTCGAGATGTAATCGGTGATGTTGATATCCTGAGGGCAGGCATCCATGCAGTTGAAAATCGTGTGGCAGCGCCACACACCCGATTTCGTGTTCAGCAGCTTGTAGCGATCTTCGGCGCCCTCATCGCGCGAATCGAAAACGAAACGGTAGGCTTTCAGAAGCGCCGCCGGCCCGAGAGACTCTTTGTTGGCCCAGAGGGATGGACATGACGAAGTGCAGCAGTTGCACAGGATACACCAGGTTGCCTCCTCGATCTTCTGCTGATCGTCGTCGCTCTGATAGCGCTCTGCCGTTGGCGGAGGCGTATCGTTGATGAGATAGGGCTTGATTTGTTCGAGTTTCTCCCAGAAAGGTTCCATGTCAACCACTAAGTCCCGAATAATAGCAAACCCCGGAAGCGGCTCGACATAGATCACCTTTTTCTTCAGGGATGTCACCTGCGTTTTGCACGCGAGGCGATTGATGCCGTTGATCTTCATGCCGCACGAGCCGCAGATGCCGCTGCGGCAAGACCGACGGTAACTCAGAGTTCCATCCTGCTCGCCTTTAATGTCGTAGAGGGCATCCAGCACGGTATAACCCGAGGGACATTCCGTTCGATAAGTCTGGAAACGAGGCTTTTTATCCTTTTCAGGATCGAAGCGGAAAATTTTGAAGGTGCGTACCATCTTTAGTATTTCCTCTCCATCGGTTGGTAATTCTTGATCACCACCGGCTTGTAGTCAAAGCGGATGTTCCCGCCCTCATCGCGCCAGGCCAGCGTGTGCTTGAGCCAATTGACATCATCGCGCTTGGGAAAGTCCGTGCGCG
>CAZJAD010000148.1:0-3884 GCA_964543855.1 uncultured Alphaproteobacteria bacterium
TACAATCCGGCTCAGGGGAAGGTACGGGTGCTCAAGAGCGCGCAGCTTCAGGTGCATGAGAGTGGGCCGGCGGTGAGCTACGATCGTCCGATCACGGAGACGACGGCGAGTATGCTGCGTGCACTGGTGCCGAACTGGGACGAGGTTGGTGTGGATGTGGAGGTAGTTCGGGGGACGCTGCTTTACATCGTGGCGAATGACTCGACCGTTCGGGATCATATTGAGCCTTTGACGACATGGCGTGCTCGGAAGGGCTATACAGTCGAAATTGCGGGGCCGGATGAGATTGACCCTTGGACTACCGGCGACATCAAGAATTACATTCTGGAGCGATACAACGATGCCGATCCGCCTTTGGAGTTTGTCTGTCTTGTTGGCGACGCAGACGGCACCTATTACATCCCGGCGTACGAGAGGCAGGGTTTTTGGTTCGACTCCTGGGGCGCGGGAGATTGGGACTATACCCGCCTGGATAGCGATGACATGCTGCCGGATATCGCGATTGGTCGTTATTGCTTCGACACTCTTAGTGAGCTGGATGTCCTCGTCAATAAGACCTATTACTACGAGCGTGATCCGGCCCCACCTGCCGGAGCCGACAATCCAAGCTGGTTCAAAGGCGGCGGTTGTTTTGCCGGCAGCGGTACCGGCATTTCGCCTGTTTACACAATGCGATGGGTTCGCGAGCGGATGCTTGACGCAGGCTATACCGCCTCGAGCATTGATACGGTTTACTATATCCACGAATGGGTTTCTCCCCAGAGGATCAACACCTGCTTCAACTCCGGTATTTCGCTCTATTGCTATCGTGGCTATCAATTCATGGGTAACCCTCACTATTACGCATGGGATCTGAATTACTTATCTAACGGACGGCGTTTGCCTTTCATGACGGTGATCTCATGCAGTATGAACGATTACAACGGTGATGACCAACTACGCTCGATACTTGAGTACTTCGTGAAGGCGGGCACAACATCCGATCCGAAAGGTGCCATTGGCGGCATTGGAACATCCTCGATTGATACGCGAACGCGCTACAACAACTGCATTGTGGGTGGAGTGATTCAGGGCCTGCTGCGAGAGGGTATTCACACGATGGGCGGATGCTTGAATCGTTCCAAGCTCGAGCTCTGCGTCAACTACCCGGCTGATTCGGCTGAGGCCGGGTTCTTCTGCCACATCACAACGCTTCTTGGTGATCCGGCGGTGGATATCTTCACCGACACTCCCGAGACGCTTTTTGTGGATAATCCCATTTCGGTTCCGGTGGGCACGAACACTCTGACGCTGACGGTGACCAATGGCAGTGGGCAGCCGGTTGTTGATGCCTATGTTCATCTGCTGAAAGAGTCTGAGGTGTTTGTGGGAGATTGGACCGACGCGAACGGTCAAGTGCTTCTCAATTTCACAACGACGACGGCCGACAGTCTTTTTGTGACGGCGACAAAGCACAACTGTCGCCCGGCGATCAACCATACGCTGGTGACGACAAGTGGTCGGTATGTATCGCCGGCAACCTCCACCTTTGTCATCGATGATGACAATAATGGGGAGAGTCAAGGGAACGACGATGGACTGGTGAATCCGGGCGAGACCATCGAATTGGCTGTACCGCTGAAGAACTGGGGAACATTGACGACGGACGGTGTGGAGGCGGTGCTGGGCCTGACGGATCCTTTTGTGGTTAACATTGGGGATAGTGATGAGTACTACGGGACGATTGCGTCAGGGGCGAGCGTGGATCCTGCGGATGATTTTGACTTCATGATTGCCGATTATGCGCCGGATGGTTATGTGTTGCAGTTCGCTTTGACAGTGACGGATGATGCCTCGGACACTTGGATCAGTGCCGTTCCGGTTGCTGTTTCGAACGGGAATCTGGAGTACGATGGCCATACCCTGATGGGTGTGGGAGATGGCGTTCTGGATCCGGGTGAGAGCGGCCAGATTTGGCTTGAGTTGACGAATGCTGGCACGCGCGAGACGGTCGCGGGCACTGTTGGCGAGCTGCGTTCGGGGAATGCCGCCGTGACGATCACCGACAATGCCTGCACCTTCAGCGGCTCGGTGCCGAGTGGGCCCTGCGACAATCAAGCGGATCCCTTCGGCATATCCGCTTCCGCTCTTGCTTTCCCTGGTGAGCGGATTCCGTTGTGCTGTGTGTTTCCACTTGCCGATGGTTTTGCGGACACCATCTGGTTCAATCTCTACATTGGCAGTGTGGCGTCGAATTCGCCGACGCCACCGGATTCGTACGGCTACTGGGCGTTTGACAATACGGATGTCGCCTATGAGAAGCATCCAACCTACGACTGGGTCGAGGTTGACCCGCGCTTTGGTGGCTCCGGCACGGTCCTTGGCATCACGGACAATTCAGATGAGGATGATACGACCGTCGTCGTGGAACTGCCATTCACTTTCCAGTACTACGGACAGCAATTCGACCAAATATGCGTCTGCTCGAACGGATGGATTGCGATGGGAGCGGATCAGGTGGTGCACAAGACCTTTCGCAATTGGCACATTCCCGGTGCCTTGGGCCCATCAGCGATGATCGCACCTTTCTGGGATGACCTTTATCGCATAAGATACGATGGGTCTCATGGCCGTATCTATGTCTACAATGATACAGCCAACCATCGCTTCATCATCGAATGGAGCCGCGTCCTGAAGTACAACGACATTTCGGATCCAACCGAGATTTTCGAGTGTATCCTTTGTGAACCGGGCTATCCAGCAACACCCACGGGAGACGGGGAGATTCTCTTTCAATATCATACCTGCTCCAATGTCGAAGATGTACTCGATGCTGATGACGGGTGGCCAACTTCAAATGACTACGCCACAGTGGGGATTGAGAATCTGGACGAGACAGACGGCGTTCTTTACAGCTATTGGAATCAGACTGATCCGGATATTCCCGGAGCGGCGTCGATGACAAGTGAGCGGGCAATTCTCTTCACAACGCAAAAGGCTCCGATGTCTTATCCCAAAGCTCCAACGCACCTCACGGCTGTCCGTTCAGGAAACATGATCGAGCTACGCTGGAATGCCGTGCACGAGGACATCTACGGAAATCCCGTGGTTGTGGATGAGTACAAGGTCTATCGGGACACATCACCCTTTTTCACTCCGGATGGGAGCACCTATGTGGGCTCGGCATCGGATACGACTTATCAAGATGTCGGCGCGACGGGAGACGGCAAGTATTTCTATGTTGTTCAGGCATGTCTGTCTGGATCACATTCGAGCAGTGGAAGCACGGATCAGGATGCGGGCATGAACAAGGCGGCTGCTGAACGCTGATCACTCTGACAGAATCGAAGGCCGAATAAACCAGCCTCGGCCCACACAGGGACCGGGGCTCTCCTTGAGAGCCAATCGGGGCTGGTACCTTGGTCGGATGTGACGCGATGACGCGCCGGGAAATGCGATCCGATGTGCCAGACCGTGGGCCAGATGCCTATCGTGGAGAGGGAGAGGCACGATGCTTGTAGGGGAGACCCATTGTCCTGCGGTTGCCACGGGGTGGAGCCTAATAGTCTGTAAAGACAGCGGTTGGAAGGCCGGAGCGCATCTGGACGGGGAATGATTCTGGCTTGAAATAAATGCAAAAAATTGCTATTTTAGTGATTTAGAAAGGTTTGCTCTTTTTAGCCGGGTAGGGGGCCGCTCAATGTCCCCTGCTCCTAAACGATAACCGGGGTATCTATTATTCGATTTGCTGATTCGATTGAATAATGGGCCATAGTGCACAATCGGAGGTCTGAGAAATGATGATGATTAGGTTGCTCGTTTTGACTTTGGTCACTGTGGCGCTGACTGACACAGGTTGGGGGGCCTGGGTGGAGGTGAGCTCGCCGATTGCCGACCAGGTGCCG
>CAZJAD010000149.1:0-3510 GCA_964543855.1 uncultured Alphaproteobacteria bacterium
GCCAACGGCACGATTTCGCCGGCAAAGCGGCCGGTTGTGAAGAGCTCCAGGAAGAAGAGCTCGGTCAGATGATTGACTCCGGGTCTGCGTACGAAAGGATTCTCAAAGACGCGGCGGTCCAGATCGCTTAGGATGTCGCGAGCCGCCGCTTTATCGGATTCGGTCCCGATTAAGGTGAAAGACTGCGGTGTGCAGCAGAGATGCACCCACGACCAGATAGCCGCGGAAATGATCGGCACATGGTCGCGCATGTACCGATAAAACTCGGTTCGATTTGTTCCAAGCCACACGAAATCCTGGCCGTCGAGCGTTGCGGAGAAGAGATTGCCGGTGACCGGCGGAGGGCCGGTTGTACTCCGGGGTGTAATGTCCCGATAGGCACGGCGTCCCTCAGCTCGAGGTTGAGCTCGTGGCCGAGGAGGAGGTTTGTGAAAAGGGAATTTCATTTTTCTCTCACCCTATTCCTTGGTTATTTCTGTTTCAGAAAAAGCTCGGCTCGCACTCAAAATCTACCGCGGCAGGCTGAAAGCGCGAGGAGAGACGATGGCTTCCATGCGCGTTTGGTAGTTGACAACAAAGTAGCGCAGCGCATCCATCGAATGGTCGTACAGGCCGTCCTTCTGCGGTGCTTCGCGATTTGCCGCCCACCGGTAACGGGTGATGTCAGCGATGGTTTTCTTGCAGCGTGGCGAGAACCTGAGCCGGACTCTCTGGCGCGCATCTTCGAGAAACGATTTGACCAACTCGATACCTGCCGCGACGTTTGAAGAGCGATAATTCAGTTTGATACCGGCACGCTGGAGAATGTCCACCGGCGAGATGCCACTGTCCTGAACCGCAGCGCCTGCAGGGTCGCATGCTGTCCAGCGGGTGCAAAGCTCGTCGATGCCGTGAGACAAATCAATGCGCTGAATCGCCCGGAGCATTTGTTCGGTCGTTTGGTCTTCTCCGGCCCATTCATCAAAGACAATGAGGTCGCGCTGCGGCGTTTCCTGAATCCATAGCACGAAGGGATGATGATACCCGAAATCGATGGCGCGGTAGAGAGGCCAGTCGGTTCGCGCCTGCCAGGGCTCATCAAGAATGTGACGGACCGGATCAAACTCACAGTAGACCAGATCACTAACCGCGTCAAATGAGATTTCCATCTCCTGCGCCCAGCGCCCGGCCGACAAGCCGCGTCGTGCGCGTTGTTGCCACGCTTCTCCGCGTTCGGGATGTGCGCTGTAGTGGATTCTCGTGACGCTGAAACCACATTCATCCGCCGTCTGGAGCAAACGATAGAACAGTCCGATTGGCCCTGCGGAAGTCGAGACGCCGACGAAGCGGCCGCCGCTTTCGAGAGCCGGTTTCAGCGCGCCCCAGATTTGTTCATCGAATGGGGTGAAGGCCATCTCATCCCAGAAGACACCCGCCGGCGAGTGCATGCGTGGTGCGTCGGGCGTCGCTGGAAGGCTCAGGATGCGCGACCCGACGGCAGCGAGCGAGAGTTCTTCGCGCGAATTCGCCCGGCGTTTCGGCTGCATGTAGAGCGGCAGACGGTCGAGAATGAACTGGGCACGCAACAGGAGCTCTTCGGCGCAGCGTTCGTTGCGTGAGATAAACAGGAAGAGACCCGGACCGCGAAAGAGCGCCCTCCAGACGAAGTAGGCAACCACGGTCCATGTCACGACCATCTGTCGCGATTTCGGCACGAGCAGACTCACCTCGCGTTCGGCGCTCTGAACGAGGTTTTGCAGGAATCTGTAGTTCGGAAACCGCGCCACGCCGCGAGCCGGATCCTGAGTCCAGACATGGTGCGTCATGAAATACCACGGATCGCGGTAACACCGGACGAGCTCTTGCGCCTCAACCTGAGTCATTTCTCTGTCGCCTAAGTCATGGACTGCATGGTCGAACGGATAAGGGCGAGAATATCCCCCGGTGCAAGGTCGTGTTCCTTGCCGGCCTGTTCTTGTTCGCGGCAGTAATCGAGTACGACGCGAGCGGCCGTGACATTGCCGTCCATCGCCAGTTCATAGAGGCGACGGATGATGGCCTGCGTGTCAATCGGTTTCACAGTCGCCTTTTCGACCGGCGATGCCGGTTCCAAAGGAAGTGCTGTCTGCGTATCCATCTTCGTCTTGGGCATGGGTTCCTCGCTTCGCTGTTGGCTCTATTCTTCTGTTCCATAGAGATTCGAACGGACGACCGGGCTGCGTCGTGCGGTTGGATCGAGGAAGGGCGCCAGAGTGCGCCACGCTTGAACCTCGAATTTCTGCGCGAGTGCAAGCCACTCCGCCGCGCGATCTTCGGCGTTCGAGAGAAGCTCGTTCTGAAGCGCCTCCAGGGCCATTGCTTCGGCCACAATCGCCAAGGTCAGTTCCGTTGCGCCGGTCTTCAGGCCCTGATCCGGGGAGGAGGGGCCGTAATCCGAGGAGAGATGAACCAGAATCTTATCCTCGGCTTCGACGATCGCCTGATCAATCAAGGCATCACTGATGGTCGCGGCGGCCACATCGTAGTCCACGAGTACCGTGGCACCGTCCGGGATCGAGCCCCCGTCCACCCGCGTTAACAATCCGGCGTCGTAGTCAATTGTGTAGTCGGTTGTTCCCTGAAACGGAGTATAGTAGAGGTAATAGACCATCACTGGGATCTCTGACGGGATAGACGAAGTCTCCGTGCGTCGAATGCGGCCTTGCTCGTAGTCGATGATGTAGTCTTTCTCGCAGACCCAGACCTGGAAAATTGTCTCGTCCAGGGCGACCAAGACGGAATCGGGGACGATGTTTGCATGGGCCAAGTCACTCCAGTCCGTATCTTCCAGCACAATCGGCCCATCGGCTGTGGGCTTTTTCAGCGTACACCATTTGACCGTCTCGCTGTCCTCGGTCAACAGCCGGTGTGCCAACACCGCGGCTGCCGTCTCTTCGAGCGTGACCGGTTCGTCTTCAACATGCAGGCTGTCGATCCGGGCATCCTGCAGATGAGTTTTGACAATACTTCGATCGGTCCAGGACATGGCTTATTCCCTCACAAGCATGAATTCAATAACGGCTTTGAGTGTGGCATTGAAAGCGACTCCCGGAATCTGAAGCGTTGTGGAGGCGCCATTCAGGCGTACCTTGACGGTGAAGTCCAGGCCACTGGATTGGCAATAGACACTCAGGCGATCGCCACTGTCGAAGGCAATCTTGTCTATATCCGTCCGCAGAAGACTCCCGTCCCAGAGTGTGATTCCCGTCAAGTAACCACGGCGGGGCAGCGCAAACCCATCACCCGCCTCCCCTCCCGGACCATTCAAATAGACCGAGGTCGTGCCTGTTTTGGCCGAAAAACCCATGGTCGAAAGTGGTGTGTTCGCAAGCAGATAACTGTGCGTTTCGTTGGGCATGATTTCTCCAAGTTTCTCGCCGATGGCGTGCGGGGACCGTTGGCCCCCGCACGCAAGCAGTGATTAGTAGTCGCTGACAGCGATGGTATCGTCCACCATGATGGTGTAGACGCTCTCTTTGGAGAGCACCGCCG
>CAZJAD010000150.1:0-3485 GCA_964543855.1 uncultured Alphaproteobacteria bacterium
GACGCCTTGCGGCTCGTCTGTGATGCTGCACCGGATGTCTTGAATCATAACATCGAGACGGTTTGCCGTCTCTATCCATCGGTTCGTCCGCAAGCAGCGTATTGGCGCTCGCTCCAGCTTCTGGCCCGTGCGCGCTCTCTTGGAATGAAGACCAAGTCTGGTTTCATGGTTGGGCTCGGTGAGACTCGCGATGAAGTCATTCGCACGATGCGCGATCTGCGCGAGGTAGCGTGCGATCGCCTCACGATTGGCCAGTACCTTCAACCGACTCCCGCACATTTACCGGTCATTTGGTATATCCCTCCGGAAGTCTTTGCCGAGTACCGTCGTGTCGGCCTCGCTCTGGGATTTCGACATGTGGAATCCGGCCCCCTCGTTCGCAGTTCCTATCACGCTGAACTTCAAGAAGCGATTGCAGGAGACTGATCGCCTGCGAAAAAAAACCGCCGGAGAGAAGATTCTCCGGCGGCCCTGCGGTATCCTACTCCCGGCAGCAGCTACGCTTGTTCCTCCCAAAGTCGCCAGACCTCGCTGAGGATTTCTTCTGTGGCGTTGCGCGATTCAACGGCTGATTCGCAGCGCCGAACGCCCGCCGCTGCACCGGTGTGTCCGTCACCCATGTTTAGGATTCGCATGATCTCGCCCATGTCTTTGGGATGATTCTGCTGCTGCATGGACAGAGCGAGCGACAAGGAGATGGAGATGTCGTGCGTTCGCTTCCCTTGACGAAAGACCGGTTTCACCTCCACAAAACCTTTCGCTTCCGGGTAAAGCAATCCGGCCAGCTTCTTATCCACACGAGCTGGCCGGCTGAATTTTGAAAAGTCAATGATCACGAGCTGCCGAGTCGTGTCTTGGTCAAGGAAGCGGGCGTACTTCTGAATCTTCTCGAGCATGTCCGCTTCCTCGGTACGGTATCGATTGGCGCGGGCGATGACCTCCGGCTGATCGGCCACTTCTTCCAAAGATAAGTCGCGCAAGAAGAAGACCAAGTCGCGCAGAAAGGCACGCTGCTCCTGCGGCGTTGTCACTCGCGCTTTGATCGCCCAATCAATGCGCTTGGCCGGGGATTCGCGCCGCCAGTCTTCGATGTCCTTGTAAGCGAAGGAATCGATCTCATCGGCTTCACCAGCCAGCCTCGCATAGTCCTCCGGCAGCGTTTCTTCTTGTGAGAAGTAGTCGAAAACCACCCGCGCACAAGACGGTTCGAGAGCGAATTTGCCGGGAATCGTCGCCGGATCTATGCCGCGCAGCTTGACCTCTTCGAGATTGCCGAGGTGATGATCGAACCACATGCCGCATTCGAGCGGATACGGCAAATCGCACACGATGTCCTCGGCGGTGATGGGGATTTCCGCGTTTGTAATGGTCATCGGCCCGGCAAAACGCACGCTCTCGATGTCAAAGGCCCATGAACAGATTGCCGCGCTCGCCACCCCGTCGAAATCGTTGTGCGTGACGATGGAAGAAAGTCCGCTCTCCATTCTACAGGGACGCCATCCAGTCCATTTGCGGATTACTTCTTGCGGCGGTCGCGGATGACATTGATTTGTGAACCGGCGAGAATCATCTCCACTTCCCGCGGCGACAGGTTGTGCTGAACAGGAATATCTTTGCCCTTTGTCACATTGCGCACGACCAGGTCGCGCTTTGCCGCCGACAGAGCATGCAGGTTTTTCAGTTCGAGGACATCATCTTGGTCAACGGCATCGTAGTCCGCCGGATTCTTGAAGGTCAGTGGGAGGATGCCGAAGTTCGCGAGATTCGCCCGGTGAATGCGTGCAAAGAGTTTTGTGATCACGACGCGCAGGCCGAGATAGCGAGGCGCCAGAGCGGCGTGTTCGCGCGACGATCCCTGACCGTAGTTGTCGCCGCCCACGACGATGCATTGCTTGGCTTCCTTGGCTCGCGCTGGGAAAGTCGGAGCCACATGCACATAGACATGTTCGGCAATCGCCGGAATGTTCGAGCGCAGCGGCAGGATGGCAGCGCCCGCGGGCATGATGTGATCCGTGGTGATGTTGTCGCCGACCTTCAGCAGAACCGGCGCTTTCAGCGTGTCGGGCAGGGGATCGAGCTCCGGCAGTGTGATAATATTCGGGCCTTTGGTGAGCTTGACATCTTTGCCGTCCGTGGGATAGACAATCATCGTGTCATCCACGATCTCTTTTTCCAGCGGTTGCACGTGCGGATAGGTCCCGAGGTCACGCGGATCCGTAATCACACCTTTCACCGCTGCGGCGACGGCGACCTCCGGACTGCAGAGATACACCTGGTCATTCTCCGTCCCGGACCGTCCGGGGAAGTTGCGCGGGAAGGTGCGCAAACTCACCCAGCCCGTTCCGGGGGCCTGACCCATCCCGATGCATCCCAAACAGCCGCTTTGCTGAATGCGCGCTCCCGCGGACAGAATCGGAATAACACCTCCCTGAGCAGCGAGGTTCTCCAAGACTTGACGCGAACCCGGATTGATCTCGAAGTCGACATAACGGTTGGCCTTGTGCCGCTTGCAGACTTCTGCGACCGTCATGAGATCGCGGAAGGATGAATTCATGCCCGAACCCACGAGGACCTGCTGCACGGGAGTGCCTGCTACCTCGCGCACCGTCTTGACATTATCCGGAGAACTCGGGCAGGCAATGAGCGGTTCGAGCTTGGACAGGTCGATTTCGTCGTGTTCATCATAGGTGGCGTCTTTGTCGGCCACGAGTTCCTGCCAGTGATCCTCGCGGTTCTGAGCGCGCAGGAAAGCGCGTGTCTTCTCGTCCGAAGGAAAGACGGATGTTGTCGCGCCGAGTTCGGCTCCCATGTTCGTGATGGTTGATCGGTCTTGCGCGGGAAGGTATTGAAGCCCCGGGCCATAGTATTCGATGACTTTCCCGACGCCACCTTTGACCGAGTGGCGACGAAGCATTTCGAGAATTACATCGCGCGAAGTGACCCAGTCGGGCGGTTTCCCGACGAGCTTGACGCCCATCACTTTCGGCATGCGCAAGAAGAACGGTTCACCCGCAATCGCGAGCGCGACATCCAGGCCGCCGACGCCGATGGCAAGCATGCCGAGACCGCCGGCGGTGGGCGTGTGCGAATCGGAGCCGACGAGCGTTTTGCCCGGACGACCGAAGCGCTCGAAATGGACATAATGGCAGATGCCATTGCCGGGGCGCGAGAAGTGAATCCCGAACCTTTCGGCAGCGCTTTGCAGGAAAGCGTGGTCGTCGGCGTTGCGGAAGTCGGATTGCAGAATGTTGTGGTCCACATAGCTCGCCGAGAGCTCGGCTCGCGTGCGATCCAGGCCCATCGCTTCCACTTCGAGATAAACGAGGGTGCCCGTGGCGTCCTGAGTCAGCGTCTGGTCGATCTTGATCGCGATTTCTTCTCCGGGCACCATCTTCCCGGAGAGCAGATGCGACGAAATGAGTTTCTGCGTGACATTCATTCCCATGGTATGTTCCTCTGCATTGAATAGTTGGAATATATCCCTT
>CAZJAD010000151.1:0-3384 GCA_964543855.1 uncultured Alphaproteobacteria bacterium
TGACGGGCTGGTATTTCGTGGACATCCAGGATTTCGCCCACAAAGCAGAGTGGGATTCCTTCCGTGTAGAGATTGACTCGGCTGGCTTCCCGGCTCTGGTCGGTTCGAGTTTCAAAAACCCCTCCAACCTCACGGATCGCAGATCCGCGGCCACGGATTTCGATCGTTTCCCTCCCGGAGAACACATTATCACGGCCACGGTCGTTGACAGGGAGGGAGACTCGTTTACCGATGCCATTGCGGTCAATCTCATACCCACACCGTATGTAACCTTCACGGCAACCTACGACTCCGTCAGCCGGATATTCGTGGCCGAGACGACGGGCGTTCGTGATCCGCTTGAGGGCCTTGCCGAGATCTACTGGCCGATTTCCACCGTCGGCGAGCGGTACGGGCCTCAGATTCAATTCGAGTGGAAGCCCACTTTTGACAGTCTCTCGGTTCTGAAGCCCTTCCTGGAGTACTGGGAGAAGGTGCTGAGGGCCACCTTCAACCGGTTCGAGGAGCCGTCCGAGAACGCCGGCCTTGTCCCACTCATGGCGAATCCGGTCCTTAGGCTCCTTTTCATTGGGTGCTGTTGCATGGATATTGACCTCCGAACCGACCCTGATGACGCCGTAAGGGGTAGCTACCCGGCCGGTCAACCGACGCCTCTGGGACCCGTGGTGAAATGTGATCCGGCCACGCGCGAATATGAGGTTGGATTCGGCTGGGAGGCCGAGGTTTTTCTGAAATTCTTCATCCAATTTCCAGGAAACTTCTGCTACTGGGGACAGGATGCCAAGGGCGACCGCACCTACACGCCGACAATGTGCTTTTTGTGGATGGAATTCCCTTGGGGACCTCCGCAAACATTCCACAAAACCTACGATGGGAATTCATACCCGGATGGTGGAGCAGCCTACGGCAACGATGACTACCGCTACGACAACAACTGGGGTTACCTCGATATGTCCCAGATGATTCGGAGCGGTGTCGTGCGCTGGTACGATGAGCCGCGTGACTATGGGCGCTTGGCACCAGGTCAAGGTCTTCGAATTCAGGGCGATAATCACTTCTTCTGTCGCGCTGATCCGGAATGTCCGCCGGTTCCGCCTCAGTTTTGCTGCCTGGAGTGGGGCGTGTCGTGGGATGTGACATTCTGCCAGAATTGCTCACGAACGATCACGACGCAGGCTCCCGAAATGGACGGACCAACCGTGCCCGCCGTATGCCCGGCACTGGCACCGAACTGATTTCTTGCTGAGACGCTCGCATTGACAAGACCCGGCTGAGCTCAGCCGGGTCTTTTTTTCTCGTTCGTTCGGAGATAACAGCCGTGATGGTCGAGCCCTCTTCATTGTCGGACGACCCGCTCATCCCATCCCGAATCACAGCGACCCTCACGCGGGCTGAAGAGGGAGCCGAAACGACGAAATCCCCAGTAGGCGTCTACGGATGCAATTCCGCTGTGATGGAATTCACTGAAAAATCAGTTAATTAAGGCAACATTGGCGCTCTCTGAGAAATTTCGAAATCGTTCGCGCCCCTATTGACTCGCCGCGAGGCCGGTGCTATATTAAGTTGATAAAGAGCTTTGTCCATTTGGCCAATTCGTGCGATGGGAGTCGACCATGAGGAAGAGTCTGTTTTTCAGCGGCTTACTTGTCGCTGTCGCCGTGTTCGTCGGATACGCGCTGGTAACAGCCGATGTGCCGGAGCGGGAGACAGCGCTGACATCACGCTCGCCTGTGCTGACGAGGGCACCGGCGATTGAAATGGAGCAAGCCCAGGCAGAGGCGCTTGCCCAGAAGATGCACATCGAGGAACTTCGTCAGAGGATTGACGAGCTGAAGGATGTCGGCCAGTATGACGCAGCTCTTTGGGATGAATACTATGGCCTGACGAGTCCCAAGCATCCCGCGACAGGTCACCTCGATCAGGGCGGGGACAATTGCTCCGTAGCGCTGTCCATTCCCGCAGTGCCCTATTACGCTCTGGGTACGACGGTGGGCTATACCAACGACTATGACTCCGGCGTGATCTTCGATTGCCCTTACTCCCTGTCGACCGCGCCGGATGTGCTCTACCAGTACACGCCGGAGACGGACATCTGGGTCAACATCGATTTGTGCTACGAACAGACCAACTACGACACAAAGCTGTATGTCTACGAGAATGTGTGCGGCAATGAGGACTATATCGTCGCCTGCGACGACGACGGGTGCCCCGACTACAAGTCCCAGATTCTGGACTTATGCCTCACTGCTGGCAACACTTATTATATCGTCGTCGACGGCTATGGCACGGCCTCCGGTGACTACAGGATGGCCGTCGACATGTTTATACCCCCAGTCCCCGGCGATGACTGTTCCGATCCCCTCGAGGTCACGCTTCCCGCCGATCTGCCCTACACCGATGCTGGCCAGACGACTTGCGGCCGCGGCAATCACTACAACGAGACCTGCCTCGGCTACTACGACGGCGGCGAGGACATCATCTATCAGTTGACGGTTACCATGGGGATCGTCGTTGACATCCTCCTCGATCCCTTGGGCACCACCTACACCGGCATCTGCATCGACCATGTGTGCCCACCCGGTGATCCATGCATGTATTCGTCGACGAGCAGCAGCGGCAACCCGCACGGATTATCTGGAGTTGTCCTTGAGCCGGGCACCTACTACATCATGATCGATACCTGGCCGTCTCCCAACTGCATTCCGGCCTTCGACCTCACGATCACCGAAGGGTGCACCGTCGAGTGCCCACCCGAAGGGCTTCCCGAGGGCGAGCCCGTCTGCTATGATGGTTACGACGATCAGTACAACAGCGGGTGTGGCGGGGATCCAGTCGTCTTCAGCGATATCAGTTGTGGTGATATTATCTGTGGAACCTCGGGAACTTTCATGTACGAAAGCGACAATTACCGCGACACAGACTGGTACGAACTCGTCCTGACAGAAGCGAGCACCGTCACCTGGTCCGCGGTCGGCGAGTTCCCCGTGCTGCTCATCCTGATTGACGCGCAATCCGCCGATTGCATCGACTACATCATTCTGGGATTCGACGAAGCACCACCATGCGATACTGCATCCGTCGTCGCCGAGTGTCTTCCCCCCGGTCTCTACTGGCTGTGGATTGCGCCGTCCGTCTTCGACGGCGTGTCCTGTGGGGTGGACTATACGGCCACCGTAAGCTGCGAGCCCTGCCAGGGCGGAACCATTCAGCTCAACACGGATTATCTCGAGTTTCCACCGACGCACATCGGTGAATCCTCCTCCGCGGACATGATCGTCACAAACGCTCACCCAAGCGAGCAGCTTGTCGTTCATGAAGTCACGACGACTGGGCACATCTGGGAGGTGGAACCGACCAGCTTCGAGCTGCCTCCCGGAGGCACGC
>CAZJAD010000152.1:0-3338 GCA_964543855.1 uncultured Alphaproteobacteria bacterium
CGTCGGCATGGTCAGACGGCACTGCGATCAGTAGACCACCGGAAGTCTGCGCGTCACAGAGAATTAGCTGTGCCGTGCGCGAGACGCTGTCATCCCACTCGACGACATCGGCTACATAATCCAGATTGCTCAAGGTTCCTCCCGGGACAATGTTCGCTGCTGCGAATTTCCACGCCTGCTTGATCGTCGGCACCCGGTCCGCGTAAATCACCGCGTCGACTTTGCTGGCCTTCGCCATCTCCTTGAGATGTCCCAGCAGGCCAAAGCCCGTAACATCCGTGCAAGCGCTTATCGGAAACCCGCCGAGCGTGTCGGCCGCCTGACGGTTCAGCTCGCTCATGATTTCAACGGCGCGATCCGTTGTTTCTTCATCGGCCAAACCGCGCTTGACGGCGGTCATAACGATCCCGACGCCGATAGGTTTCGTGAGAATAATGGTATCCCCCGGCTGGGCCGTGCGATTCGTCAAGATCCGATCCGGGTCAATCGTGCCCGTCACTGCCATGCCGTATTTGGGCTCCGTGTCATCGACGGTGTGCCCGCCGATAATGCTGACGCCCGCTTCTCTCGCCTTGTCCTGCGCCCCCTCAAGAATGCGCTGCAGAACCTCCATGGGCAGACGGTTGGACGGAAAGCCCACAATGTTGAGCGCAAACAAAGGCTTCCCACCCATCGCGTAGATGTCGCTAAGCGCATTGGCAGCGGCGATAGCTCCGAAATGATAGGGGTCATCCACGATGGGCGTGAAGAAGTCGACCGTTTGGACAATGGCGGTGCGGTCGTCCAGCCGATAAACGGCGGCATCGTCCGCCGTATCCGTTCCAACTAAGATCCTCTCATCACGCGCAAGCGGCAAGTCTGCGAGTATCTTCTCGAGCGCTTGAGGTCGCAGTTTGCAGGCGCATCCCATGCCATGCGTGAAATGCGTAAGCTTGATCGCCGTCGGACTCGGGACTGTCACGGGAGCTTCTGTCTCCGAGGGTTTCAAGCGCTCGACGGCGGCGGTGATAATCTCGACAGCTCGGTCAATCTCACTTGCCGTCGTCAATCGACCCGTCGAGAAACGAACAGTTCCCATCGCATACTCGACCGGAACCTTCATGGCCGTCAGTACGGAGGAGATATCGATCGAATCCGTATGACATGCCGCACCAGCGGAAGCAGCGACTCCCTCTATCTCGTCCAAGAGCGTGTTCGCCTCAGTATTCCGAAAGCCAACGCTCAGAGTGTTGGGCAGCCTCTCTTCAGGATGGCCGTTTAGTCTCATCTGGCTGATCTTGTCTTCGAGACCGCGATGCAGTCGGTCGCGCATCTCTCTCATGTGAATCGAATTCTTCTCAAGTTCACGCTCTGCAATCTCACACGCTTTTCCCAAACCCACGATCTCCAGCACATTCTCCGTGCCGGCCCGGCGGTTCTGCTCATGGTCCGCGCCGTGGATGAGCTTCTCGAGCTGCAATCCTCGCCGGATGAAAAGGGCGCCGATACCCTTGGGACCATAGAGCTTGTGGCCGGCGACAGACAACAGATCAACGCTTAAATCCTGGACGCGCGTCGGAATCTTGCCGACGGACTGAGCCGCGTCCGTGTGCATGATAATTCCCATCCGCCGAGCCACCTCTGCAATCTCAGCGACCGGCTGAATCGTGCCCACTTCGTTGTTGGCATGCATGATGGTAATAAGGATGGTCTCTGGAGTGACCGCTTTCTCGAGTTCACCGACATCGACCCGCCCAAACTCGTCTACAGGAACATAACTCACTCGAAAGCCGTTCGCCTCCAGGTACTTGCAGACTTCAATAACCGCCGGATGTTCGATGGCCGAAGTAACAATGTGATGCCCTTTCTGGCGCCTTGCGAAAGCCACTCCCCTAATTGCATAATTGTTTGATTCCGTGCCGCCACTGGTGAAGACGATTTCATCCGGCTGACAACCGAGTAGACTGGCCACTTGTCCTCGGGCTTTTTCGACAGCCTTCTTCGTCTGAATCCCGTACCAGTGCGAACTGGACGGATTGCCGAAATGCTCCTCCAAATACGATCTCATCGCCTCGGCGGCTTCCGGGTGCACTGGTGTCGTTGCGTTGTAATCCAGGTAGATCGGCCTCATGTGCATTTCTCTCCGAAACCGCCTAAAAGACCCGCAGCATGATCATGACCGCGAGAGCCGAAACAGCAAGAGCAGGAAAAGAGGCTCGGGCAAGGATTGGCTTCGACACCCAACCTCCTTGCCGTTCCAGGCTGGCTAACTTCTCTCCGAGCTCCATTCCCAGAGGACAGGTCACCGCAGAAATGGCGACCGCGATCGGTGCATAGTAGAGCGATAGAGGATAGGCCGTGCCGGGATGGACACAGGCAGGAATCGTCGTAACATACCCCACCAGAGGGAACAGGTTGACGGCGACTAAGGCGGAGAGTGCGCCCAGCACGATCCTCCCGTATCCCCGCGCCCTCAAATGTGCGCCCAACACCATGAAGAGAAATACGAACGCCATAGCTTCCGTGGCAAAACCGAAGACCGGATTGATGACGGCTCCGTGCAGGATGGGCAGGTGCAACAGACAGGCATCCAACAGTTTGAACACGATCGCCACACTTAAGACAATCGCCGCAGCCAGTATCTTCCGCCTGTAGGCCATGCCGAGCGAGATGAAGAAAATGGCCAGCCCAGTCATCACCGAGCCGGTGATGGTCCTCGCACACATTCCTCGCATGTACATTCCCAGGCCGGCTTCAGCGAGTCCCCAGATAGAACCCGCGGCAACAAGAACACCGAATCCATAGCGATCGCTCACTCTCTTCATCGAGCGGCCTCCTTGAGTAAATGGAATCTATTGATTTGCTCAGTCAGTGTCGAGGGAACATTTACAGATCCGATTCCCTCAGGACGGATATGAACTGCGAACCGGGCACAGGCAAGCGGCGTGCTCGAAGAGTAGTCTTGGCATGCCGAAGTGAATATAAAAAAATATCTCGATATTTGCCAACAAGATCTTCCTTGTCCGCTGCGCTGACCGCGTCTGACAACGGACGCCTCTGGAGCAAAGAAGGCATAAGAAAAAGGGGTCAGCCAAAAGACCGACCCCTTCATCACACGGATATACGACGAAAGCTTACTTCAGGAAGATCATCTTCTTCTGAGCCGTGAAGTCATTCACTTCCAGACGATATACATAGATGCCGGACGGTAGGTTGGCCGCCGTGAAGCTCGCCGCGTGCGGGCCAACCGTCAACTCTTCGGCCACCAGAGTCGCCACTTCCTGACCCATAACATTGTACACCTTGAGAGTCACGAAACCCGCCTCTTTCAATGAATACGAAATGCTCGTCGTCGGGTT
>CAZJAD010000153.1:0-3316 GCA_964543855.1 uncultured Alphaproteobacteria bacterium
AGGACACCGAGGCGGGCTGCGCAAACGCAAAAGTAGACAGCGCTAAAAGCGCCAAGGCAGTAAATAGCACTCGAAACTTCATGGAACAATCCTCCTATAACTGTAAGTCACACTATCCTTCAAAACATCGTACACAGCGATCAATCCCTCGCTCACTTCACAGAACGCGACGGACCATTTGCCCGGTTGATGCGGTTAATCGTTCCCTGGTCGCTACCCGGACGATCCGGGACAGGAGGCATCGCACCACCGGAGACATAGTTGTAGTTCCAAGAGTTGCCGTTCTTCTCATGGATCCAGTAGGCAATACCCGGCTCACTACCCGGCAAGCTGCCCGCCCAAGCGGCGGTGCCCGTGTTGTAATAGCAGTAACGGCCAGCACCGGTCTGCTCAATGACGCGGTCGGAGCTCAGAAGATTGCCACCGGTAAAGCCCGAGGTGAGCAAGTTAAGGTTCGCACGACTCACATTCCGGGCATCACGCCAGGAAATGGCATTCTGATAATTCGCAGAGATGGCGACGGGCCCGAAGCCCGACGTATCCACTTCGCCCGCCAGAACCATATCCTGGTCAACGGCCTGCTTGTTGTGAAGCCAGAAAGCTACACCGGGTAGCATGCCACCGCTGTTCTCCAAAGCGCCCGCCCACAGGGCCGCCGTGGTCGTGCGATAGGCATAGGCACCGGCACCGGTCTGCTCGATGCAGCGATCGCCCGTAAGGAGGTTGCCTCCCGTGAGCTGGGCACCAATCACATCGGACGGCTTGCCGGAAAAGACGCCATACTGCGGAACACCGCTAATAACATCCCAGGTCGTAAATGGCTCACCAAACGCATTCTGATAGTTCTGAGTGCACGTAATTTTCACGAAGCCAACCGTATTCGACGGCCCCGACTCCAATGCCAGCGCCAGGCTGACACAAACCGTTAGCGCCAGAACAAATACAACCTTCTTCAACATTTTCTTTCCTCCTTAAACAAGGACTCTATCCCAAGCGTTAACCTTCTTCCTTCTCTGAAAACAGTGATTCAGCACCTCGTATCAGGTAGCTGATCTTGCCACGTTTTTGGTGAAACTCCACCTCACACTAAGTAAAGTAATTATATTTTCACGCGGAGCCACAAACGCCACTTGTCGAGCCAGACTCCTGTGGCTCACTGGTGCTGGGGAGTCTGTACATACCTCTCCGCGCACTATCCTCCGGGTACCCGAACCGGGCACTGCGGTCGCTGCCCAATGCCTTATTTTTACGGCTACTTATACCGCCGCCGCTGGGTACAGATACCCTGTCCACAACGATGATTAAGTTTAAAGAATTTTTGCGACTTTGTCAAGAGTTTTTTTTCAGGTGCCCCAGTTTCTCAGTCGCTCAGGGTCAGAAGGGTAAGTCCTCTTCCCCCTCGGCCGGAGGCATCGTTTCATCCTCCGAATCCTTCGGTTCCTTCGGCGGTTCCCCCTCCCCCTTGCGCTGGAGCATCTGCATTCTATCGCCAATAATCTCGGTCATGTAGCGCTTGGCTCCCTGGGGATCTTCCCAGCTGCGCGTCTGAATGCGACCCTCAATATAGACTAACATCCCCTTCTTGAGGTACTCTCCAGCAACCTCCGCCAGTCTGCGCCAAAGAACGATGTTATGCCACTCGGTATGATCCTTGAGGTTGCCTTCCGGGTCTCGTCGCTTCTCCGTCGTTGCGAGCGGAAACTTCGCCAGAGCGACACCGGACGGTGTAAATCGGATCTCCGGATCCTTTCCGAGGTTCCCTATTAAGATAACTCGATTTACGGCAATTGACAAGGGTTTCTCCTTTCCAACGCTTTTGGCTATCTGCCAATTTACTCGCCAATTAGCGGAAGCTCGCACCTTTTTGGGTCTTCTCGAGAGGCTTACTTCCGGGAACTGAGGCTTACCGCGGCAACATAAAGGCCTATCGCCACAAGAATGCCCACAAGGTCGGCGATAAGGTCCGCTGGGTCAGCACTCCTACCGGGAACGCCCCTCTGGAAGACCTCCAAGAGGAATCCGAAGAGGAATGATACCGCACCGCCGCAAGCGACAGCGGTAATGACCCTCAAGCGTGCGACTCTCCTTAGAGAGTGGATCCAAAGCATTCCTCCCAACGCAAAGGACCCGGCGTGCACAACTTTGTCGCCGACAAGATTAGACAGCCAGTTTCCGTAGGGCTCCGGCTCTGTGCCCACCGAGAGGACCCATATCGCCCATCCAAGCGCTGTCGCCAGCCACAGGAAACCAAGAGCTCTCCTGCCTTGATTCTCCGGTCGGGTCGCCGAGGTTGAAGGCTGCTCCACTAATCCAAGTCCCCCTCGATAGTGGCGAAAGCGGATGGGAGTGCCTCAATAACATCACCTGCGATCAGGGATGCCTCTCCGAGTTGGGACGCGGCGAGGTCTCCAGCCAGACCATGCAAAAAGACTCCGACGGCCGCCGCCCATATCGGGCTTCGGGCTTGAGCCAAGAGGCCCGCAATAATCCCCGTCAACGCATCTCCACTCCCAGCGGTTGCGAGTCCGGGATTTCCCGTCAGGTTCAGGAACACAAGCCCGCGGGCATCAGCCGTCAATGTCGGGGCACCCTTCAACACAACAACCCATCCGGAGTTCTTCGCCAAATCCGCTGCGGCTTCCACCGGATGCTTCAGAACCTTGTCGATACTCTGTCCCGTGATGCGACTGAATTCGCCCGCGTGCGGCGTGATGATTGTGCCGCGTGGCAGCGCTTTCTTCAAGGTCTTACTTCGCGCCACATGATTCAGACCGTCCGCATCCACAACAATCGGTTTCTTGAGCTGCGGCACATAGGCCTCGAGAAGGCGTGTCGTTTCAGTGGCGAGTCCCAAGCCCGGTCCGATGACGACGACATCGGCCCATTCGGTGCCTTTCAGAGCTTCCCTTAGAGCCGCTTCAGACAGGCAGCCGCTGCGCGTTTCCGAGAGCGGATGTGTCATCACTTCGGCTCGTCTGCCTGCGATAATGGGCAGAACGGACTTCGGACAGCCCACCGTTACCATGCCTGCACCGACACGCAGAATCGCTTCAGCCACCATAGCGGCGGCACCGGTCATTCCGCGCGAACCGGCCAGAACGAAGACCTTGCCGAAGTCCCCTTTGTGAGCGTTGCGTGGTCGTTCCGGCAGCAAGCCTGCGACATCGGGGAACTCCAACGCGCGCAATGTCGCCGCCTCTTCGAGGTCCGCGAATGGAGGGATGGAGATGTTTGCGATGGTCAGCTCACCCACATAGTCTCGCCCCGGGTTCAAATACAGGCCACGCTTGGCATAGCCGAATGTAACGGTGGCATC
>CAZJAD010000154.1:0-1522 GCA_964543855.1 uncultured Alphaproteobacteria bacterium
CCCAAGAGGGTCTCTACACCTTCTCATTGTGCAACTCATCGTCTTCAATCAACTCCTACATCTACCTGACGGAAGGATGCTGCGCGGGATTGGTGCTGGCGTCGAACAACAACGGCTGTGATGTCTTTGGCCGTTCGAGGATTCCGTGCCAGCGGCTCAATTCCGGGGTGTATTACCTCGATGTGGAGCCGCGGAGCGCCGGAATGGAGGATGTCTATACGCTGGACATCTTCACCTGCCCGGATCCGTGTCCAACGGTCTATGCAGCGGACACAACGATCGACAACGGTGACGGCAGCTTCACCTGGGTTCAGCGCACGGATGAGAATGACGATCCGCCCCTTTACGAAGGCCCGTGGTTTGATCCCACGATGCCTGAGGGCCGGGATCCCTACTATGGTTTTGAGCACTACAGCTGGTTCAATCAGGACTATGGCTGGCAACAGGTCTTTCCTGACTATGACATGCCGGAAGGAGTCTGCATCCAGAGCGCGCAGGTACACATCTGCGCGTGGGATGTCGACCAGCAAGATTGCTCCGCGGAGAATCCGGGTGACCCACAGGCTTGCGAGCTCGACAATGTCTACGGCGACAGCGTGCTGCTCAATCCGGAGTACCTGCAGGGGAACAACGATACATGGTCTGTAACGACCTTCGACATCGCACCGGCGGCACTCCTTGATGACGGCATCGTCCATATGTTCATAGACATCGATGTCTGGAACCATGAGCGCTATTGGGCCGCAACACTGAACTACTCCGTTCTGGAAGTCACTTACCTCTCGGGCGACCTGTGCAACCAGCCACCCCACACACCGGTGGGCTATGGGTGGCCTTCATGCATCGCTGACGCAGATACGCTGTGCATGTCCATAACCGGGCCGGACCCTCAGGATCCTGATTCGGACGAAGTAACCTATCTCTACCGCTGGTTTGTCCGCAATCCGTATACAGGCGGGGCGTTTGTCGATGACGAAAACGCACCACCCCACTACATCAGTCACAGCGGTCCGTGTATTCCGCCAAGCAATACGGAAGTCGACGATGAGTGGCGGGCCGAAGTGTGGGCGGTGGATGTGCATGAGACTCTGTCTCTGGAGCCCCTTGTGATTACCTTCTCCCAGATTGTTCCGGTCTGCGAGGATGTGAATCCGATCATCGGGTGGGACTATGGCGATCTGGATTCACTCGTCTACACGACAGAAAACGAACTGGGTGCGGGACCGGCGAACGCGATCCGTGCCTCCAATCTGGCCTGGCTTGGCGAGACCTGCACCGACGACTGGCCTGAGCCGCGGTGTGTCGACCAGGATGTGGATGATGGCGTCGTCTTTGTGGACGAGGTATGGCCGGGATGCAGCGAGATTTGCGTGGAAGTCACCGTAACAACAGGTCCAACTTATGCCGGCCAGCAGCTCTATCTCAACGCCTGGAAAGACGGCAACTTTGATCACTCTTTCGATGACACGCTGTGCGATGGAACAGCGCCGGAGTGCATCATCGAGAACGAAGCGATCACGGG
>CAZJAD010000154.1:1622-3236 GCA_964543855.1 uncultured Alphaproteobacteria bacterium
CTGCGATGGGTGACCGCTTCGGAGCAAGACAACGACATGTTTGAAATCGAGCGGTGCGCGGCGGGATCTGCCTGGCGCAGAATCGGGAGTGTGCCAGGTGCCGGAACCTCCGGGGAATCGCATTCGTACACCTATGTCGACTCGCATGTGACGCAGAGCACCAGCTACTTCTACCGACTCGTCACCGTAGACATCAGCGGATCACGCGTCGTCATTTACGAAACCAAGACCCCGGTCGTCCTTGTGCCGCCGGTCGTTCTCGCCTACCAGCTTTACGCCAACTGGCCGAATCCATTCAACGCGACGACCTCGATCACCTACGACCTGAAAGAGGATGGGCCGGTGTGGCTGCGCGTCTTTGATGTTTTGGGGCGGGAAGCAGCGGTTCTGGCGCAAGGCAATCAGCAAGCCGGACGGCACACGGTGACTTTCGATGGCTCGTCGCTATCATCCGGCATTTATTTCTACCGGCTCGATGCCAGCGAGTTCACTGATACAAAGAAGATGATCCTGATGAAATAGGAAGAGCAGAGAAAGGTTCCTTTCTCTGCAGGCAGGAAAAAGGCCGTGCTGGTTAGCATGGCCTTTTTTGGTTCAAGAAATCGAGTAGTAGGAAGGAACTCACGCTCTAATGATCGTCGCTGGCTTGAATGATGTAGAAGTACCTGTCATTCGAGCCGATGTTGTGCAGGAATTCTAAGCTCTGTGTGACCGTAAGCAAGTTTTCAGGCGCGGGTGTGAACATCGGATCGGTGCTGCCGTAGACGCGATACCAGACATCCCCCTGTTCAGGTTGTCCTCCGCCACCTGTAGTCACCGGTAACCACCGCAACCGAACATATCCCGGCGCTTCAGCTGCCATCGCCGTCATCAGCGTGACATCCGGCGGCAGATTGTCAATCGAATAACCTGAATCGGGGTCGGTGTCGAAATAAACCAGCGGATCCGGTGTTTCAGCAGAAACGAAGAAGACAGACCAGTAGACTCCGTCCGAAGTAGAATCGGCCAGTGTGGGAGCGATCGTCGCATATTCCCATTCGCCTCGAGCAGGCACGGTTGAAATGTACTCCCATTCACCGGGGGGCCAATCCAAGCTGGCGCGCTGTGCCTTCGTGACTCCGCCAGCCAGATACTGGTCAATCCGCCGGTAAATGCTGTAGCTCTCGATAGTATAATCTGACAGGTCCCCGTCATAGATGCAGCGATTCCAACGGATGCGTACCTGCCGCCCCTGGTCATTGCCGACATCCATGATGGAAGTAATCCTAAAAGGTATAGCTATAGCTCTCACCAGCCAGAAATCCCCGGCCCCCGCGCCGAACGATAGTGTGAGACCTCCCAGGATATAGCCGCCGTCGGTGGTCTGCTGAACCCATCTGCAATAATCATGGTTGCTTCCCCCGAAAGTGCGGCTCCACTCCTCTGTTGTGCCTGTGCCACCGGCGTCTGTCTTCACCAGCCAGAAATCATAACCGCCCGCCCCAAAGGAATAGGTCTCACCTGCCAGGATGTAGCCTCCGTCGGTGGTCTGCTGAACCGACCAGCCATAATCATTGTTGCTTCCCCCGAAGGTGCGGCTCCAAAGGCTGTCACCAAGGCTATCCGTCTTCACCA
>CAZJAD010000155.1:0-1606 GCA_964543855.1 uncultured Alphaproteobacteria bacterium
GTCGCCATCGAAGTCATCGGAAGCGTGGCAATGCCCAAGGCGGAACATCACGGAGCCGAGATAGTCGCTGTCGGCGATGAGCTGCTGCTGGGACAGGTGGTCAACGGCAATGCCGCCTGTCTCGGGCGAGTCTTCGCCGAGGTTGGTGTGCCGGTGCGCTGGAGCTCCATCGTCGCCGACGATTCGGGCGAGATTCGCGCCGCTCTGGCGCGGGCTCTTCAGCGCGCTTCGGTTATCGTCTTCACCGGAGGCCTCGGCCCCACGCCCGACGATGTCACGAAAGACGCTGTCGCCGGATTCTTCGGCCTGGAACTGCAGCATCGCGACGATCTGTTGGAAGCGATTCGGGCCTTCTACGCTCGTATCGGTCGAACCATGCCGGAATCCGTCCGCGGTCAGGCGACCTTCCCGCGAGGTGCCAATGTGATTCCAAATTCCTTGGGAACGGCACCCGGCATGCACATTACGCGAGACCAGCGCGACATCTTTATTCTGCCCGGAGTGCCGCACGAGATGGAAAGCATGACCGAAAGTTATCTCGTGCCGTGGTTGCGCAGGAATTTCGGTGAAGGCGCTCCGATCTCCAAGACACTCCAGACGACCGGGATCGGCGAATCGCTCATTCTGGAGAGACTCAGTGACCTGGAACGAATCCGCGAGCTGGTACATCTTGCATTTCTGCCGTCACCAACCGGAGTCGCGGTGCGCATGACGGCGAAGGCAGGCGATCCCTATGAGGTCGATGCGCAGCTTGCTGAAGCCGAAGGGCTCATCCGCGAACGCATCGGCGAATTCGTCTACGCCGTGGGCGAACAGAGCCTGGCCGAGGTCATCGCGCGTATCCTGACGAATCGAGCCAAGACTCTGGCCGTCGCGGAATCCTGCACCGGCGGACTTGTTGCGCACACTTTCACGAACATCCCGGGAAGCTCCGAGTTCTTCGAGCGCGGTTTTGTCACTTACTCCAACCGGTCAAAAACGGAATTGCTTGGAGTCTCCGAGGAGCTCATCGAGCAGCACGGCGCGGTCTCAGAGGAAGTTGCACGAGCCATGGCCGAGGGCGCTCGAAAACAGGCCGGATCTGATTACGCTCTGGCGACGACAGGCATCGCCGGACCGGACGGCGGCACACCCGAAAAGCCCGTGGGAACTCTGTGGATGGCCGTCGCCGACGCCCGCGAGACGCGAGCAGAGCGGCTTCAATCGGGCTACACCCGCGAAGCGAATAAGATGCGTTTCGCCCAAGCGGCGCTGTTCCTCCTCTACAGGAGACTGATGGAAGAAACGCTTGAAGCAATACACTGAACGCGATGCGACTGTTTATCGCCATAGATTTGCCCGAAGAATGGAAAACAGCGCTGGCCGAGCTGCAGAGCTCCATTGAGTGGCTCGGACGCGGCATCCGATGGGCTCACGCCGGTGGAATGCATCTGACGCTCAAATTCCTGGGCGAAGTGCCGCCGGAAAGACTCGGCGAAATTACGGCCGGCCTCGAACGCGCTTGTGACGGGGTCGCGCCTTTTGACATGCAGATGAAAGGAACAGGTTGCTTTCCGAATTCCAAGCGACCCCGCGTCTATTGGGCCGGGCTTGACGGCGGCAAACC
>CAZJAD010000155.1:1706-3188 GCA_964543855.1 uncultured Alphaproteobacteria bacterium
GCGCTCAAGGCGTAGAAGCAATGCCGCGCGTGCAGGTCATAGTGGACATCGATGCCCCGCAAGCCAAGGTGTGGCAGCTCATCACGGATCCAAAAGAAACGGAGTTCTGGTCAACACACATCCGCGATTTGGCCCACGAACCGGAAGGCCCGATTCGGGTTGGCACCATTCGCAAGGCTCGCGTGGAGGCAGGCGGCAAAGTCCACACACTTCATACGGAAGTCACTCATTGCCAGGAACCGAATTTCTTCACCGAGGTGCCTTGCGGTGGAGATACAGACTGGCTTCGTCGAGTGAAATCCGCGCAACTGACCTATCGCCTTGAGCCGGAAACCGAAAACCGAACGACCCTCATTTTCACCGGCGAGTATCAACTGCCCGGACTTCTTGGACGCATCTTCAGCACGGTCATCGGCGAAGGAATGGTTCGGGCCGCCGTGAAACAGAACTTCGAGCGCCTCAAGACCTACGCAGAAACAGGACGCGTTGTCTGACGAAACTTCGATACCGTTCATAAAGGAGATAAGCCATGGCATCGGAAGCCACTGAAAAAACCCGCGCACTGGATCTCGCCATGAGTCAGATTGAGAAGCAATTCGGCAAGGGCGCCATCATGCGCTTGGGGGATGAGGGCGCGCGTGTTCAGCTTGCCGTGATTCCTACGGGCTCGCTCGCCTTGGACGCGGCCCTCGGAATTGGTGGCGTGCCACGAGGTCGCGTGACTGAAATCTATGGCCCCGAAGCTTCAGGCAAGACCACGCTGGCTCTTCATCTCATCGCGCAGGCTCAGAAGAGCGGCGGTTTTGCCGCCATCGTCGATGCGGAACACGCCCTCGACCCGCAGTACGCTCAAGCGCTGGAAGTGGATCTCGACAATCTGCTCATCTCGCAGCCGGACACGGGGGAGCAAGGGCTGGAGATCGCCGAAACGCTCATTCGCTCGGGCGCTCTCGACATCGTCGTCGTCGATAGCGTGGCAGCCCTCGTACCACGCGCAGAAATCGAAGGCGACATGGGCGACTCGCTGCCGGGGCTTCAAGCCCGGCTGATGTCCCAGGCGCTGCGCAAACTCACGGCGACCGTTGCGCGTTCACACACCGCTCTCGTTTTCATCAACCAGATCCGGATGAAAATCGGCGTGATGTTCGGCAATCCTGAGACAACCACGGGCGGTCGTGCACTCAAATTCTACGCCACCGTTCGCCTGGAAATCCGGCGCATTGCTTCCATCAAGGATGCCGAAAATGTCGTTGGCAGCCGAACGCGTGTCAAGGTCGTGAAGAACAAAGTAGCCCCACCCTTCCGCCAGGCCGAATTCGATATCATCTACGGCAAAGGCATTTCCCGCGCCGGAGATGTGCTTGACCTTGCCGTCGCACAAGACATTGTCAAACGCAGTGGGACCTGGTACAGCTATGGCGAGGAACGCCTCGGCCAGGGCCGCGACCGCGTTATGGAAATGCTTGTCGAGAACCCGGATCT
>CAZJAD010000156.1:0-3169 GCA_964543855.1 uncultured Alphaproteobacteria bacterium
CACCATCTTCTTCGCCGCCACAAAATCCCCCGCTTGCAGGCGGCAGAAATAAATCCCGGACGGAAGCTGGGAGCCGTCGAAGATCACGGCGTGACTTCCCGCTGGCCGCATCTCATCGACAAGCGTTGCGACTTCCTTGCCCAAAAGATCATAAATGAGCAGCGTCACGACGCTTGCTTTAGGCACATCGTAGTTGATCGTCGTCTCGGAATTGAAAGGATTCGGATAGTTCTGGTAAAGCCGAAATTCGCGCGGAAGTTGCGCCGGCGTTTCCGCAATCGAAGCGGTGAACGCAAACCGCTGATTGCTTTCAATCGTTGTGTCCGGATGATTCGAGTGAGCGGTGACATACCAGATCGCATTTCCTCCCGGTTCAAGCACATCTACCGTATCTGGATTCACGAGAACCGTCGTATCCGTTCCAATCACATACGAAATCGAATCGGCTTCCGTCACAAAATGAATCGTATAGGTAACGATGTCACCAGGGTCGGGATCTATCGAGCTATCCCAAATGAAACTCGTTGCTCCGGGCTCCAGAAGCGCACCATTCTCCGGAGCGAGAAGATTGAAGGCCGAAGGCGGTGCCGGCTCCGGCGTGATGAAACTCCAAATCTGATTCGACCAGGTCGATAGCTCGAATCGATCGAAGGCTTTCACCTGCCACCAATAGGTCTGCGAGAAAACGATTTCACCCGACGAATAAACCGTGTCGGGTATCAGGCAAACGCTGTCAGGTGATGTGAAAAGGGAATCGGTGGAGACATAGAGACAGTAAATGAATCTCTCATCCGGGTCCCTATCTAACGGTGTCTGCCATACAAATTCTGCAGATAGAGGATCGACCGTGTCTCCACTTGCGGGTGCAGCCAGATCGAAGCCGTCCGGAGGGACTCCAATCGTGTCCGGTTCCGTTCTCACAAGCCAGAAATCATACTCTCCCACGCCGAAAGACTCCGTCTGTCCCCCAAGGATGAAACCACCGTCGGATGTCGGGAGAAGACGATAGCATAATTCCCGTTCCGGTCCGCCAAAAGTACGGCTCCACACACTGTCTCCATAGGCATCGGTTCTGAGTAGCCAGATGTCATTTGAGCCCGCTCCATAAGACTGCGTATAGCCTGTAAGCACATACCCACCATTGGGCGGCAGCATGATCTCATAGCACATTTCCAGTTGTTCTCCGCCAAAGGTGTTGCTCCACAGACTATTTCCATTCGGATCGGTTCTGATCAACCAGAAATCATTAGAGCCCGATCCGAAAGAAGCGGTAATTCCCGCCACAATGTATCCGCCATCGGCGGTTTCTCGAACCGACCAGGCCCGTTCTTCTCCGCTTCCGCCGAAGGTTCGGCTCCACAGGCTGTCTCCGTTTGCATCCGTCTTCACCAGCCAGGCATCCCGTCCTCCCGCACCAAAAGATGGCGTGTATCCGGCTAAGATGTAGCCTCCATCTGAAGTCTGCTTGACATCGAAACAGCCTTCGTAACCACTCCCTCCATAGGTATGACTCCACAGGCTGTCGCCGTTTGCGTCAGTTTTCACCAGCCGGATGTCCTTATCGCCCGCGCCCCAGCAATCCGTTTCTCCGGCCAACGCAAAGCCGCCGTCGGATGTCTGGATCATCGTCCAGCAATAATCGTATGCACTTCCACCGAACGTACGGCTCCACAGACTGTCTCCGTTGGCATCTACTTTCAACAACCACATGTCACGATCACCCGCACCATAGGAATCGGTGTATCCGGCCAGAACATAGCCGCCATCCGCCGTGTGCTCCAGGGCCAAGCAACCGTCATGTTCGCTTCCGCCATAGACTCGGCTCCAGAGGCTGTCGCCAACACTGTCGGTCTTCACCAGCCAGAAGTCATAGTCGCCAGTCCCGAACGAGTTCGAGAGCCCCGCCATTGCGTAGCCGCCGTCTGAGGTCTGCTTGACAGCCAGGCAACCGTCATGGCCACTACCGCCGTAAGTGTGGCTCCAAACGCTGTCCGGCTGAGCCTGAGCGCCAACAGCAGACAGAATCATTGCCCCCCACAACCAGACAAGAAGATGATGTGCCTTCACAATTCTCCTCTATCGGATTAGAACCAGCCTCTGCATGGAAGCATCTCCCTGCGAAGTGAGCAAGCGGCAGGAGTATCCCCCTGTACCCACAGCATCACCGGCGGCATCAGCAATTGGCCTACTTGCTCTGCTTGATGAGCTCAGCCTCGATAATGATTTTCACTTCGTCGCTGACGACCACGCCGCCGGTTTCAAGGACTCTGTTCCAGGTAACGCCGAAATCCTTGCGATTGATCGTCGTGGTGACGGTGGCTCCGGTTCGGACTTCTCCCTGCATGCCTTTGATAACGGGCGTCAACCCTTCCAGATCCAGGACAACTTCTTTGGTCGTGCCGCGGATCGTCAAATCACCGGTCACCCGATACTTTCCGTCGGCGACCTTCTCTGTCTTCCTGGATGCGAAAGTCAATGTGGGATGATTGGCAACATCGAAAAAGTCCGCACTGCGCAAGTGATTGTCGCGGTCCTCGTTGTTTGTGTTGATGCTCGCAACCTGGATCGTGCCCTGAAACGACAGATTCGCCGGGTCATTTTCGTCGAAAGTAATCGTGGCATCGTAGTCCGAGAAGCTGCCCCGCACCGTGGCAATCATGAGATGTTTGACCGCGAATCCCACACTGGAGTGCGCTTTGTCGACACTCCAGTCGGCTGCAAATCCCGCCTGGTTGAAAACCGCAAGTGCAAATGCGACGGGAACCATGATAAAGCGCTTCATTTTCCCTCCTCCCGAATGGTGATGAAACTGACTGTTGACATAAAGTCAGACCGTCCGAGTTCGAAGCGTCTTTGCATTGGAATCTCAAGCGAACTTGGTCGCTATCCACTGTTATCGAACAAGCATCAACCGCTGCGCGGAGGTCTTTCCGTGCGAACCGAGGAGGCGGCAGTAATAAATCCCCGAGCCGACAGGATTGCCAAAACTGTCCATTCCGTTCCACACGACCGAATAGGTCCCCGGAAGCACGCGATCACTCACCAGCGTCCGGACTTTCTGGCCCAGTGCATTATAGATGGCCAGCTCGACATCCATGAGCTGACTGACCGAATACGGAATCGTCGTCTCCGGATTGAACGGATTCGGATACGCGCTTTCAAGTCGGAA
>CAZJAD010000157.1:0-2879 GCA_964543855.1 uncultured Alphaproteobacteria bacterium
CCCGAAGGGATGCCTGTGGCAAATATCCTGCACCTCGAGTTCGGAGAGCCTTTGGCTGAGGCGCAGTCGTTTGAAGGCTTGCCGCGAAACACCGGGGAGATTGTCACGGTGTCTGATCCCGCCATCCTCCATGACCTGCGCGTTGTGGGAGCTCGTTTCTGTCCTGCACTGGCTCAGGAGGGCGAGGTGATTCCCATTCGGTCGCTCGATGTTGAAATCGCGACGAGGGGCGTGGGTGGTCCGAATCCGAAAACACCGCCAAGTGTGTTCTCTCATGCTTTCTACCCACTGTACAAGGCGACTGTCAGTAATCTCGATGCGCTCTACCCCGAGGCATCCCTCGGAACACCGGGCCGGTTCGCGGTGATTGGGCCGTCTTCCTGGATCAGCAATATTCCAACGAACTGGCTCGACTGGAAACAGCGCAAAGGCTATGAGCTGGTTCTGGCACCATACTCGGTTATGGGAGACAGCTCGACTACGGGCATCTACAATTATGTGCATGCTCTCTACCATGAACCCAATACAGCTCCACTGGAATATGCAATTCTTCTGGGTGATGTGACGGGATTCAATTTCGTGCCGTCCTTCCTAATCCCGAACCCTGAACATCCCTCGGAACCGCCGCGGGCTGCTGATAATCCCTTCTTTGCCGTTGACGGCGACGACTATTTGCCGGATGTTTTTCATGGGCGTGTTTCGGTAGCCACGACGAGTGAAATCGCCACGATTCTCAGGAAGGTGACCAGTTATGAAATGACGCCGGACACGGACGACCCCGCCTGGTTCACGCGCGGCATCGGCATCGCAGGCAATTACAACGACGGTACAAGCACATTTCCCGTCACGCCGGTGTGGAATGTCATCTGGGCGCGCGAGCAGCTCCTTGCTTGGGTCTACAGCGAAGTGGATACGTTCTACTGGCGCGATTGGAGCGACGGACCACCACAAGGATTCACCATTCCGATAACGAATGCGTGGAATTCGGGCGTTTCCATTGTGGTCTATCGCGGTTGGGGGAACGCGAACGGGTGGCAATACCCCGCTCTCTTCCTCGAAGACCTGAGCAATATTCAGACGGGGGCGCAAACGCCGGCGCTTTTCAGCATCGTCTGCGGCAGCGGCGACTTCGGTCACGCCACAACGAATCCCTGCTTCGGTGAGCAACTCGTGCGTATGGGGTCGCCCAATCAACCGAATGGCGTCGTGGCTTTCTATGGCGCCTCGGATCTGCACACCAACACCCGTCACAATAACGCCATCCTGGGCGGGATCATTCAAGGGATGCGCTTCGGCGGGCTTCGAAGCATCGGGGCGATTTCGCTGGCCGGAGAGCTCGAACTTGTGCGCAACTTCCCCGACCAAGCAGGCGACGGAGACATGGTGGAGTTCTATTTCGATGTCTTCAACATTCTCGGTGACCCGGAAACACATTTGTGGCTCGGCAACCCGCAGACCCTCGAAGTGGATGCTCCGACAAGCGTGGGCACCGGCGAGCGTTATGTTTCTGTCACTGTAACATCCGAAGGCCTGCCGGTCGATGATGCGGTGGTCACCGTGCGTGGAGCAGACTGGGATCTCCAGTCCACGCTGCTGACCGATGCTGCGGGCACGGCGCTGGTTCCAATACATATCGAGGGCGCTCCGCCGCTTCAGCTCACAGTCTGGAAAGCGGGGTACCTGCCCGTGAATCGTGACATCGGGTTCGCTCCGGGGGCCCTCGAACTCTCGATCTTCAACTGCACCTACTCTGGTGGCGGAGACATGCTGCCGAATCCCGGTGAAACGGTATCGCTCACGCTCGTCGTCGGCAATATGGGGTCGTCGGCCACAGGTGTCGAGGCCGAGCTTTCGTCGCTCGATCCGAGAGTCACCGTGACTTCCGGACAATACACTTTCGGCGATTTCCCTGCAAGCACGGTTCTGACACAGACAACTCCGTTTGTCATCGAACTGTCCGACGACCTGCGCGAAGGGGAAGAACCGCAGCTTCAAGTGCGCTTCACCGATGAGGCTTCGGACACGACGGATCGCATCGTGCGCGTGCCGGTTCGAGCGCCGCTTCTCGTTCCCACCTACATCTACGCGGACGACCGAAACAGCCTTCTGGACCCCGGCGAGACGGCTGACATGATTGCCAACCTCGCGAATTACGGCCGACAGAACGCCGAGACCGTCAGCGGCACCCTCTATTCATGGGACAGTAGGATTGAAATCCTCGACGGAGAAGGGAATTGGGGGACAATCGCCGCCGGAGACAGCGGACGCAACGATGAGAATGTCTTTCGCATTCGTGCCGAAAGTGGAGTGACCCGAGGGCGACAGGTTGTGCTGCGCCTCGACCTGACCGCCAACGGGATCGCACAGGGCACAAAGCTCTTTACGATGACCATCGGTGAGGTCCAGCAAACTGACCCAACCGGACCGGACGAGTACGGCTACTGGGCGTATGAAGACCTTGATGTTGGCTTCTCAGCGACACCGACTTACAACTGGATCGAACTCGACCCCGCCTACGGTGGGTCAGGTGGTCAGCGCGACACCGTACACGACGAAGAACTCTTCACGCTCGACCTCCCCGAATCCTTCACTTACTATGGGGAAAGCTACGACCGCATCTGGGTTTGCTCGAACGGGTGGCTCTCCTTTGGCCACGCGCGCTTGCCGGAGTTCCGCAATTGGCCGCTGCCCGCACCCATCGGAGCGCCCGCGCTGGTCGCGCCTCTTTGGGATGACCTAAACTGCTGGGATTCCTGGATCCACGGAGACAGCACCTTCGACATCTACAGCCGGTATGATGCCGCGGAGAGCCGCTTCATTATCGAATGGAGTCGGTCCGCCAACCGCTACGGGCGGCAGACTCAAATCAACTATGAGGA
>CAZJAD010000158.1:0-2833 GCA_964543855.1 uncultured Alphaproteobacteria bacterium
GCCAGCGTGTGCTTGAGCCAATTGACATCATCGCGCTTGGGAAAGTCCGTGCGCGAATGTCCTCCCCGGCTCTCGGTTCGGTTCAAGGCTCCTTCGACAATAACCTCCGAGAATTCAAGCATGTGTCCAAGCTCGATGGCTTCCATCAGGTCCGAATTGAAGACCTTCGCCTTATCGTCAATCTTCACCTGACGATACTGTTCGTGTAAGTCTTTGAGAATCTGCTTCTGCTTCTGAAGTTTTTCGGCAGTGCGAAAGATACCGCAGTTCTCTTCCATGGAATCGCGAAGCGCATGCCGGATACGGATGACTTTCTCTTTGCCAGTGCCACCGAGGACACGGTCAATTTCGTCCTGAGCCGCTTTCGTTGGCTCGTCCGGCAAGGAATCGAGTTTTAGCCTGCCGACATCAGCGGCAATCGTTCGACCCGTGCGCCGCCCATTAGCCGTGGCGTCAAGGAGTGAATTCGTGCCGAGGCGGTTGGCCCCGTGGACGGAGACGCAGGCACATTCTCCAGCCGCATAGAGCCCCTCGACGATTGAGCTCTTGCCATCGTAAATGGCCCGCCCGTCACAGGTCACTGGAATGCCACCCATGGAGTAGTGGGCCGACGGTTGAATAGGTATCGGCTCTTTGATGGGATCTACCGCCGCGAAATTAATGCTCAAGGTACGAATCTGAGGAAGCACATGAGCGATGCGCTCTTCACCCAGATGCCGAATGTCCAGATAAACATGGTCTTTCTTTGGTCCGCAGCCGCGACCTTCAAGAATCTCAGTCTGAATTGACCGCGCAATCATGTCGCGCGGCGCCAATTCCATCAGCGTCGGCGCATAGCGTTCCATGAATCGCTCATTCTCGCCGTTCAAAAGGTAAGCCCCTTCCCCGCGCGCTCCTTCGGAAACAAGAATCCCCTGTTTGTAAAGCCCCGTCGGATGGAACTGAACAAACTCCATATCTTCAACCGGGAGTCCGGTGCGCATGACCAGCGCTAATCCATCGCCCGTCGAAGCATGAGCGTTCGTCGTAATCTTGAACGCTCTGCCATAGCCACCTGTAGCAAACATGACCGCTTTGGCATGAAAAACATGAAGACCACCATTCTGAATATCCCAGGCGACGAATCCCTGACATTTGTTGTCGCGGATAAGAAGCGAAATCGCCTGGAACTCGCTGTAGAAGCGCACGCGCTGTTTGATGCACTGTTCAAAGAAAGTATGAAGCAGCACATGGCCCGTATAGTCGGCCGCGTAGCACGCGCGGCGCACGGCCACTTCTCCATGACGGAGACTGTGACCGCCGAACTTGCGCTGGTGGATCTTGCCCTCTTCGGTTCGGCTGTAGGGCACTCCCATGTGTTCCGTTTCGTAAATAACCTCGCAGGCCTCGTTGCAGAGATTCTCAATGGCGTCCTGATCGCCGAGGTAATCCGATCCCTTAATCGTATCAAACATGTGGAACTCGACGCAGTCATCCGAATCCACATTCTTCAGGGTTGCGGCAATTCCGCCCTGAGCGGCACCGGAGTGCGAGCGCGAAGGATAGAGCTTCGTCAAAACGGCAACATCCGCCGCTTTGCTGGCTTCAAGGGCTGCGCGCAGGCCCGCCAGGCCCGCGCCGATAATCACAACATCATGTACGTGCGTCATCGCCCTTCCTCCACAATGGGCCAGAAGGCTTCGTCATCTTCCGCCGGCTGAACGAGACCCGTTACTTTCCGCACGGGCTCGGGTGCGGTGCCCGGCACAAAGGGCTTGAGCGTCAGAATCGTTGTGGTGCCCCAAATACCAAAGACAATCGCGAGAATCCACACGACTCCGACCGCCAACATGCGCCAGCCGCGCCTCGTGATATAGTCCTGAATGGACAGCATCACGCCCATGAGTCCGTGAGCGAGGGCGAGGACCAGAAAGCTCAGGTCAATCACTTTGAAAAACGGGTGGGACAGCCGGTTCATCACATCATTGAAGGTCACGAGTCCGTCGCCGGCATCCATGGTAAAATGGAGATAGGCGAAATGCAGAATCAGCAGAATGACCAGGGCGAACCCCGAAACACGATGAAAAAACCAAATAAACTGGCCGCCCGGTTCGAATCCTTTTTCTCGCAGCATCAGTGCCCCCCTCCCGGTATGACCTCGTAGCTTGGGGCGAAGAGCATGCCGCTGCGGATGCCGTCAAAGACCGGAGGCAGAAGGTGGACGGCGCCGTAGATGAAAATAACCAGCCCGATAACCACCGCGCCGTAGAAAAGCACCGCCTGCTTGCGCGACGCGCCCCAGAAATCAACGGCAATGATGCGCGCGCCGTTTAAGGCATGAGCAATGACCACGGCGAAGAGCCCCAGCTCGGCCAGCTTGAAAAGCGCCGATGAATACATGGCCATCTCTTCGTTGAAGCTTGCCGGATCGCCAAGCCTCGACACCGACATGATGTGCAGAAAAAGATAGAGCACCAGAGCCAATCCTGTGACCCGGTGCACAATGAAAGCGAGCGCCCCCGTGCGAATGCGGTAACGCAAGGTTCCTCCTCAAATCGGTTTCAATCTGAAAGCCATATTGTATCGAGATGTGTTGTTCACAGTGAAAAGCTGCACGAGATCAGGTGCCGGATCAGCCCATCTGCTCCCACACCTTCTGAAAAGTCTCGGCAGTGGGTCGGTCCCAGAGGACAAAGACGATTTTCTTTGGGATATCGAATTGCTCGAGGTGTTCGCGGGCGAGGCGCAGCATGGTTTCCGCGCAAGTCTTTGCGGCAAGGCCTCCGATGCCAGCACCGATAGCGGGAAAGGCAACGGAAGCAATGTTATTCTTTCTGCAGATTTCAAGGCTGGC
>CAZJAD010000159.1:0-2828 GCA_964543855.1 uncultured Alphaproteobacteria bacterium
CTATCCAGGCATCATCGGCCATAGTGACGCCGGTGAGCGGGCCAAGCGCCGCAACGCCGTCGCCGTCTCCTGTGCCGTCGTGCTGGTGCTCCTCGATACCTTCCTGGATGGCAAGAATTAGCGCCGTGAGCTGCGCCTCGGTCAAAGGCGCCGCAGAACTTTCCCAGGCGAGCAACAAAAACACGCTCGCGGCAAGAACCCCTCTCACCGCGAGCGTCAATTGTCCAGTGAGATGATTAATCCAAATCTTTCGCACAGCGGAAACCGACATTGAAATCGACCCAGCTTGCTTTCAGGCAATTTCGGTAGTAGACGGCGTTACAGCTCGGCCCGGAGTGCCAACCTCCTCCACGAATCACCTGATACCTTCCGTCTTCCGGACCTGTTGGATTCTGTGAAGGACTCGTCTTGTAATAATCCTCATCGTAATAATCGGACACCCACTCGACCACATTCCCCGCCATGTCATGGAGGCCGTAACCGTTCGGCGGATAGCTTCCCACCGGCACCGTTCCTTCCGATCGCCAGTAATTTGCCATCGTGCCATCAATCTCGTCACCGCTCGGGAATTTCTTCCCGACCAGCCCTCCTCGCGCGGCATATTCCCATTCCGCTTCCGTAGGGAGCCGCATGCCCTTCCATTCCGCGTAAGCCGTCGCGTCGCTCCAGGTCACGCCGATGACCGGATGATCGGGAAAGTCCGCTCCGCAATGGAATTCTTCTATGCCCCAGAACAAAGGCAGGTCTCTTCCGGTTTCCGCGCAGAATTCTTCGAACTCCGCGTTCGTCACTTCGCATCGGTCGATGTAAAAGGAGTCGACATAGACTTTGTGAACGGGACTGCAGTCTCCCTCTCCATCAACGCCCATCAGGAACTCACCACCAGGGATCAGAACGACCTCCGGAACTTGACCGCTTGCTTCCTGTGAAACCGATGATGAACAGGTTGCCGCAATGAAGAGAAGAACGGAAACCGCAAACAGGTGGGATTTGCTCGCGCGAGACATTGGCCCTCCTACGGTACAATCAGCTTCATCCCGTGAGGTTCGACTCGAATTGAGATTTCCGCCGGGCCATCAATGGGATCGCCGTCGAGATGAATCGGCCCCGGCGTGGGACGCCGGATCGTCAAAGTCGGCGCCTTGAAAGTGCTCACTTCCGGCGCACGGGCAAGCCGACCGGCATAGAGACTGGGGACCAGACTGATTCCTCGCAGAAGCGACATGGGCTCCATAATCACAATATCGAGAAGCCCGTCCGTCGCGGATGCCTCGGGCGCGATCAAAGCTCCGGCACCCCACTGATTGAGGTTCGCAACCGTGACAAGCATGGGCCGCATAAACTGACCCGGTCGGCCGTCGCCCGAAATGAACATCTCCTGGGGTTGGTACTTCCGAATCTGTTCCACGGCCAGCCGAAAGTAGGATACAATGCCGCGGCTCGCGGAGTTCTCGAATTGATTGGCCACCACGGCGTCAAGCCCGACGCCACAGGTAACAAGAAAAAGTCGACTGCCACACCAGCCGACATCGATATCCAGCGTCTTGTTTGCAGACAGCACATTCAGTGCTGCGCGCAAGTTCATCGGAATCCCGAAGTGGCGAGCCAGGCCGTTGCCCGAGCCTCCCGGCAAAACACCTAACCGCGCTCCCGTGCCGTAGACGCCGTTGGCCACTTCGTTGATCGTGCCGTCACCGCCGATAGCGACAATCGGGTCAAATCCCGCCTCGGCGGCCTGCCGAGACGCGCCAATGGCGTCACTGGCCGAGCCCGTGATGTAAATGGCATCGAGCCGCGCGTTATGGCGAAAACTCTCCGCAATGAGCCGGCGCAGCCGCGTCTGATTGCGCGCCGGCCCCGCCCGCGGGTTAATTACGAAAAACGGATTGAACCCGTTTGAGTTCATAGTCCTCACTCAATGTAATAAGTGTCCACACCTGAAATGGCCACCACTCGCCGTTATGGGTGCCCACACCCCCAAAGGCCATTACTCGCCGTTGTGGGTCTCCAGACCCGCAATGGCGTACAATTTTGTCACCGTAACAATTCCCACTTCCACATCAGCATAATCGCGCGCACTCGACCAAGCATATTCCTCCACATCGGCAACCATTCCCCGCCGCAAAGGGTTCTCGTGCAGATAACGCAGCTTGGTTATCGCAGCATCAGGTCCCGGAACAGGCACATCATCAAAGTAGTCACGCCATAGCTTTGTCATCGGGTAAATAGGTATATGACAATGCCGCGATGTGTAACTCTTGAAACTTCCTATCAAAGATGAAATCGACTTGGCACTATATCTCTGCAAGAGAAGCGCGTGCAAGTGGTCAGGCATAAGAACATAACCGAGACAGTCTACGCCGTATTTCGCGCGATAATGTTCAAACACTCCCAGGATTTCAGAACAGATCGCCGCATCCACGAACCATGCACCTCGCTCGCGGGTTACGGTTGTTATGAAGTGAACGCTTCGCGAAAAATTGAGTCTTTGATGACGATGCAGCATCTCTCCTGACCCTGTACAAGCCATTGCGGGTCTGGAGACCCACAACGGCGAATCAAGAGTCGAACGGTTATTTCGTCAAAACCAACCGCACCACCTGTCGGTTCCCACCCTGCGCGAGGTCGGCGAAGTACACGCCTGAAGCCCACGCGCTGCCGTCCACGGTCACAGAATAAATCCCCGGCGTGACGCGCCCCTGAGCGAGCGTCGCCACCGTGCGGCCCAGAACATCGTGAATCGTCAACTGAACCGGTCCGGCCTCGGCAATGGAGAAGCGCAGGGTCGCTGTCGGGTTGAATGGATTCGGATAGGGAGGATCGAGGCC
>CAZJAD010000160.1:0-2720 GCA_964543855.1 uncultured Alphaproteobacteria bacterium
CTCACCGAAGACCAAAGCCCGCCGGTCGCTCTGTTGCCGATTCATCAGCGACTCCGTTACACGATTCCCTTCAAGGAACCGACCGAAACGCTCGACTACCTTCGGCGATTCGGAGACAAGGGCTCACAGCCGCTTCTGGTCATGGCCGACGACGGCGAGAAATTCGGGCTCTGGCCAATGACGCACGAATGGGTCTATGGAAAGGGATGGCTCGAGCGCTTCTGCCAGGCTCTCGAAAAAGCGAGCGACTGGGTCGAAGTCATCTCGCTCGGCCAAGCCTACGACAAAATTGCTCCGCTCGGTCGCACTTACTTGCCGACCTGTTCCTATTTCGAGATGGGCCAATGGGTGCTGCCCGCCGGATCGGGAGCAGATTTCGAACGATATGTCCATGAGTTCGAGAAGCGTGATGATTTCGAAGACCTCCGGCCGTTTTTGAAAGGCGGTTTCTGGCGCAACTTTCTGGCCAAGTACGACGAGGTGAATCTGTTGCACAAGAAGATGCTCCATGTCAGCCGCAAATTCGCCAAACTTCCGGCGAAGAAAAAAACCGACGAGCAGCGCCGATCACTCCTGCGCGGTCAGTGCAATTGCCCGTACTGGCACGGCGTCTTCGGCGGACTCTATCTGCCGCACTTGCGCCATGCCGTCTGGAAACAATTGCTCACCGCCGAGCGGCTCATTGATGAAGCGGCTCATCGCAGTGAGGGATGGGTTCGCGTTTCGCGGGTTGACTTTGACGGCGACGGCCAAGAAGAAATCCTTCTGGAAAGCGCAGCCGCGAACGCTTACATCGCGCCCGCGCGCGGCGGCATGCTTTTCGAGTTGGACGCCCGAGACAACGCCTATTCATTCTTGAACACGCTGACACGACACGCCGAGAGCTACCACGCTCGTCTCGCTCAGTCCGCTTCGGAAGCTACTGAAGGCGCCTCGATTCATGACCAGATTCTTTCCAAAGAAGAGAATATCGCGGCGCATTTGCATCTCGATTCCTATCCGCGCCGTGCGCTGATGGACCATTTCCTCCCGTGGGAATCGTCGCTTGAAGCCTTCCGTGATGGAGAACTCGCCGAGCTTGGCAGTTTCTTGCAGGCACGCTACGAAGTGGCCGAAACCGGGCGCGACTCCGTGACTCTCACCTGTCGAGGCCGCGTCATTGACAACGAAGTGGAGCTCTCCAAGTGCGTACGCCTCCTCCCTCACGATGGAGGCTTGCGAATTTCCTATCGCGTGAGGAATCTTTCGGCGTTCGAGCTGCGGATTCCGTTCGGAATCGAGTGGAACCTGGCCTTCCTGTCGAGCAAACCGCCGCAGTATTATTTCACGATTCCACGCACCAAGGTCCGGAACCGGTCGTTGGCTGAGACGGCGAAACATCCGGAAGTACAGGAAATCTTCTTAGCCGACAAGAACGAACAAGTCGCCATTTCGTTTGCATTCGAGGAACCGGTCGAAATCTGGCGCTGTCCAATAGAAAGTGTGTCTCTGTCTGAAGGTGGATTCGAACGCGTATTCCAGAGCGTTGCGCTGCTTTTCCGATGGGAACTTGGCCTCCAGGCCCAAAGCCAATGGGAGCAGTCCTTCGAGTGTCGATTCGCCAAACCATAAGCTCGATTGCGATAACCCTCGTCTTCACCGCGGCCTGCGGGGCGCAGGACATGCCGTTCGAGGCGGGGATTAACGATACACTCCCTCCGGATACAGTCGTCGCTGCCCCGGCCAAAGACGAGGTGGATACGCTCGTCATCTATTCAGCGGATTCGATCGACTTTGATGTCATTAACCGCGTGACGACGCTCTTCGGAAATGCGAAGGTTCGCTACAAAGACATGGAACTTCAGGCGGCCGTCATCAGAGTGGATTGGAACGGCCAGCTTCTCACGGCTGGCCCAAGGGTCGACACGCTCTGGGCGGATTCGGCCGCGACCATCGCCGACACCGTCCTGCTCGTCGGCATGCCGGTCTTTCGGCAGGCCGATGACGAGTTCACCGGGGATTCCATCGTTTATAATCTTAAGACGCGCAAAGGACGCGTCGAACACGGTCGAACGCACTACCTGGATGGGTATTACTATGGATCGCGCTTCAAACGACTTTCCTCCAAAGAAGTCATCGTGGGCAGCGGTGAATTCACGACCTGCGACCATGATCCTCCTCACTATCACTTCGCCTCTCCCGAGATGAAAGTGCTCGTCGGCGACAAAGTCGTGGCGCGACCGGTTTACCTCTACTTCGAAGATGTACCGACGATGGCAATTCCCTATGGCATTTTCCCTCACCGCAAAGGGCGGCAATCAGGAATCATCGTCCCCACTTTCGGCGAGAGCGCTCATCAGGGTCGCTTCCTGAGGGATGTCGGCTACTACTGGGCTCCATCGGACTACATGGACCTGGCCGGCTCCTTCGACTATTACGAGCGGTTCGGTTTTCTGGGTCGGGTCGATTACCGCTACGCAGTGCGCTATCTCTTGAATGGAGACGCGCAATTTTCGTTCGACACTCAACGCGGCGACGGGACTCGGAATCGGCGCTGGGAGCTTGGTGTCAATCACAAGCATGAACTGGATCCCTATACGCGGCTCACTGTCTCGGGGCGTTTCGCATCGGACGGGTCCTACAACGACCGCTACGCCACGACGGCAGACCGTCTTCGGCAGTCGCTGAACTCAAACGCCACACTGACACGACGCTGGCCTGATTCACCTTGGAGCCTGTCG
>CAZJAD010000161.1:0-2714 GCA_964543855.1 uncultured Alphaproteobacteria bacterium
ACCTCCGGCTCCCAGTCGCAATACGCAGTGGAACAGAAGGCCAGAGTCAGGATGGATGTCCAAAACAAACGGTTCATGTCTCTCTCGAACAAGTGTGGGCCGTGTTGTGTCGTTCTCGGATGTGGATGGATGTGTTTGTGCGATGCGTTCGTCTACTTCAGCACCATCATTTTCCGGGTGAGCTTCACACAGCTCGTATGGAGCGTGTAGAAGTAGGTGCCTGACGGGAGTCCGCGCGCGTCGAAGGTCACAGCATGCGGGCCCGGTGAGAGACGGCCGAGGCTCATGCGCTCTATCTCGCGTCCGAGGATGTTCGTCAGTGTGAGCTGCGGTCTATCGGCTGTCGGCAGATAAAATCGGATAGTCGTCGATTGATTGAACGGATTCGGCCAGTTCTGCTCCAGGATGACCTCAGATGGAAGAAGCGTTGCCTTGCGCTCCGATGCGCTTCCCCGCCATGCCGCATCGAACTTCACATCGAAATCTCCCAGCACAAAATAGGATGTCCATGCCAGTGCTGCACCACGAAGATTCTGCAAGTTCGGCCCGGGGCACATGCCGAGCCTGAAACCTGCGGCTGCCAGATTGTCATTGGCGACGGTGATTGGAGGATCGATGGAATCGGGATGCGTTGAGATTCCGGAGCGCACCCAAACGGTTCCCGAATCAGAATTCGCTGACAGGAAATGAGCAAAGCCGATGTGGAAACAATCACCGTCCGGCTCGATTGCGATGCACGGCTCGGTGTCGTAGCTTTCGCCCGGAGAGACGCGAATGCCATCTGCCCAGCTTCGACCGGAATCCTGCGAGAAGCTGTACAAGATGTCGAGATCACCCGGAACCGGCGACAACTGACAGGTGAGGGCGGCGAAACCTCCGTGCGCGCAGAGGTCGGGCAGGCTGAAAGCTCGGTAGTCCGTGGAAAGGGCTCGCGGAAGAGTCCAGGTGTCTCCGAGGTCGCTGCTCGTCGTCACATAGACCATTGAGCCGCGCCCTCCGAATCTCTCGGCTTCACACGCGAAATAGACGAGGGTGTTCTCGGACAGCTTTCCCGTGGCCAGACTCGATCGAGCTTCGAGAGACTGTCCCGAGAAGGAAGCGATCGTTTCCGAGCGATGCAGGCTGACCCCTTGGTCAATGGATAAGTGGAAGATGTAGTGGAGTGAACCGGATTCGTCGAGTCTGGCGTGCGTGATGTACAGGTATGGATCTTCCTCATTGTCGCGGCTGTCCGAGTAAACAGCGGGCGCTTTTTCAATGCTGGAACTGGCCGCGACGGGAAAGATGGAAAGGTCTTGGGGATTACCTGAGCCGGTTGGAAGCCGTGCAAGATAGATGTCGAGATCGTCCGCTGCGTAGAAATACTCATAGACCAGGTAGACATAGTCGTTGTCCGCGGCGAGTCGTCCGTTTCCCACCGGGTTGTCCGCGTGGAGGTCGACGGTGGATTCCCACGACGAACCGCCGTTCGTGGACCAGCGCAGCCGCAGGTAGTCGAACTCGCCCTCGTTCAGAACCGAGCATGCGGCGTAGAGAAACTGGCCATCCGGCGTTGTGCAGAGATCCGGGTGAACCTCATCGGCGAGTGATGCGAAAATGCTGTTATCGGAGCCCCAATCCAGATTGTGGTCAGGGTTGAGCGTGGTCGTCAGGTAGAAGACTGGAGTGGGTTTCCGCTCTGGCGGAGGGGAGGCAATGAGGACGGTGCTAATTAAGAAAGAGGCTACAAGGACGAGCCGGTGCATGGGTCATTCCTGGATTAGCCTTTCCAAGATTTGAACGGCATTCGTGGCGGCACCTTTGCGCAGGTTGTCGCCGACGACCCAGAGTTGCAGGGTGTTGGGCGCTTGCGGGTCTTGCCGCAGACGCCCAACGAAAACTTCGTCGCGGCCAGCACATTCGAGGGGCGTTGCGTAGTCTTGATCTTGCCGCACGGCCAGACCGGGAGCCGCCTGCAGTTGTCGGTAAGCATCGGCGAGCGAGAAGTCGCGCTGAAATTCGGCGAAGATCGAAAGGCTGTGTCCGACGCGAACCGGAACGCGAACGGTCGTCACGGCGATGAAGAGCTGTGGTGCGGCCAAGATTTTCTGAAGCTCCTCAGTTATCTTCTGCTCTTCGACGCACAGCCCGGCGGCGTTGAAATCGCCGACCTGAGGGAAGAGATTGAAGGCGATGGGGTGCGGATAGACTTCGGGTGGATGCGTGGAGTCGGCAGTTTGTTGCTCCAGCTCCTCGAGAGCCAGTTGACCGGTGCCTGAGACAGACTGGTAGGTTGAAATGACCAGGCGCGAGAGATGAAAGGCGCGATGCAACGGCGCGAGCGCAATCGCTGCAATGGCGGCGGTGCAGTTCGGATTGGCTACTAACCCTCTGTGGTGCTGCAAGGCATCGCCATTGACTTCGGGGACAACGAGTGGCACGCCGTCCTTCATTCGGAAGTAGGAGGAGTTGTCTATCACGACGGCCCCGGCAGCTTGGAAACGGGGCACCCACTCGGCCGCTATCGGGCTCTTCACGGCGGACAGAACATAATCGGTTGTGAGAGGACCTTTGTCGAGGCTGTGCACCTCTACAGCGCGGCCGCGAAAGCCAAGTGTCTTTCCATTCGAGCGTGGCGAAGCGAAAAGAGAGAGACGGCCGACAGGTACCTCTCTCTCTTCAAGAATCTGCAGCATCGTGCGTCCCACAAGACCTGTGGCACCCACGACGGCCAA
>CAZJAD010000162.1:0-2697 GCA_964543855.1 uncultured Alphaproteobacteria bacterium
GACGGATCGTCGGCGTGGGCTGCGTTTCTTGGGTCTCGGCAGCACGGAAAGTCGGCTCGCCTATTGCCGCATCGAAAAGGGGCAAGTGTTCGCCGCTGAGCTCGACTCTGTCGAGTTTGAAACCGGCAGGGCGATGAGCTGGATTTATGTACCTGGTGGAGGCGGCGTTTTCTGTTACAATTCTTCACCTGTCTTCGTTCACTGCGAAATCATCAGCAATGTGGCAACGGGAGTGTGGCCGGCTTTCGGCCGAGGCGGCGGAGGCCTGTTCCGAAGATCTTCGGCAACTTTTGATTCCTGCACATTCCTTGGCAACTCAGGGTACTTTGGTGGTGGTGTGTGTTGTCAGGAATATGATTCAACCAGGTTCGAGTATTGCATCTTTCAGGGTAATTCGGCGGATTCCCTGGGAGGTGGGGCGGCTTGCTTCAACAGTCCGACTTCACCCAGCTTCATCCGTTGCACTTTGGACGGCAATTCGGCAACTGATTGTGGTGGTGGAGCGTATGTGACGGGCGGCTCTTCCCCTACTTTCGCAGATTGTCATATTCGCGAGAACTGGGCGAATGTCGGTGGCGGATTGTATTGTGACGATTCTGGGTCTCCGGCTTCTTTGACCGGTTGTGTCATGAGCGGCAACAGCGCGAACGCTTTGGGCGGTGGAGCGTATGGCGAAGGAGACTTCAGGAATTGTATCGTAACGGACAACTCGACAAATGGTCAAGGCGGCGGCGTTTTCTGCCACTATGTCCCGAGTTTCACGAATTGTATTTTGGCGGATAACTCGGCAACCGGCAACGGTGGTGGAGTGGCTTGTGACATGGGCTCTGGGGCCACCTTTGAGTATTGCACCCTTAGCGGCAACTCCACAAGTGGTGACGGCGGTGGGGTCTATTGCGTCCTTTCTTCGACAGACTTCAACAGCACAATCATTGCGTTTTCGGAAGGGGCTGGCGTTCACTTCGACTATGATTATAGCAGCACTTTGGAGTACTGCGATGTCTTCGGCAACGACACCCCATTTGCAGGGGATGTCCCGGAAGGCCTCGGCGAGCTTGTAACGCAGAACGCAAACGGCGACCCGTGCGATATTTTCTACAATATCCTGTTCGATCCCGCGTTCTTCGACAGGGCATTGCCCGACTATCACCTGTACGATACCAGCCATTGCATTGGTGCCGCTAACCGTCTGAACCGGCCCCCTCAGGACATGGACGGGAGTCCGCGCCCAAATCCTCCGGGGTCCAATCCTGATATCGGTGCTTATGAGCACTGGTGGGGTCCCACGAATCCTCGCCTGGTGATTTCACTTGATGGGAACCACAATGCCGTGTTGAGTTGGCCGGGGACTCCGACGAGAGTAACCTACATTGTCTACGGTGATACCGTGCCTTATGGAACACCGGAATGGCAGATGGCTGTCGTGACAGACACGACTTGGACAGACGAAGAGACATCGCAGAGGCCGGATCGTTTCTTCTACTATGTTGAGGGCTGGGAAGGACCGCCAAACTGGGTGGGCTTTGTGGAAATCGCTTGTGAGAGGAATGGGTACACGCCGTTCGGTTTGCCGTTGACCTTCTGGAGTCTGGCGAACGGAGTTCCGCAGTATGATGTCGCTTCCACGAAGCCGTCGGATGTGATCGGCTGTCAGCTTTCCCTGTGGGACAGCCTCCGTCATCAAGGTGGTTATTCAGCTCACCGCAGTGACCCTCCCGGCTGCTGGCAGGGTCTGTTGGAGGATTCAAGCGGCATGACAGTCGGTGGCGCATTCTGGGTCTGCAACACCCATGACTATGACCAGAAGATGATTCTGGCCGGTGAAGTCGATACTTCGGTTTTTGGCCCGATAACAGTCCATCCCAACATGCAAACGCCTCTGAGTTTCCGTGACGCGCGCGTTCGACCCGTGGACAGCCTATACCTGCTGGACTGGGGTTTCCAAGGAGGCAATCAACTGACCTCAGACCGACTGATAGAGCAAGGACGTGCTGAACGCTACTGTTGGTACAATACGAGTACGTCTGCGTGGGCGGGTACGCTCATCGAGGTCGAGCCGGGAGTAGCGTACTCGATCCGTGAAAGGCACGGCAACACTTGGGATTACTACTATATCTCCGGTGGGGCGGCACCTCCGCCGCCGATGCGCCCAGATGGCGACCGCCGGGCCGCTCCTCGGATTGGCCGGCCGAAGCGTGAGGCGAGGTCGGTCCGTTGAGGAGGAGCCCTCTTGAACCATGGCCAAAGGTTGGGTGATGGGGTCGTTGTTTGTGTGTAATTGTTGATTATTGAATGGTTATGGCCTCTCTCTTCAAAACAGAAATTTTCTTGCGGAGTGTTGACATCCTGCTGATTCCAATGTATGTTAAGAGCAGATAGTTGCGTGACTGGTGGGTCAGAGTAGTTGGTGGACTTTCGGTGGGGATCTCCTGCCATGTCCGAGTGAAATCGGAGGTATGAGCATGAAGGAGATACTGAGCATTCTGCTTGCGCTGGTGATGCCGGCATGGGCATTTGGACAGATGCCACCCCCGGACAGTCTTCCATTGGCTGCATGCTGGAAATCACTCTTCACAATGTTCCCGGCGGCCTTGCTGCGTGGGGAGATACGACAGGTCTCATACCTTACAAGCGCTACGCCATTACGATGGAATGTCCGTGAGATTCTCTGCGTTGAATCGTGTACCCTCAGCCGCG
>CAZJAD010000163.1:0-2638 GCA_964543855.1 uncultured Alphaproteobacteria bacterium
GATTATGACTATGTGGATCGCTGGGTGCAGAATGGCGTGACCTACGAATACCAAATCTCCGATGTGGATATCGCCGGACATGAAACCTTCTACGAGCAGATCATCTCCGCCACGCCCAGCCGAGACGCCGTGCCGCTTGAGTACGCCCTTCACCCGAACTGGCCCAATCCCTTCAATCCCACGACCACGATTCGCTACGATGTCAAGGAAAACGGGCTTGTTTCTCTGAAAATCTTCGATCTCTTGGGACGGGAAGTGGCAACGCTTGCCGACAGGGATCACACACCCAGTTCCTATACAATCACCTGGGATGCGACCGGCTTCCCATCAGGGGTTTACCTTTGCCGGATGGAAGCCGAACGCTTCGTTCAGGTCAGGAAGCTGTTACTGGTGAAGTAAGGTAGAGGACTCTTTGAGGTATAAGGGTCGCTCTTTTTCGCAGGGAGAATTCTTCTTTTGACCAAACAACGGGTTGAAGTCTCTCGTCTACCCCATACTCTTTTAGGGGAGGTTACCATGAGGCGTTGCATAACACTAGGGCTACTGCTTTTTCTTGTAGCCACCGTGATTGCACTGGCAGGCGAACCCTGTCAGACTGTACAGATGAAGAAGAACATCGTCCTGCCAGCCACAGAAACAAGACAGTCGGCCAAGGCACGGCACATGGACGAAGTTATCTTCTTCGAAGACTGGGAGAGTGGTTTGAACGGCTGGGTTTCCAACGACTTGACTGATGTACCCGGCACCTGGCACATTGACGACTGGATGGCTTATGGCGGCTCAGGCATGTCATGGTGCATGGGCCAGAATCCGGTTTTCTGCGATACCGTGGGTTACCTGAATTACTGGTACATGGTTCTCAATTCGCCCTCAATCACCTTGCCGGCGGGGGGTTGTACTCTGAGCTTCTGGAGCCGCATCGCGTGCGAATTGCCTGTCGGAGTCGAGCCGCCTTATAACGGCTGGGATGGCTGCAACTTGAGGATTTCAACGGATGGAGGAAACAGTTGGACTATTATCACGAACGAGTACCTTGATCCCGACTATGACCGAAGCAGCCTGTACAGCTTTGGTTTCCAACACGGCGAAGGTCCGGACGTTCCCGGCTGGTGTGGCCAGCATTTCACCTGGTTCCTGCAGACGGTTGACCTGACTCCGTGGGCGGGACAAACCGTCCGGCTGCGTTGGGCATTCGCATCTGACCCGGCTTGGGATACTTGCGACGGAGCCGGGCAACAGTGGGCCTTCGGCTGGCAGATTGACAATATCCGTGTGTTCGCTGGCAGTGACACGATATTCTCCAACAATGGAGATGACGATACCGATTGGCATAGCGGCACCAACCAGCCCATCAGTGGGGATCTCTGGCGCGTGGCGGACGAAGTCCTGAACCCACCCTCCCAGCCACCCTCAGGCACACATTACCTGGCGTGCAATGATTCGATTACCCTCTCGTATAACGACAACATGAACAACGAAATCGTATCGCCGTACATTGATCTGCGGGGTTTGGACTTCGGGACGGCTGTCGTGGACTTCATGGTCACGGGATACCTGGGCAGCGATCCGGACAACTTCCCCGATTGTGATTACTGGCATTGGGAGGTGAGCGGTGACAGCGGGGCCACCTGGTGTTTTGCCTCCAACCCAACCTGCGACCCGGACGCCTTCAATTACGTGCACCCCGATGCACCAGAATCCTGGGTCCTCTACAGTGAGGCCTATGCGTCAGGTTTCGATGTTTCAAGCTACATTGGCTCAGTGATTCAGATTAAGGCCGTTATGCGGTCAAATGACGATGGTCTGGGCGGTGTTGGACCCTGTTTCGACGACATCACGCTGACCCATACTTCGGGCTTCCCGAACGACATGTCCTGCTACACGCTCCAGGTTCGCTTTCCGACGAGCGAAGGACGCGCCTCATCGGGAACCGCGTACTTCGTGAATGCGGGTTCTCTGGGGCAAGCCAACGTTCGCGCATGGTGGAAAGAATGGGAAGGCTTAATGCATCGCTTGATGCCAGATCTGACATTGGACCCTGATGAGACGGCGACGCGCTCTTTTATTTGGACGCCGGGTGCGACCGGAGTAACGACGGTGTTGGCCTGGACGTCTCTCGGTATCGATGAGAATCTGGGGAATGACACGAGCTATTGCCGAAACATTGAGGTGCGAGATCAAATTGAAGATTTGGAATTGGGTTATGACAATCGAAGTGTGCAGTACCGGTTCAACTATGAGATCGGCAATGGCGTCATGGTGAAGTTCACCCCCGACGAAGACAACGTGCAACTGCCCTTCAACCTGAATGTCATTCGGATGCAGTTTGATGCCGGTCAATCAGGAGCGCAAGAGATTGGCCTCCGCATCTTTCGAGACGATGGAGGTGCGCCGGGAGAGGCAGTTTTCTGGGAGACAATTACCGTGACACCGCCGGATGAGGTTTATCCGAACTGGAAGGAAGTGTTTCTGGATGGTCCGCCGGGGGCACTTTGCATGAGCGGTGATTTCTGGGTCTGGCTCGAGGTCCTGAACCCCGATCCTGAAGATCGGTATCCGCAAATTCTTGGAGATGACGCCGAGCCCTGGGAAGACCATGAGCACTTTTTCACCTATAGTCTCTCTGGTACACCGGAGG
>CAZJAD010000164.1:0-2573 GCA_964543855.1 uncultured Alphaproteobacteria bacterium
TTGAAAGGCTCCAGCGGCCCGACTTTCATGGTCGTCGTATCATCTTCGTCGGATTCCACTTTCTTTTCCCCGAGCGCGTTTCCGAGGTGGTCAAGCTGGGTCATCGTCCGCTTTCCTTGCAAATCGCGCTCGACCAGGAAGAATGTCGTGTCGCTATCCTTGACTTCGCCCTTCTTGTTCACCTCCTGCTGAACATCTTGCCGCAGGTGCGTTGTCCCTTTCAGCGTTTCAGAGATATTTGCTCTGTACGAGTCAACCAAATCGAGCCACGCCAGCGGAACTTCCCGAGCCGCTTGGTCTTGTGCCGACGCGCCGTGAATGATCAGCAGAAGCCAGAGGGCCGCTGCAAATTTCGAAAAGCGAAGCACGAAGTCCCACACCTCTCTTGCTGAATACTGCTGCTGAATACGCTACCTACTTCCGCTTGATCCCACCGACCCAGCGCAGCTTCGGAAAAACATCCCAGATCGTCGCCGCGCGTTGGTTTTTGCCGACTTGACGAACATCTCCGACGGTATACATTGCTTCCGGATCGAGCTCGCTGATAAGTTTCGTCAACGCCGGAATGTTCTCGCGTTTCTCGGTGACAAAGACGAGGTCGATCGGGCCGCTGCGACTATTGCCCTCAATCTCCGTGACGGGATAGTTCTTTTCCCATAACTGGTCGGCCAGGTTGTTTTCCCGGCGCGAGATGACTCGCACGATCTGGTGCCCCAGCGCCAACTTCGATTCCACCCAGATGCCCACGCCCTGACCGGCCGCGAATCCCGCCGCATAAGTGAAGGTCAGGTACCACGCGTCCAGATTGCGAATCACATGGCCAATGACATTGATCCAGATAAAGACTTCCAGAAAACCCATCAGCACCGCCATCAAGCGATACCCGCGAACCACGCTGATGGTGCGCAGTGTCCCGATCGTCTGATCCGCGATGCGTGTGAGAAAGATCGCGATGACAAGGAACCAGGGATGTGCTTGCAAGAATTCAAACATCGAAGTATGTCCAAGAACAGCTTCTTCGCAATAGGGTCACAAGTTCATTCCGAAACTCACGGGCAGCTCATCACGACCATGTAATTCCTGTACGACTCGTCAAAGGCGTCGCTGTCGAACCAGGATACCGGTCCGGCGGCCTGATTGGTCAGTGTTGCCTCCAGCGTCCAATCCGGTCCGGGAGGATTGCCGTCGTGATTCGGATTCGTCGTCGAGTAAACAAGGTAATCGCAGGTCTGCGGCGCGACCCAGCGCAGGATCACGCCCGGCGCAAGAGCCGCGAACCAGATCGTGAGATTGTACGGTTTTTCCGGACCCATCTTCACGAGCCAGAAATCTCCACCTCCTGCGCCGAAGGAATAGGTGTACCCGGCTGTGATGTACCCGCCATCCGAGGTCTGGTGCGTCTCATAGCCATGATCGTTTTCGTTTCCGCCGAAGGTGCGACTCCAAAGACTGTCTCCATTCGCATCGGTCCTCACCAGCCAGAAATCGTAGCCTCCCGCGCCGAACGAATAGGTGTATCCCGTGAGGATGAATCCGCCGTCCGCTGTCTCGTGGATCGAATTGCATCTCTCGTTCGAGCTCCCGCCGAAGGTTCGGCTCCAGAGACTGTCGCCGTTCGCGCTCGTCTTCACCATCCAGAAATCGCGATTACCTTCGGTGGACACCTCCAGCCAACCCGCGAGCGTGTAGCCGCCGTCAGATGTGTGTGTTGCAGCGGTGCAGGCATCATCATACGGCCCGCCGTAAGTCCGACTCCAGAGGCTGTCGCCATTCGAATTGGCTTTCACCATCCAGAAATCGCGCTGTCCCACACCGACGGCAGAGCGAGCCCCTGCGAGGATGAAGCTGCCGTCTGCATTCTGCAGTACGGCGCTGCAAAACGCATCCTCAGGTCCGCCGTAAGTCCGGCTCCACAGGCTGTCCCCATTCGATGCGGTTTTGACGAGCCAGTAATCATCGTAGCCGACTGCGAATGAATGCGTCGCTCCCACCAACGCATAACCGCCGCCCAGAGTCGGCAGCATGGAACCGCACGACTCCACGCTGCTCCCGCCGTAGGTCCGGCTCTCGATACTGTCCCCGCTGGCATCGGTTCTGACGAACCAGAAATCGGCTGAACCCGCGCCGAACGAATAGGTGTTCCCGGCAAGAACATAACCGCGGGTGGATACCGGGAGCACGCGACTACAAGCATCCAGATCACTGCCGCCAAAAGTGTGACTCCACAAGCTGTCCCCGTTGGCGTTGGTCTTCACCATCCAGAAATCGGCATTGCCAGCGCCCCACGATCGAGTTGCTCCGACCAGGACATAACCGCCGTCCGCCGTTGGTTCGAAGTGATAACAGCTTTCGTTATCAGCCCCTCCATAGGTTCGGCTCCACAGACTGTCCGGCGGCTCCAAAGCCATCGCCGCTGTGGAAAGTACAATCATACCCCACGCGATACAAACAAGACTCAGCGTTTTCATTTCCCCGTCCCCTGTTCTTCTTCACCATTCTCGATCTCGCCAGCCATACGCCCCAGGTGGAAAGCCCTTCGCTCGCCGCGCGTGGGTGCCCTCACCCCGCGCGCA
>CAZJAD010000165.1:0-2562 GCA_964543855.1 uncultured Alphaproteobacteria bacterium
AGGTGGAAGGCGCAAAAGTCCATGTGAAGATGACGCTGACGACTCCGGGGTGTCCGATGGCGAGTCATCTGCGTAAACTGGCTGAAGATGCTGTTGCCTCGATGGATGGTGTGACGGAAGCGAGCGTCGAATTGGTGTGGGACCCGCCATGGAACCCGAGTATGATGAGTAGGGAAGTGCGCGTAAGACTTGGAATGGAGTGAGTCGCCTGGATTAAGCGGTTTCGGCAGCCGAGTTGAGGGCCTGTAGCCAAACACTTAGGCCTTTCGGGGTGGGAAAAAAGTCGCCGTATTTGGCGTGGAGGTCACAACATGTATTCCGAACAGTACATGTATCACTTTCAGTCCCCCGTTTATGTCGGAGAGTTACTGGATGCGACAGCGGAGGTCGAGGAATGCTTCGAAGGCAACGGTTGCAGGGACATGGTGCGTCTCTACTTGAAGCTTGATGACGGAATGATACGGGATGTTCGGTTTCGTGCAAGAGGATGTTCGGGAATCGTCGCGGCCTGCTCGGCAATGTGCACTCTCGTTGTTGGGCAACGCATCGAATCGGCGGCTAAGTTGGACGCCATGACCATCTCCATCGAGCTCGGCGGCGTACCGCAAGAGAAGGAGCACTCCCTGGACTTGGCACGAAAGGCCCTTAGATCAGCCATCGGTAAGGTTTTGCCCGTCGAAAATACGGTCGCGGTGACCGGAATCTGACGCCTGCCCGCCAACCCACTTATCATACACAGGTACTTTCCGACCGGCGCTAAGCACTTGCACATACCCAACGAACTATGAATTTCTACTGAAAGGAGAAAAGATGTCACTTCGAGTCGCGATTGTGGCCGCGGTTGTCTTCTTTTTGATTAGCGTTCCCGTCTTCGGCCAATCCGATATTGGCTTCAAGGGAATTGGGGGAAAAATCGGCTATATGAAACCCGAGGATATTGACGGGACATTCACGGTAGGCGCCGTGGTGGACCTGGGGACTTTCATCCCGGAACTTCACTGGGATGCTTCGATCCAGTACTGGAGTGCGGGCAAGGACGAAGTCGATAGTGATTGGAGCTTGACAGATATTGCCATCAAGTCAACGGTTCGCTATCTCTTTCCCACCGGAGGGAATGTAGCTCCTTATGCCGGTGGCGGTTTGGGCATACACTTCTACAGTTGCGACCATGATGGTCCAGCGGGATCGTCCAGCGACAGTGAGTTCGGATTCCACATCCTCGGTGGTGTGGATATCCCGCTCGCGCCGCAGTGGAAGGCGCAGGTCGAGGCGGAATACGCCGATGCCGACATCGATCAGATTGCCGTGGTCGCCAACCTCATCTATGCCCTTGGCAGATGACCGGGGAGTTGCATTCCCCGGAATTATTCCGTATATTAGCCCTGAATACCATTCAGGCGTTTCCGCTGATTAGGCACAGTCACCCTTTCACCCTTTAAGCTGAACCCGTGAGCTCGGCAAGGGAATCTTTTCAGAACACAGTCATTGTGAGCCTCCCTGCCCGTTTGGGCCAAGGAGGCTCTCTCTTTTTTTGAGGGTTCCATGGGCGAAAAGACCAAATCTGTACTTGTGGACGCTCGAGGGTTCGACCGGACCCTCACGCGCCTGGCACATGAGATTATCGAACGAAATCGTGGAGCCGCCAACCTCGCTCTTATCGGTATGCAGACGCGCGGCGCTTTTTTGGCCAAACGGTTAACCAAGAGAATCGAGGCCATCGAAGGCACCGAAATCCCGTTCGGCACGCTCGACGTGACTCTCTACCGCGATGATTTCCGCACAAGGCTCAAACAGCCGAAGGTCCAGTCCACCGACATCCCATTTGATACATACGACCTGAACCTCGTCTTGGTGGACGATGTGCTATATACCGGACGCACGGCGCGTGCCGCCTTGGATGCCCTCATGGATTTGGGACGGCCCCGACGGATTCAGCTTGCCGTTCTGGCAGATCGCGGCCACCGCGAGATACCGATCCGTCCCGATTTCGTCGGCAAGAACATCCCCACCTCCATTAATGAAGAGGTCCGGGTGCGTATGACAGAGATTGACGGCGAAGACGCCGTGCTTCTGGTGGAGGTTTCACCATGAATCCCTTTCCGCACAAACATCTCCTCGGTTTGGAGGATTACACTGCGGACGATATCACCAGAGTCCTCGATACCGCCGAGAGCATGCGGGAAATCCTGGATCGGCCCATCCGGAAAGTGCCGACACTCCGGGGTGTGACCGTCGTTAATCTCTTCTTCGAAAGCTCCACGCGCACGCGAATCTCTTTCGAACTGGCTGAGAAACGCCTGTCGGCCGATACCGTGAATTTCTCCTCCACGGGATCGTCTCTGGCCAAAGGTGAGACACTGCTCGACACGGCACGGAATATCGAGGCAATGAAGATTGATATTGTTGTCATGCGTCACAGTGCCGCCGGCGCCCCCCATTTCTTGTCACGGCATCTCGAGGCAATCATCATCAATGCCGGTGATGGCGCTCATGAACATCCCACACAGGCGCTCCTGGACATCCTGACACTCCGCCAGAGGTTCGCCAATCTGGATGGCCTGA
>CAZJAD010000166.1:0-2536 GCA_964543855.1 uncultured Alphaproteobacteria bacterium
TGGTTGTCGCGGTGAGTGTTTGTGAACTGAAAATAATTGAAGAGCCCGAACTCGAGAAGCGCCTCGGAAAAGAGTATGTCGAATACAAGAACAGAGTGCCGATATTCTTTCCACGGATGAGACGGCAAGGCAAATAAACTGCAACTGTGTGCGGTGCACACTCGTGTGCGCGCATGGGCTGGCACACGGGTCAGCCTCTACGGAGACAAGAGCAAAGGAGACAACGCTCATGACACTGCCCCTCTTCACCATGCGAAGAAGTCCCACTCTGCTTTGTATCTTCGGTTTGACATTGGGATTTGTCCTGGCCTCGTGCCAGACGGACAATGACGGGAGCGTCAGCAGCACTCGCTATTCTGCCTCCGAGGAATTCTCGTTCCAAATTGAGATCGCGAATCGAACGCTCTTGCGAGTGGACGCGATCAATGGAACCGTTGAAGTCGTCGGCATCTCGAACCTTGACTCCGTGAGAATCTGGGGCGAACGCACGGTCAAGTCAGAAAGCATCGAGGATGCCGAACAACATTTGCAGGACCTAGCGGTTCATGTCGACACCGCTGACGATGAGATCGTCGCGTGGACAGAACAGCCTGATGAAACCCAGGGTCGTGACTACGAGGTCACCTATTACATTCGGATTCCCGATAGTTGGAAGGTCTCCGTCGCAGAAGCAAACGGAACCGTTTCCGTATCATCGATTCTCGACAGTGTGTCCGTCGGATTAAGCAATGGTACAGTCGTCGTGGATTCAACCCATGGCGATGTGGATGTGTCGCTGGCCAATGGGACAATCGATGGGAGAGTCTTCCTGCCAGTATTGGGAACATGTGTCATGGGAGTTGCGAACGGCCAGATCAACTTGTCCATCCCTGAATCCACCTCGGCGGAATTCTCGGCAAGTGTCAGCAACGGGGAAATCACTGTGTCGAATCTGTTTCTGCAAAATATGATCAGTACTCCTAACTCGGTAACCGGCACGTTGGGCAATGGCGAAGGACAAATAGACCTTTCGGTGGCAAATGGAAGTATAGTCGCCGTCGGATTCTGACAAATTGCAGCACCGGCAGGCTGAAACACGGGTATGACCCTACGACATTTTAAGTTGCGTGCCCATCGCGGCAAGATCGGAGGTTCTGAATGAAAAAGTCGAAAATCATCCTTTTCTTTCTGATTCCCGTCATCGCCTTCACCGTTCTGGCAACCGGATGCGGAGATCGGGACAAGGCGATCGAAGCGAAGAACAAAGCCGTCATCGAGCGGGTTTACGAAGAGGGCGTCAATAAGCATAACCCTGATGCGTGGGACGACATCCTGACACCCAATTATGTCCGCCACTGTCAGGCCATGCCGCCGGAGCAGCAGGAAATTCACGGCCTTGAGGAAATGAAGGCTTTTCTCAAGGAAACCTTCATCACCTTTCCCGACTGGCATGAAGAGACTCAGTTCATGATCGCTGAGGGAGACAAGGTGGCCCTTGTCACCGTCGGAACCGGCACGCAAACCGGGCCGATGGGCAACCTGCCGCCGAGCGGAAAGAAGATCGAAGTCGTTATTTCCATCATCCATCGTCTTGAAGACGGCAAGATTGCCGAAACATGGACAACCTGGGACAACCTCGCCATCTTCAAGCAGCTCGGCTATTTCCCGCTGCCGGAAGAGAAGAAACAGGAATAGACCCGTTTGACTTTGATTCGTCACAGCTTGCTCGTCACGGCACTGTTTTTCAAAGCCAACGCTGAATACGGGGAACGCGTCAAGGCCACCTCGTGAACTCGACCGAAGCAAGTAGCGAAAACCGAAAAAGTGAGAAATAATAAACGACATCAGGAGGAATTCCATGGCGATCTCGAAGCAGAAGCTTCTGGAAGAGCTGAATAAAGACCTGGAATGGGAGTATGCGGCAGCAATACAGTATATCCAACACGCGACGATGATCGTGGGAGCACAGTACGATTCAATCATCGAAGAGCTGATCGTTCACTCTCAGGAAGAGATGCAACACGCGCTGATGCTCTCCGAGCAGATCGACTTCCTTGGCGGGACCCCGACCGTGGAAGTTGAGAAGCGGGAAACCTCGAAGAACAGCCTGAACATGTTGAATCAGGACCTCGCCGGCGAGGAGATGGCCATCAACCGCTACAAGGAGCGAATTTCTCAGGCCGAGGAGCGGCGCGAGTATGGTCTTCGCCGAATTTTGGAGGACATTCTCATCCAGGAAGAAGAACACAAGCGCGACCTGCTCACGGTTGTTGAGGGTCAATAGGCGCGCTTTCTCTGATTTTCATAGAAGAATTGAAGTCTGATTCTTGAGGTTTTATCGTCTCATCATAGCCGCTTTGCTCTTCCCCGCTCTGTCTGCTCTCGCCGTCGACTATGTCTGGATCGGCGCAGGTGTGCAGACGCCGGAGCGAGGCAACGGTGCGCCGACCTTCGGATTCGGCGGACAAGGGCGATGGTGGTATGCGGCGGTCGACATCGCCGCGTACTCGAGCGAACCCGACAACTTCTCCACAGCGGCAATCTGTGTGGGAATGAC
>CAZJAD010000167.1:0-2501 GCA_964543855.1 uncultured Alphaproteobacteria bacterium
GGTGTAAGATGCGCGAGAGTAACGAGTTGCGCAAATCCCTTGGAAGACCGCGACCCATTGCCGATTCCAAAGAAGCTCGCTTTGATCAGCTTATCATATTCGATGGTCAGATCCGCTGCAATTGGATAGATCTTACCCTGCCTCAATTCGGAATCAGGCCACGATCCCACAAACCTATACCACCGCTCTCCCTTCGTGCTGCTGAAAAGAGTAAGATCAAACGATTCGGTGTGATGAAGCTGATTCAACAGAAAGAGCTTTGCGCCATAGCCGACACCGATATTCGAATCGTACATCAGGATGGGCATCACATTGAGCGTCGGACGAACATCTCGTGCCGCCTTGCACGATGTCTGCAAAGTGTCATCCGTTGTCTCGAGTGCCACATCCTCCGCTACATACACAATCGCGGCATTGCGCGGAGAAGACCCAATAGGAAAGGCCAAGATAATCAACAGAAACAAAACCAAGCCCAACGGAATGCTCGCGATACATCGTCCAACAGGCTGGAGAATATTGCCGTGCCATATCTTCCCAACCACACTTGACCGACAGCCACGTCGGTTTCGAATGCAGGAAATGTATCAAGAAGTGAGATTGTGGAGTAACGCACGCAAGATTTTCTGGCTTGGGTTGTATGGAGAAGAGCAGATTGGCGGATCTACGGCATCCCAGCGCGACCCAGCGGTTGACGCCATCAAGATACCGAAATCGCTGCCTATTTGTCAAGCGGATTCTATGACCGCTGTATGGCTTTCACATACGGCGTGGACATTTCTGCCGATTAGATCAGACAGTCGGTGGCGGCTGCCGAAGTCCGCCAAAGTCTCGCTCCCCGTTTATCTATCCTCTGAAATACTTCGCTGACTCCATAATTCGATTCACTGCACATCGCGTACGATAGTTGTAGTTTGTCACTCCAATGCAGGCCAACGCCAGCACTGGTGGCAGGTACTCGAAGGCGCGCATCACCCTGCGCCATATGGCAGGGTACCTGTAGAAATTCGAACGAACCCAATCGCAGCCGTGCTTCAGCGTGTACCGGCTCATGTGAAGCGGCTCGAACACTACCTCTGTGAAATCATATCGGCTCCAGTCCTTGCAGAAAATGCGCCCGTCCTTGTCCATTTGGTCAAACAGCTCTGTACCCGGAAACGGCGTCTGAATGGTCGCCTGCAGCAGATCTATTCCTGACTCGTGAAGAAACTCCAAGGTCGTTTTGAACACATCGGGTCTGTCGTTGTCCATACCAAAAACAAATCCGGAAAAAACCCCAATCCCTGAATCATGCAGAGTCTTTATGACCTGTTTGTACTCACTTGCTTTGTTGAATCGCTTGTGGCTATCACGAAGATTATCTTCAGACAGAGACTCAAAACCGATGAACATGCCGTGGCAACCACTGGCGGCAGCTAATCGGCGAAGCTCATTGTCATACGCAATGTTGATTCCACCCTGTCCGAACCAATTCTTCTTAAGCGGGATCATGCGCGAGAATAGCTCCTTAGCGTATTCATGATGTCCCACGAGATTATCATCCATAAACAACACATATTTCCCCATACATCGCAGTTCTTCAAGCACGGCCTCGACGGGCCGAGTGCGGTGACTATGCTGGTGAAAAGTCGAAACCGAACAGAAAGTACAATGATGCGGGCATCCGCGCGTCGCCTGCAACGCCCAAGGAGTAATATATTGCGACTTGTCGATCAAATCGCGATTCAGTACAGGCAACTTAGCCACATCGGCCAGTCCGTTATAGTAGAGCTTCTGCAGTTTGCCTGCCAGGTAATCATTAATCATGCGCCGCATGTTGGGCTCCGCCTCACCGATACAAATTGCATCCGCGTGCGGGGCCGCCTCATCCCGCATGAAGGTCGGATGATAGCCGCCGAAGATAACCGTTTTGCCCTTCTCAGTCCGGAATCTGTCCGCAATCTCATAAGCCCGAGGAGCATTGAAGGTCATAAACGAAATACCGATGATGTCCGCATCCGACTCGAAATCGATCTGTTCGACATCCTCATCGACAATCTGTGTCTCCACATCGGACGGCAGCGATGCCGCGACATACAGACTTGGCAGCATGGAAAACCTGAAAGTCTTCGTGCTGCGCCGTGGCTTCTTGCCGATTGGCACTTGCCATTGCGGAGCGGTTGGATTCACCAGCAGGAACTTGAGTTTGTCTTTCATAATAGACCCCTGCTAAAAACTTGTGCGTAGCGGTCAATCAGATTGGTCGACAACTGGAGACAATGATCCGTGCTCAGACAACAAACATGCAATCTGGTCAGAGGCAGCCAATCTGCATGAATTGAACGCGTGCGGTTACGGCGCCTCGTTGACGCGCTGACGCAAGCCCCTGATGATCTGCGGCAGATAGTAGTAAACGGCTCCATGGATGAGAAACGGGGGCAACCATACATTGAGTCGATACCGCATAAGGCAGACGACAATGGTTCGATCACCACACGGGATGAACTGCCATGCTCCCTCGTGAA
>CAZJAD010000168.1:0-2474 GCA_964543855.1 uncultured Alphaproteobacteria bacterium
CTCTCGTGCCGGGGCCTCCTCCGGATTCAGTCGTCGTCATCGAGGATTTCGAGCAAGGGAGCGTGACCCTCCTGAGCGTCCCGGGCGAAGACGACGACCCTTCGGACTGGGAAGTCATTTCCTGGGATACTTATGACGGCACCGATTACGCTCTGCGCCTCTACGGCGACACCTGGAAAAGAGAACAGATCGACCCGATCGCCGTGGAATTCAATACGGTCTGGCAGGTGGCGATGAAGCTTGTCGAGTTGGGAGAACGACACGCCATCGGCATAGCGGATTCGCTCAATTACCTTCGCTACATCATCTGGGGATCCGAGATGCCCGAATCTCAGAACTGGATTCCAACTTACGAAGGCTGGTTCGAATCTGATACCTGGGTCCCGATTTACTTGCCCGTCGGCGAGGACTGGCAGGGGCGTTTCGGCTATCTGCCGCGAATTCGCGAAGTGGAGTTCATCAATGACAATGACAATGCTCATCCACCCGGAGAAGTACGATTCGACGAGATCCGCGATGTCACTGGCGCGCTGCCCTACCCACCGGTGGCGGATTTCAACTGGATGATCGTAACCGGCGCACCGCCCGACAGTGTGCGTGTGCAGTTCTTCTCGTTGGCCAATGACCCGGACAGCCCGTTGCTCGATCATGTCTGGGATTTCGGCGACGGACAGGTCGCGACGCTGCTCCACCCCGATCATATCTTCCGCGCACACTCCAGCTATACGGTCACGCTGACCGTCACGGACGAAACGGACAATGTGGCATGGCACAGCAATGCTGTGGTAGACACTCCAGTGACGGAAACGGGAGATTTCTGGTTCGCGTTCACGGGAGACATCATGCTGGCGCGCGGTTACAGCAGTATGGATATGGAGACCGTCTTCGAACCGACCCGCTACCTCGTGGAGCCTTGTGAACTGGCAAGCTGCAATCTGGAATCACCCCTGACAACCGCCACGACTCAGCACCCGACCAAGGGCATTTGTTTCAAAGCGTATCCGGAGAAGGTCGCCGGATTGAAATACGCGGGATTCGACTTCGCGTGCCTGGCCAATAACCACATTCTGGACTACATGCAGAACGGAATGCTGGAGACGATGTATGTGCTGGACACAGCCGGTGTCGCCCACACCGGCTGCGGCATGAACGACCTGTTGGCTCGGCGCACGCGGTTTCTCTCCGCCGATGGAATATCCATCGCGATGCTCTGCTTCAGTGACCGAACAGGCTCCTACAACAACTACCAGCCGTTTCTCGATGCCGGACGGTCGCGACCGGGATTCGCGATGTGGAACCGCAGCGCGATTGAAGCCACGATTCCCGAAGCAGTCGCCCATGCCGACTTCACCGTTCTGAATGTCCATTCGGGCAGCGAGTACAAAACCCAACCGCAGGTCGCAATGCAGACCGGCCTCCCCGACTGGGATCCCGAAATCATCATCTTCGATGTCGTTCCCGACACGACAGAACGCCTGCTGCGCCAGTATGCCATTGAAAACGGAGCCGATCTCGTCGTGACTCACCACCCGCATGTTATTCAAGGCTTCGAAGTCTATCAGGGTAAGCTCATTGCTCACAGCATGGGCAATTTTGTCTTCGACTTGAGCTACGCCGAATGTCTCCCCTCCCTTCTCCTCCACACGCACTTCTCCGCGGAAAACGGAATAGACGAAGCGAACATCCACGCCGTCTACATCGACCACATGATTCCACGACGGGCGTCCGGAGGACTCGGGCAAGCCATCTTGGATTATGAATCGGAAATGTCCCGCCGTTTGGACACCTGGCTGGTACGCAATCCGGGCGAAGACAGTGCCCGCATCATCTGGGATACGACCGCCGTGACGCGCACGGGTGCCGAATGGACGGACACGCTTTCGTTGGCGGAGACAGACGAGTGGTGGCTCTCACTGCCGTGGAAGATGTCCGGAGACGGTTACCCTGTTCTAGTCGAAGTCATCTCCCCCATGGGAGCTGAGGTACGCGTCGGCCGAGAGATGCTGTGGTTCGGAAACATGGAAGATGAAGGGGCCGATGAATGGAATCTGAGCAACGACCATGAGCAGTATAATGAAGACCAGAGTCACAGCGGAGCTCGTTCCATTCGACTGCAAAATGAATCCAGCTCAATGTGGGATTATGAGTCAAACTTGGACCACCGGAAATCGATTGATGATGATTTGCCTTGGAGTTTCGTGGGTTGGATGATGACGCAGAATGCCGGGAACTCGATGATCGAAATCGAGTACTGGACTCAGCGCGGCGGCGGCACGCAATTGGGGCGGCCTACGATCGGAGAGGTTCTCGACGGCGACAATCCGTGGACATACATGTGCGCAGACCTGGATATCCCCAGCGGAACGAATTTCTACGATGTTTATGTTCACCATTACCAGCCAAGCGCCGGAACCGGCTATGCGTGGTTTGACGATCTGGCGCTGATTCAGTGGGACGATTGGCAGACCAGTCCA
>CAZJAD010000169.1:0-2424 GCA_964543855.1 uncultured Alphaproteobacteria bacterium
AGCCTGAGCGAATTCAGTGCTCTTGTCGAAGAAGGTTTCGGCGCCCAGCTGCAGGCTTTTTTGCCGGTTGTGCTCCGAGGCGTAGTTGGTCAGAACGATCACACGGGTAGGGAGACCCTGTTTCCGGATGTGAGCTCTGAGCTTTGCCAAGCGCTCTCGAATCAAGGGCGAATCGTCGGTGATCAACACTACCATCGTTATTCTCCCAATTCTTTCTATGGTGAGTTAGTTGTCTTTTCTTCTATTTTAAGTATAGGAAGGACGAGCCATCAGCAATATCGCGAAAGCTGTGATTCTCCTGTCACATTTTCCGTTACAGGTGGATATTTGGCGAGTGTCACCACTGGGTCCCGTATGCCAGTCCCGAAGAAGCAGGCTGTTAGTCAATCAGGTCGTAGCGTATGGCGTACAGAGAAAGCTGCGCGTTGTTCTGCCGGTCGAGCTTTCTAAGGATACGGTTGCGATAGGTATAGATGGTGTTCTCGCTCAGGTGGAGCTGCCTGGCGATCTCGGCGGTTGTGCCGCCCTGGGCCAGAAGAAGAAACACCTCGTTCTCCCGATTTGAGAGCTTCGTATGAGGCGCTTCGTCGCCAGGTCGGCTGAGATTGCGGGCCAGCTCCTCGGCCAGCCGCCCGCTCACGTAGCGTCCACCTGCGCTTACCTTGTGGATGGCCGTAATCAGTTCGTCGGAAGCAGCGCTCTTGGTCAGGTAGCCCGCTGCACCTATGCGGAAAGCACGGACTGCGAAGCGCTCCTCCGGGGATATGCTAAGCATGAGTACGGCCACTTGCGGATGGTGAGACTTAAGCTCCTCAAGCACGTCCAATCCATTCTTGTCCGGCAGACCGATGTCCAGAACCAGCACATCGCAAGGGGTCCGCTCCAGCAGCGCGGCTAACTCACCGCTACTGCCGGCCTGGCCGACGAGTTCAAGGTCGGGCTCCCTCTCAATTATTCGAGACAAACCCTCCAACACCAGGGGATGGTCGTCGACCACCACGATCCGGATCATGTGACTACTTCGAGGGGAACCACGATTGTGATGGTTGTGCCAACCCCGGGCTGGCTGTGTATGTTTGCATGACCGCCGCAAGCGGCAGCGCGCTCTCGTATGCTGAGCAAGCCGAGGCCAGTGCGGCTGTCGATCTTGTCTAGGTCAAAGCCAATGCCATTGTCTCTGACCACGACGACGAAGGCAGCTTTTCGCTTTCGAACCTCTATCTCTACCTTTTCTGCCCGGGAGTGGCGGGCGCAGTTGGTCAAGGCCTCCTGAACGCAGCGGAAGACCTCCAAGGCGCACTCTTTAGGTAGGACCGCAGACTCCAGCCGCAAGCGCAGCTTTGTGGCGATTCCGGAACGTCTACCAAACTCCTCGAGCTGCCATGCCAGGGATTCGACGATCCCGGTCTCCCCCAGAACCGCAGGATGCAGTATATGGGAGAGGTTGCTCACCTTCCCTATCAAATCGTTGAGCAGACTACGCAAGTCTCGAAGTGATTCGGCCAGTTCCGTTGTGGAACCCGGCTGCTTTCTCAGATCCCTCTCTATCAGGGTCAGGTCCATAGCCATGGCGGTGAGCGACTGGCCCAGGTCGTCGTGTAGCTCCCGGGAGATGGCTGCGCTCTGCTCCACCAGAAGGCGATCGGTTCGCCGCGCCAGCTGTTGGAAGCGCGCTCGACTTTCACGCAGCTCCTCCTCCGACTGCACCCGTTCAGTTATGTCCCGCACGATATCGCAAAGCATCTTCCGGTCTCCAATAGTGAAGGTGCTGCCCGAGATCTCGACCGGAAAGATTGTGCCGTCCTTTCTCCGATGATAACGCTTGGGAATGCGTTTGCTCTGACCGGATAGTGTTTCCCTGATGGAGGCGGCAGACTGCTCCGGTTCGGCTGTGATATCGGAATGTCGCAGGTCACGGAATTCTTCCCGGCTATAGCCATACATCTTACAGGCAGCCTGGTTAACTTCCAGAAATCGGAGCGATTCACCGTCGAACAACATGATCGAATCCGCCGCACTTTCGACGACCATGTGGTACCGTACCTCGATCTCCCGCAGCGACTGTTCCATCTGTTTTCGCTCGATGATGTCGATAATCGTCCACAAGTTGAACATAGGCGCGCCCTTTTGATCAAAGATCGTAACGGCGTTGAGCAGCACGTCGATGATCTTCCCCTCCTTCGTCATTATCTGAAGTTCTTCGTTGTGGAGCTTGCCTTCCTTTTTCGCTTTCTCGAACAGTGTTCTTGCCTTTTTTCGCGAGGAGGGGGGGTAGATGGTGGTGAACGGCTTACCGATCAGTTCATCTTTGCTCTCGTATCCAAGTGTTCGCAACGCCAGGTCATTCAGATCGGCGATTTTCCCATCGAACGCAATATTGTAGATCTGCAGGGGCAGATTCTCGAAGGACTGACGGATTTTGAA
>CAZJAD010000170.1:0-2212 GCA_964543855.1 uncultured Alphaproteobacteria bacterium
GGTGGATGGCGGCGTCGAGAGGCGCTATCTTGTGCTTCGCGAGCGTCTTTTCGACGAAGGTGTGGGCGCGGTCGAGGGCGGTTTTCGCGCCGTGCTTCTGCGAGGCTTCGTCGGTCTGCCGGTCGATAATCTTGCTCGGGTAATAACCCTCCTGTTTGTACCAGCGCAGCGTGTGCGGATGACTCAGGAGATTGCCCTCGCGCAGGAGAACTTCCATCAGAGTGGGAATGGCCGCAGCGTCGCGAGGCTCGATGCCGCGAGCCAAACGCAGCGCCGCGCCACAGATGTCATGGTCAATCGCGAGCTTTTCGAGGCTCTGCGCATTCTCGAAATCCATCATGCCGGGGCCTGAAATCATGTTGACGCCAGCCAGGACCGCCATCAGCGCTCCCATGCCGCTTTCAAGACCGGCTTGCGCGTCCACGACTTTGGCGTCGGAAAGACCCATGTAGGCGTGCGTGGGAACATGCAGATGTTTTCCGATTTGCGCGAAGGCCGCGTCAATCATCATCGTTTCGATGGCGCCCATCGGCGTTGTGGCGGTGCGCATGTCAAAGAACGCGGGCGAACCACCATAGATAATCGGCGAACCGGAAGCCGCGAGCTGGTGAATGACAATGCCGCTCAGGTTCTCGGCGCAGTGCTGCACGACGGCGCCATGAAGCGAGACCGGCGCGGTTGCTCCGGTGAGTGGCATCGAGACGAGTTCAGCAGGAATTCCGGCTCGCGCGGCATCTATTAGGTCCTGGCAGGTGAGGTCGCTCCACATGAGCGGCGGCGACGGGCAGCAATCGAAGATGGCCAAGGGTTTCTCGCGCAGCGCTCTGTCGCTGCCACGCACAGTGACCAGCATGCGGCGCATCAGTTCAAACGAGCCGCGTTTGAAGGTGCCTGTCACGACCGGTTTCGTTCCGCTTGTGAGCGCGATGAAGAGACGGATGCTGTCCGAGACTTCCGGCGGCACATCGCTCGGCACGACGCCGGTGCTCTGCGCGGCGAAGTTATCCAACGCATCGATCAAGCGAGCAAAACGAACCGCGTCGGCCATTTTGCACGGACGCAGCTCGCCGGTTTCGTAGTCGAAGAACTTGAGGGCCGCCGAGCCGGGATCGAAATGGGAGCGGTCGTCGCCCAGGTCCGCGCATAATTCACCGTTGCGGTCATAGAGCTGAATCCGTGCGGGCACGGTCTTGAGACTTTTCTCGATCAGGTCCGCGTGGATTTTGATTCGGCCGCCGTCAGCTCTGGCCCCGGAAGCGAGGAGAAGCTCTCGTGCATCAGCGTTCTCCACGGCCACGCCGGAGCGTTCGAGAATGAGGATCGCGTCCGACACGATGGCTCGCACGAGGTCCGGTGACAAGAGTTCTATGCGTGGCCGCAGCGTTTCCACAGGGATTACCTCCGGTATCGGCAGTCTTCTTTGTCGCAAAGGGAACATTTGGAAGCGGATGGTTCGCTCACGGGGCAGGTCGACAGTTTCATGGCAAACGAGATGGATTTCAGAGGGCTCATCAGAGATGTCGCGCTTAAGGTGACGCCGATGCGTTCTGCCGGGAGACGAGAGAAGATCGTCTGCTGACCGGACGCCAGCGGCCAATTTCCATAGCCGGGACTGAAACGCGCACCGGCGACCTGCTCTTCGGTTGTGAACTCCTTGCAGATGCGAGCTTCGAGCTGCTCGGCGAGATTCTCCACGGTTTCCGAACCCACAGCATCGAGCGCTGTCGCCAAGGCAAGCTGGTTCTCGGTGGTTAGCTCGCGAACTTTTTCTTCGAGCGCCGAGCCGATCGTGCAGATGCCAAGAACAATCGGCCCGAGATCATTTGTCAGAACGGGATCGCTCTCGATATGATCGAAGAGACCGTAGAGAGCACGAGGCTTGGCCAGTTCGCGACCCATTGAGAGTGCTTGCTCGAGAAGCTGCTGCAGGCGTGCCGGAGCATCGTCGGGCTTTCCTCCCAGCAGACGGTAGACTTCTTCAAGGCGCGGCGCAATGAGAAGGTCGTCCACATAGACGGGGGAAGTCTGCATCATTTCCACCGCGCGCGGATTGCTGCGATCGTTGCCGGCTGGGTGCCGCAGCAGCCGCCGACCATTTCGACGCCGAGTTCGCGGATTCGAGCGATGTTCGCTGCAAAGGTCTCGGGGTCTTCGGTATAAATCGTGCCCTCGGGTGTTACCTGCGGTTGACCAGCATTGGGTTGAATGATGA
>CAZJAD010000171.1:0-2076 GCA_964543855.1 uncultured Alphaproteobacteria bacterium
GGTAGAGCAACGGACTGAAAATCCGTGTGTCCCCAGTTCGATTCTGGGAGGCGCCACCCTCGCCCCGCGATAAGCGGGGTTTTCTCTTTTAAGGGCTTGTTATTTCTGTCGAACACATCTCCAATGATCAGCCCCATCGCTTGTCTGAGATGGGGCTCCTCTTATCCTATGTCTTATAGTAAGTTAAACATTCTGTTCCGATCCTCGCCGACTCCCGATTACGTCTGCGAAAACCGGCAACATCCGGCTCTCTTCGCGGCTTCCCCAGCAGCGTGAACCGATGCAGCTTCGTGGTCATCGTGACGATACCGATGACGCCATCAGGAATAGGTGAAACAAACAGTGATAACATCACTTTCCGCACCTAATGCCCGTGCCACAGCCTCGGCATGACTCATACTTGGCATTATTTACTATAGTTCCCCGACCACTTATAATTTAACCTCGGATGACGGCAGAGTCAACATCTCCATACATTTACCGAAAATGTCGGCCCATCGCTCAATCCTCGTGTGTAACTCCTGTAAATACAAAGTAGACCCCACTGCTTTCCATATATACTATTCTCCCACAACTTCATGTCGCGTTTTGCACTTGAGCCAGCCTATGCCTCTCTTTCTGCAGAATGAAGACCCACGAAACACCGCTCATTGTTCCCACTCTCTCGCACGCGGCAACGCGGATTCCGTTGGGCAAGCCAACGATTTCCTTGACTTTCTTACCCGATCTATGTATCATACCCGCTGGACTTTTCTTCCTGAAGGTGGATTTCATCAATGCCCACTTCCTCGTCGACATCTTTCCGCAACAGCTCGATCCGCGAACTCATCACCGCGCTCGGCAAGCTCTCGCGACGCTTCTCTCCTGAAGATGCAGCAGCGAAACAAGATATCCTCCAAGCGCTCCAGCCTCTCGCCATCCGAAGCCCCGCCATGCTCCAGCGATACCACGAGATTCTGTGCTTCCTCAGAGCCTATCCGGACAATCGTGAGATACTGCGCCGCGCAGAGAGTGAGCTGCAGAATTTCGCCGACCGAGTGAGGCCGCTCGTAGCCGATGATGACTGGGCTCAGGCCCGACTCAGCAATACCGGTATCGCAGAAACCGTCGTTGAATACAGTTATGACTGGGACATGGCGCTCTGGCTGGCGAAGAACTTCCCCGGAGCCGTCGCGATTGACTGGGATGCGTACAACGAGATGGAAACCGATGCCTTGGCCTCCGTGCTGCCGTTTCTTGCAACCTGGACTGAGAACGACACGCTCGACGACCCCGACCAGGCCACGGAGGATTGGGTCAGCTTGGCCAAGGGGCAAGGGCGCAGCGATTTCCTGTGGCTCGTGACGCGCATGCAGGATTCGTCGCTGCCTTCGGATGTCCAGCGCCATCTCTATGAAACACTCGAGCTTCCGCTGCGCTGGCGACCGGGCAACGCGCAGGTCACTCGTTCGCGCTCGAGACTGCCGGTGCGCCGCGTTCACTATCAGCGTGGGCCAATCAAAAGGCTCAAGGGCGGTTTGCGCGCCGAGACGGTGCGGCCATTGCCGCCACTTCGGCCTCTTCCAAAGAGGCACGCGAACGCGATTATCGACATGACCATAGGCGCACTTCTGGTCCGTCAACGCGAGCTCTATCCGGTGGATCACGCCAATCCCGCAGAAGTTTTCCTGGCGGATGTCGGTCGAGGGATTCAAATTGCCATCATCGGAACCCTCCCGGCGTTTCGGTTGCCGCTCGAAGCCGACTATGCTGCATTCATCATCAAGAACGGACTGCCGATTGGCTATGGCGTGGGCGCGGTCCTTTTCGACCGCGTGGAGATCGCCATCAACATTTTCGACACCTTCCGCGGCGGAGAAGCGGCTTACATCTTCGCACAATTCCTGCGCTTATTCCATCATCACTTCGGCGTGACGACTTTCCTTTTGCGGCGCTATCAGGTTGGGCATGAAAACGAGGAGGGGCTTGCGGCGGGAGCCTATTGGTTTTACTACAAACTCGGATTGCGCTCGTTCGAGCCCGAAATCGCGCAGCTCGCCGAAGAGGAATTCGCGAAGATTCGGGCCGACCGAAGCT
>CAZJAD010000172.1:0-2046 GCA_964543855.1 uncultured Alphaproteobacteria bacterium
GCTTCCTTTTCATGCGCCGCCTTCACCGACAGCCGCCCGTTCCAGGTGAACGCCGAACCACCACGCCCAACACGCGTCGGCAAAACGCAATCGAAGAAATCCATGCCAAGCGCGACAGCGTCCAGCAAATCGGCGGGCATTCCGACTCCCATCAGGTAGCGCGGCTTATCTTTCGGCAGAAGATCCGAACAAAGCTCGACGATCTCGCTCAGTGCCGATTGCGGCTCACCAACCGCCAGTCCACCGATAGCATAGCCCGGAAAGTCGATGTCCATGAGACGCGCGACGGCTTCACGCCTCAAATCTTCGAAGATGCTGCCCTGAGCAATGCCCCACAACTCTTGCGCCTTGCCGTGCACGAATGGCTGAGCAAGATGAGCCGCCCTGGCGTCCGCAGCCCACAGAAGCGTCTGTTCATGCCACTCTTTCGCCTGATCTCGCGGCACCGGGTAAGGCGCACACAGATCGAGCGGCATCATCAGATCGCTGCCGATAGCACGCTGAATCTCGATGACCTTCGCCGGTGTCAGGAAATGATAGCTGCCGTCAACATGCGACTGAAACAGAACGCCGTCATCTTCCACGCGCTTGAGCCGCGCTAAGGAAAAGACCTGATACCCGCCCGAGTCCGTCAGGATCGGTCGGTCCCAATGCATGAACGGGTGCAATCCGCCGGCGGCATGAAGCACTTCGAGACCCGGTCGGAGGTAAAGATGGTAACTGTTCGCCAATATCCCCTGCACGCCGGCGCGCACAAGTTCGTCCGGCGAAAGCGTCTTCACCGTTCCCGCCGTGCCAACCGGAAAGAAACACGGCGTCTCTAAATCCCCGTGCGGGGTGGTCAGCCGCCCTCGGCGAGCTCGCGATTGCGAGTCCCGCGCCACTATGTCAAACTGAAAAGGCTCTATTCTTTTTGTATCCTGAATTTACAGAAAACCCGTCACAAAGTCAAACCCGGCATGGCCGCGGTTGTTCACGGACTTCCTCCCAGTCCCTCAGCAACGACCACTCGGTCTGCACCCGAAAGATCAGGGAAGACTCTTGTCTGCTGAAACGCGCCCCGGAAAATCTTCTCTGCAGCGACTGCTTGCGTCTCTCCAATTTCGACCACAAGAACGCCGTCCTCCACGAGCAAACGCCCGGCAAGTTCGGCGAAGCGCCTGTAGAACCGCAAGCCGTCCTCACCACCGGCAAACGCGCTCTTCGGTTCAAAATCCCTCACTTCGCGCGGCAGCTTGCTCACCTCGGCGTCCGCGACATAAGGAGGATTGGAGACGACAAGGTCATACGGCGGATGCAATGCCGACGGAATCCTGTCGGAAAAAACATCCCAGTGGCGCGAGTGAACACGATCCGCCAGACCTACTCGTGCGGCATTTTCAAGCGCAAGATCGAGAGCTTTCTCGCTCGTGTCCGTGGCTTCCACGACCGAGTGTGGAAGCTGAGCCGCAAGCGCCAGCGCAATGTTGCCCGTGCCTGTGCCGATGTCAAGGATGTGGATGACTGCGTCGTCTGACCGCTTGCGCGCAAGTCTGTTCGCCACTTCGATTGCCTTCTCGACAACGATTTCCGTTTCCGGGCGCGGAATCGGCACGCCCGGCTTAACGCGCAAAGGAATGCCGTAGAATTCGGTCTCGCCAGTGATATACTGCGGAGGTTCGTGGCTGAGGCGACGCGTCAGCAGCTCGCGCACGCGCTCACGCTCCTCATCAGTCACCGGCCGGTCGTGTTTCAAATACAGATCGATGCGCGAGAGGCCGAGTGCGTGCCCAACAAGAAGCTCCGCATTCGTCCGCGGATTCTCAAACTCCTTCGAGTCCAGAAACTCCCGCGTCGCATTCAGCAGCCCGATAACGGACCATGTCTGCTCTGATGTAGTGTCAACTTGCGACAAAGCTTCGTCAAATCCTCTCTCGCCATCTACATTACACTCACAACCGTCAGCAGAGCCAATTGATTATCTCGCCATTTGGACAAGTCCAATCTGATACACCGTTGTGCGCTCCCAATGGTGAAGTCGGCCCACTTGTGAGACAAAATGGCGGA
>CAZJAD010000173.1:0-2043 GCA_964543855.1 uncultured Alphaproteobacteria bacterium
GCCATCTGTGGAGTCAAAACAGCCATGACGGCTTTCATCGTTTCGGCTGAAAGCATCAGTTCCGGCAGGAAAATTTCGCCTTCTTCCCACAGATCGCCCAGATGACGCATGGCGGGAATGCAAGCCTCGTTCACAAGGCTCGCGGCACCGACACCGGAGGCAAGACCTCGCTGAGCGACCTTCAGGGCGCGGTCGGTGTCCGCGGTCCGGATGGCCTCGTCCAATTGAGCAAAAACATCGTCGTTCAAGGGGTATCTCCCGGCTCTTTTTGCATCGAAAGTTCTTTAAAAATAAGAAAACAGGCGAACAGAGTCAAGGCATTGGCCGCTGTGCCGCCTGTTATTCCGAAGTGTATCGGAGGAAAAGCGCTTGACTTTGACCTTTCAGATGTTATAATTAGGGGTCGTCCTGTGGGCGCGAGGATTCACGAGGTATTTCCTAAAATACATCTGGTTAGATGGAGTCTCTCGCGCCTGAAGCAACGGGTGTGTTTTTGAGTCTGAGATTCCAAGTGGTCTGATCTGGATTTGAGAGCCTCGAGTGAGCAAGGAGGATAGGCGATGGCAAAACCGAAAGACGGGTGTGTCCAAGCAGCGGCTGGCCCGATTGCGGCGGCCCCGGCAGGTGGGGCTAAGCCAGCCGGAGAGTCTAAGCCTGCGGGAGGAGAGACGATGACAGCCCAAGTTGGCAAACCGGCGCCTGACTTTGAAGCGAGCGCCTTTGTAGACGGCGGCTTCCGGAATGTGAAGCTGTCTGATTATCACGGTCAATGGGTGGTGTTGTGTTTTTACCCGGGCGATTTCACATTTGTTTGACCAACCGAGTTGGCGGCAGTTGCCGCCAAGCACGATGAACTGAAGTCGCTGGGTGTGCAAGTGTTGTCCGCCAGTACAGACAGCCGTTTTATCCACAAGATGTGGCAGGAGCAGGAGCTTTCCAAGATGGTGCGCGGAGGGGTACCATTTCCGATGCTGTCCGACGCGGGTGGGAGAATCGGAGCGGTGTATGGTGTGTATGATAGCGCTGCGGGCGTGGATATTCGGGGGCGATTCATCATTGATCCGGACGGCGTTGTCCGGGCGATGGAAGTGCTCACCCCTGAGGTCGGGCGGAATGTCAGTGAGCTGATTCGGCAGGTGAAAGCGTTTCAGCATGTCGTTGCGACCGGTGAGGTCACACCGTCCGGTTGGCAGCCGGGCAAGCCCACGCTTGAACCGGGACCGGATTTGGTCGGGCAGGTATGGGCAAAATGGAAAACCGAGATGGCGTTTGACTGATGTCCATGTGGATGAACATGATTTCGATTCTTGTCAATCCATTCCAATAGAGGGCGAGTATGTACGAATTTGAGAAGAACTTCCCGCAGACTTACAAGCTGAGAAATGGCAGAGCGGTCGAGATCCGGCTGCTGGCACCGGAACATGAACAGGCGCTCGACCAGTTCTTCGCATCGTTGCCGGAGGCGGAGCTGACCTATTTTCGGACGGATGTCCGGAACCCCGACACGATTCGGGGCTGGATTGAGAACCTCGACTATAAGTATCGGATCCGATTAGTGGCGTTTGATAAGGATCGGATCATCGCCGAATGGGCTGTCCTGCATCGCGACCACGGCTGGTCCCGCCATGTTTGCGAGATCCGCGGGATCGTCCATCCCGATTGGCGCGGCCAGGGGCTGGGTAATATGCTGATCTACGACCTGCTGAGCATTGCCCACGAACTCGAGAAGGAAAAGGTCATCATCGAGGTCCTCGCTCAGCAGAAGCTTGTCATTCGGCGTTTCCAGAAGATCGGCTTTCACCGGGAGGCGCTTTTCAAGAACCATGTCAAAGACGCCCGTGGTCGCCTGCAGGACCTGATTGTCTTGTCCATGGAACTGGTGCCGGCGTGGAAGAAGATGGAAGAGCTGGTCCATGACCTGAGCGACCGTGGGGGATAGTCTGCGTTTCTTGTGATTGGCGAGCATTTCGATTCTTTGGGCATCTTCGGGTGATCGGCCTAAGGCACGAGCGGTCGGGGATGCCCTTTGCTGTTTCAGGATTT
>CAZJAD010000174.1:0-1889 GCA_964543855.1 uncultured Alphaproteobacteria bacterium
TCGCTGAAGTCTCGCGTGCCCTTCATCCACTTCTTCGACGGCTTCCGCTCTTCGCACGAAGTGCAGAAGATCGAAGCACTGGAACCTGACGATATGCGGTACATGATTCCCGATGAACTGGTGCAAGCTCATCGGGAGCGGCGGATGACTCCGGACAAGCCGGTCTTGCGCGGTTCCTCGCAGAATCCCGATATCTTCTTTCAGACACGCGAGACCGCCAACCCGTTCTACCTGGCGTGCGCGGACATTGTGCAGGAAACGATGGACAAATTTGCTGGTCGCATCGGACGCCACTATCATCTCTTCGACTATGTCGGCGCTCCCGACGCCGAGCGGGTTGTCATTCTGATGACCACGGGAGCCGAAGCGGCACAAGAGGCCGTGGAGTGGCTGAGCGCTCGAGGTGAGAAAGTCGGGGCGATCAAGGTACGCCTCTACCGGCCTTTCTCCATCAAGCACTTCTTGAGCGCTTTGCCCAAAACGGTCAAGGCCATCGCGGCTCTCGACCGAACAAAGGAACCCGGCGCGATTGGCGAACCGCTCTATCAGGATGTTGTAACCGCTATCAGTGAGGCCATGGCCAGTGGCAAGGCTCCTTTCGCCACTGCGCCACGCATTATCGGTGGGCGTTATGGTCTCAGCTCGAAGGAATTCACGCCCGCGATGGTCAAGGCCGTTCTGGATGAACTTGCCAAGGACAAACCCAAGAACCATTTTACGGTGGGCATCACCGAGGATGTCACGCACTCCAGCCTCGAGTATGACCCGACTTTTTCGGTCGAGCCGGACAATGTCTTTCGCGGCAAGTTCTATGGGTTGGGCGCAGACGGCACGGTCAGCGCGAACAAGAATTCGATCAAGATTATCGGCGAGGGCACGGACTTCTACGCGCAAGGCTACTTCGTTTATGACTCCAAGAAAGCCGGTGCGATCACTGTGTCGCACTTGCGGTTCGGGCCGCAGCCGATTCACTCGACCTACCTTGTCAACAAGGCGAATTTCGTGGCGTGTCATCAGTCTGTCTTTCTCGAGCGCTACGATATGCTCGCCGATGCGGTCGACGGCGCGACTTTCCTTCTGAACACACAAGCGCCTCCCGATAAGGCGTGGGATACGCTGCCTCGGGAAGTCCAGGAACAGCTCATCGTCAAGAAGATGAAGTTCTTTGTTATCGATGCCTACAATGTGGCGCGAGAAACCGGGATGGGCAGCCGCGTCAATACGATTATGCAGACCTGCTTCTTCGCTCTCTCCGGTGTGCTCAAGAAAGATGAAGCCATTGATGCCATCAAGAACTCAATCAAGAAGACCTGGGGCGCGCGAGGCGACCAGATCGTCCAGATGAATTTCGCGGCGGTGGACAGCGCCCTCGCCAACCTGCACGAGGTCAAGATTCCCGCGAAGGTGACGAGTACTTTCTCCCGACCTCCAGTCGTACCGGATGAAGCGCCCGACCTTGTCAAGAATGTTCTTGCCAAGATTATCGTGGGCAAGGGCGACGAGGTCCCCACGAGCGCGATGCCGAATGACGGCACATTCCCCGTCGCAACGACGCAGTGGGAGAAGCGCAACATTGCCCTCGAGATTCCCGTCTGGGACGCAGACATTTGTATCCAGTGCGGCAAATGCGTGTTCGTCTGTCCGCATGCCAGCATCCGCCAGAAGGTGTATCCTCCGGAGGAATTGGCTGGCGCTCCGGCGACTTTCAAATCCGTCGACTATCGGGGCAAGGAATTTCCCGGATACAAATACACGCTGCAGGTAGCCCCGGAAGACTGTACGGGATGCACGCTTTGTGTCGAGGTCTGCCCGGTCAAGAACAAGCTCGATCCGAGCCGCAAAGCGATTAACATGGAGCCGCAGCCGCCGCTACGCAAAACCGAGAGAGA
>CAZJAD010000175.1:0-1610 GCA_964543855.1 uncultured Alphaproteobacteria bacterium
CTTTTTCCGGACACAAGATGTGCGGGCCGACGGGCATCGGCGTGCTGTGGGGCCGTGAAGAACTCCTCGAAGACATGGACCCGTTCATGACTGGTGGCGAGATGATTCGTGAAGTCTGGCTGGACCACGCCACCTGGAATGACATTCCCTATAAGTTCGAACCCGGAACGCCGCCAATCGCCGAAGCCGTGAGCCTCGGTGCAGCCGTAGACTACCTGACGAACGCTGGCATGGATTGGGTAGAGCAGCACGATCGCGAAATGGTCGCGCATGCCATGGCCGCACTTTCAGCCGAGGAAGGCGTCCAGATTTTCGGGCCGCGCAATGGCCGTGGCCCCATTGTCTCCTTCAACATGGAAGGCATTCATCCGCACGACCTGGCCACGCTGCTCGACCAGGAAGGCATCGCGGTTCGCGCCGGGCATCATTGCGCTCAGCCGCTGATGCGGTGGCTTGACGTCCCGGCGACCGCTCGAATCAGCTTCTACATCTACAATCTGCCCGAAGAAATCGACCGGCTCATCGATGGGATGCGCAAGGTCAAGGAAGTGCTCACCTATGCCCGCTAACATTTACGGTGAAATCCTGTTGGATCACTACCGCTACCCGCGCAACTTCGGCACGCTGCCGAATCCTACGATTCGCGTCGAGGGAAACAATCCTCTGTGCGGCGATGAGTTTTCCGTGGACTTGAATTTCGAAGGGGATCTCTTGAAAGAGGTTCGCTTCAACGGAAGGGGATGCGCGATTTCGATGGCGTCGGCTTCGATGATGACCGAAATCGCGGAAGGAAAAACGGTAGCGGAACTGAAAGAGTGGATCGACCGCTTCAAAAACTTTCTGCGGGACGGCGGCATATCTCCCGAAGGGGTCTCGATGGGGGAATTAGAGGCTCTGGCCGGTGTCGCCGAACTTCCCGTGCGCGTTAAATGTGCTCTCCTCGCCTGGACAATCCTCGAAAACGCCCTCCAAGAACTCGCTAAGAAATAAACCCTCTATCCTCCCCTGCCAAGCTTCTATCTCCAGGCAGCGGGATGAAATCGCAATCCGAACTTCAGCTCCGCTAACCCTTGCGGGAATATCTGTGGATTCTGCAAGCTCTCGAAAGTCCTCGTGACCTCGATCTCCGTGAAGATTGACATCTCTGAGTCCAGACGCACATTCATTTGAACGAAACCGAGACCTTGGAACTGCCACTGGTTGTGCCAACTGGTGTCGTACCAGTAGTTGTCCTTCTTTTTCGCGCTAACGAGGTGAGGGCCGATTCCAACTCCCAGAGCAAAATAGACCGGATGGTTCGGCACAATCCCTTGCAGTTTCAATCGTGCCGCCGCGAAGAAGTCTCTCCACCGCGAGTAGTCATACTCTTGGTGGGAACCGCCAGGCCATGGTGCCGCCTCTATCGGAGCATCACCCTGAGCATAGGCTACGCTGATTTCCGGCACAAGAAAATGCCCGGCGACCGGCTTCAGTTCTAATGTCGCTCCCCAACAACTTCCTCGGTGGAACGGAACAAATCCTCCGTGAACAGACAAATTCGCGGGGAAAGAGACTCCCGCCGCGCACAAGATGCAGACGGCAGCAATCAGCACTTGTGCTCTGCTATGCCA
>CAZJAD010000176.1:0-1602 GCA_964543855.1 uncultured Alphaproteobacteria bacterium
AGGCAGGTCGCCGTAAGATGACACAGGTCTTACTACGCGAGCGTGCGAAGTCGCCACCTCCAAGAATCCGGTAACACCACTTGCATACCCGAGGTCATTGTACACGGGCACTATAAGCAGGCCGCGTTCCCCCGGCTCCAATCGACCGTCCATGTCCCCGGCAACTTCCTGCCACTCGATTTGCGCCAGCCGGATTCCGGGCAGACTGTCCGCCAGTGCCCGGTAGACATTCAACCGGCCCAGACCGAGCTGCCCCACCCAATCGATGTTCTGAATGTCAATCGGGTCAGCGGAAGACACAAGCCGCGCCCGCACCTGATCCCCTGTGAGCTCCGGCCACCGACTCCAAACGAGAGCCGAGGCTCCCGCGACCAATGGACACGACATCGATGTGCCACTGGCATATCCGTAACTGTTCTCAGGAAGCGTGGAGAAAACATCCGCGCCCGGAGCCGAAATATCCACCCACGGCCCACGATTCGTGAACGAAGCCGCGATATCGGCAATATCTGTCGCAGCAACGCCGATAACCCCCGCATACGATGCTGGATAGTTCTTTGTGGTTTCTCCTTCGTTGCCCGCCGCCGCGACAATAACGCATCCCTGTGCTTGCGCATACTCGATGATTTCGCTCTCGTAATTGGAGAAACCGTAGCCGCTCCACGAGCAGTTGATCACTTTCGCGCCCGCACGTGCTGCATACCAGATCCCCTCGTAACCGTACGGAACCGTCGTTCCGGTTCCGCAACGCACCGCCATCAGTCGGCAATTTCCTGCAATGCCGCTGATACCGACGCCATTGTTACGTACGGCACCGGCAATCCCGGCCACATGGGTGCCGTGAGCGTCACCATTCTCAGGCGAAGCGTCACCGTCCAGATCCACCCAATCATAACCGTAGAAGTCATCGACCGCGCCATTGTCATCGTCGTCGACGCCCGCAACGCCGGCAATTTCCTCCAGATTCGTCCATCGCTGAGGCGCCAGATCGGAATGCGTGAAATCAATTCCCAGGTCGCAAATCGCGATGACGATACTCGAATCACCATTCGTCAAATCCCATCCGGCTTCAGCCTGCACTCGCGGCAGTCCCCACTGCAATGGATAGAAAGGATCACGGGAAGGCCCGTCGACATGATAACCGGGATCAAGACTCCTGAAAGACAGCGGACCGCAGGTATAGCGCATGAAACGCGGCTCCGCCCATTCAATCTCGGCGCTCCCGCGCAAGATCTCGACGGCCTGCAACGCACTTTGCTCATCACTGAATCGAAGCCGCTTGATCTTCTGAAGCTCGCGTGACACAACATCTCCATTCGGCACAGGCAAAGCAGGCCCCGCCCCACAAAACCTCTCCTGCAACTCGGGCGGCAACAACGAGGCCTCATCAAGGGTGGACTGTGCCGAGCGAAGCTTGACGAGCACTTCGCACCGAGCCTGCGCCGTGAGCTGCGCCTCCGTCAAAGGCGCTGCAGAGCTTTCCCAGGCGAGCAACAAAAACACGCTCGCGGCAAGAAACCGTCTTGACCCCAGCGCGCACAACATCATTTCTCCTACGGAACAACCAGCTTCATCCCTTGAGGTTCGACGCGAATCGACAGT